>JAFGPI010000039.1 GCA_016926065.1 Candidatus Krumholzibacteriota bacterium
AAAAAGCGGAAAAAGCCCTGCTGGAGCTGGCCCGGTCACTATCCCCGCCGGAGGAGAATCCCTGCCTCCCGGTCATGCCATTGCCCACCCCGCCACAAAAGAATTCCCTTCCGGTGGCCCAGCTCATCGTGTACACCGACGGCGCTTCCAGGGGGAATCCCGGTCCGGCCTCGGCGGCGGCGATTGCCTTTCTGCCTTCCGGGGAAGAGCTTACCTCCCGGGTGGAGAAAATCGGGAAAGCCACCAACAATGTGGCCGAATACCGGGCGGTTATCGCCGGATTGCGCCTGGCGCGTGACCTGCGGGCCCGAAGAGTGATCGTGAAACTCGACAGTCAGCTGGTAGTAAGGCAATTAAACGGGGAATATAAGATCAAGAAAGAAGAGTTAAGAGAACTGGCTCAGAGGGTAAAGAGCGAAGCGGCCGGATTCGAACGCTGCCGGTTTGAACACGTTCCTCGTTCGGAAAACTCCCGGGCCGATGAATTGGCCGGCCGGGTGCTCGCGGGAGAGGATTCAGACCGGTAGAGATCCATAATTCCTCCTTTCCGCCGCGGTCCCCCAGCCGGGCCCTCGCGCCCGGCGGAAGCTGTTACCCGGACTTTACATCCCTTTCCGGATTAAGCGAAATCGCTGGCGGTGGCGTCAAGTTTGGGGTGTAAATTCGAGCAAGGATTTTCGCTCCCCCGGGGCGTTCTAATAAACCGGGGCTTTGACCTCAATGCTCCGGTGTGTTATATTTGCTCCGGCCCGGCAGGAAAGTCAACGACGGTAAAGCGGACCGGGTGATCGCGGACGATAAAACGTTCGAGGAAAGTCCGAGCTCCCCAGAGCAGGGTGCTGGGTAACACCCAGTGGGGGTGACCCCAAGGAAAGTGCCACAGAAAATATACCGCCTTCGCCGCTGCGGAGGTAAGGGTGAAAAGGTGAGGTAAGAGCTCACCAGCATCGCCGGTGACGGCGGTGGCTTGGTAAACCCCGCCCGGAGAAAGACCAAATAGAAGAGGAGAAGTTGCTCGCTTCGTTCGACTCTCGGGTAGGTCGCTAGAGGCCGTCGGTAACGGCGGTCCCAGATAAATGATCACCGCCTCCCGGTACTCGGGAGGAACAGGACTCGGCTTACAGGTCGGCTTTACCGTACGGATATAAAGATCGGATAAGAATATTGATGAAATCTTGGGTAATCGATGCTTACGCCCAGAGCGAAAAGGAAGGGCTTTCCCGGGCCTTGAATATCTCTCCCCTGGAAGCCCAGCTGCTGCTGGCCCGGGGACTGACCGGGAGTGAACAGGCCTCTCGATTTCTCGCCCCCCGCTACGACAATCTTCACGATCCTTTTCTCTTCCGGGAGATGGAGAGCGCCGTCGGCCTGCTGTCCTCCGCCATCAGAAATAATGAACGTATCCTCATCCATGGTGATTACGACGCCGACGGTATTTGCGGGGCGGCCATGCTTTACGAAACGCTGAGCAAGCTGAGCGCGGACGTTCATTACTTCGTTCCCGACCGGGCTAAAGACGGATACGGTCTGGCCCCCCGGGTGATGGAGCGGGGCGTCCAAACCGGATTAAAACTCCTTTTGTCGGTTGATTGCGGCTCGAGCGATAGCGAGGTGATCTCCTCTCTGGCGGATAACGGGGTAAAAACCATTATCACGGATCATCACGAAATAGCCGAGAGGCCTCCCCGGGCGGATGCCTTCTTGAATCCCAAGGTGCCCGGAGAAACTTATCCCTTCAGCGAGCTGGCGGGAATCGGAGTGGCTTTCAAGTTGCTGCAGGGCTTGGAGAAATCGATGGACATCGATCTCGAGTTGGAAAGCAAGCTGGACCTGGTCGCCCTGGGCACCCTGGGGGATTATATGATTCTCCGGGACGAAAACCGTGCCCTGGTGACCTTGGGCCTGAACAGGATGAAGGAATGGAAGCGGCGGGGATTGGAGTCCTTGAGAAAGGAATCCAATCTTTCCCCGGACTACTTCACGGCCCGGCAAGTGTGTTTCACCCTCATTCCCCGCCTTAATTCACCGGGACGGATCAGCAGCGCCCGGGAAGCGGTGAATCTTCTAGTTACCGAGGATGAGGCGGAGGCTTCCCGCATTGCGGCCTCCCTGGAGGAGAAGAATACCTTACGCCGAGCTCTGGACAGACGGGTCACCGAGGAAGCCAGTTATTTGGCCGACGTGATCGTGAAGAGGAACGATCCCCACGCCCTGGTATTTTCCTCCTCCTCCTGGCATGAGGGAGTGGTCGGCATAGGGGCCTCGCGCCTGGCGGAAAAATACAATCTTCCCTGCGTGTTGATCGCGGTCCACGAAAAAACCGGAAAGGGATCTGCCCGTTCCTCCCGGGGGGTGAACATCAAAGAGGCGCTGGAATATTGCTCCCGCTATCTGCAGGCATTCGGCGGGCACAAGGAAGCCGGTGGATTCAGCATCCCGGTGGATAATATCTCCGATTTCAACCGGCGATTCAACGAATTCGTGGGAAAATACCACCCGGGCGCGGAAGCGGAGGATATGATCAAAATCGACGCGGAAATCTCCCTACAGGATTGTACCCTGGATCTAATAGCCTTCATCCGCCTGATGGCCCCTTTCGGGCCGGGAAATCCCGAACCGCTCTTTCTGCTCCGGGGGCTGGAAATCTTGCCGGGGAGCCGGATCGTGGGTAAAGATCACCTCAAGATCCTGGCCCGCGACAAAGGGGGGAGGGAAAAGGATCTGATCGGATTTTCACTGGGCCGGGCCTGGAATCCCCTGGACATACAAGGGAAAAAACTGGACCTGATCGTCTCTTTGAGAAAAAGCGTCTATCAGGGGAGGATCGAGGCCCAGGTCCAGGTCAGCGGGATCAGGTTCGCGGAAGAGGTCATACCTATTTAAAGCAGGGCAACCCGGCCGGGATCATCCCCCGCCCCGTTCCGGGACTTCGCGCGGGGGAAAAGTAAAGGAAGAAACCGGTGCGGGTGGTAATTCAACGGGTCCAGGAAGCCAGCGTCGAGGTGGAGGGAAAAATCATAGCCTCCATCGACCGCGGCATCTTGGTCCTGGCTGCTTTTAAAACCGGAGATACCGGCGAAGAACTCGATTGGATGGCCCGGAAATGCCTGGAATTGAGAATCTTCGAGGATGAGCAGGGCAAAATGAACCGTTCCGTGATGGAAGAACAGGGGGAGGTGTTGGTGGTTTCCCAGTTCACCCTCTTTGGTGATTGCCGGAAGGGCAGGCGCCCGGCCTATACCCGGAGCGCTCCGGCCGCCGAAGCCCGGATGCTCTACCGGAATTTCGTGGAACTGCTTAGCCGGTATTATCCCCGCGTGGCGGAAGGTGAATTCGGGGCGATGATGAGTGTGCGCCTGCTTAACGACGGTCCGGTGACGCTGATCTTGGATCGCCAAACCTCCTCCCTGTAAACGGGGGGGAAACTACCGGTCCGGAGGATTATATCTATGAATCCTTTCTTATCGCTGGAGGTGCAGAGCCGGCTGGTCCTGGCTTCAGCCTCTCCCCGCCGCCGGGAGATCCTGGAGGGATTGGGTTTTGAGTTCGAGATCCTACCCGCCCAGGTGGAAGAGGATGAGATCTTCTGGAATGATCCTCGAGAGGGAGTGCGATTGCTGGCGGAGCTGAAAGCGGTGGACGTGCAGCGGTCCCGTCCCCGTAAGACTATTATAGCCGCCGATACCATCGTGGTCTGTGAAAACGAAAGACTCGGCAAGCCGGATGGGCCGGAGGAAGCGGAGGAGATGCTTTCCCTCCTTTCCGGCCGCCGCCATCAGGTGATTACCGGGGTGATCCTGGCCGCTCCGCCGAATAAGAGGATCGTGGGGGTGGAAAGTACGAATGTTTTTTTCCGCCAACTGGAGGGGCGGGAAATAGCGCGATATATCGATACCGGCGAGCCCTACGATAAGGCCGGTGCCTATGCCATCCAGGGTTACGCCTCGGTTTTCATAGATCGCATTGAAGGATGTTATTTCAACGTGGTGGGGCTTCCCGTTCCCAGGCTGTTTAGAATGTTCCGGGAACTGGAGAAAGGATGACGGTTTGGAGGATTGACCTAAGGATTTCCGACCAAGGACGCGGACGATCCCGCCCGGCCGCCGTCTCCGGGGGGACCGTCTTCCGCCGGGGAGGGGCATCATGATTACCTTTGAACAGGAACACCGGTTTTCGACCGAGGGAGCCGGCACTATCATCGATATCACCGACCGGGTGAGTGATACAGTGAGGCAAAGCGGTATTCTTACCGGGCAGGCGGCGGTGATCGTTCCCGGATCGACCGGAGCTATCACCACCATCGAATATGAACCGGGACTCCTGCGGGATCTTCCTGAATTCTTCGAGAAGATTATCCCTTCCCACGTGACCTACTCGCACGACGCTACCTGGGGCGACGGGAACGGTTTTTCCCACCTCCGCTCGGCCCTGGTCGGTCCGGGTTTGACCGTTCCGGTATCCTCCGGGAGGCTGGTACTGGGAACCTGGCAGCAGATTGTATTCCTGGAATTCGATAACCGGTCCCGGCGCAGAAAGATTCACGTAAACGTGATCGGCCGCTAACGCTGCAGCAGCATCTGGGGAAGGGGCCTCTTCCCCGAGGCTGAATCTCAGGGATCGAAAAATAAGGTGATTACAAGCCTTAAAGAACCTTGACATAGTCCCGGAAGTCGTATATATTTTGTTGTTTAACTTTAGATAAACGAATATGTTTTTGGAGGAAGAGGATGCAAAAAACAACCATACTTAAACCAGGCGAGTTTGAGAGAAACTGGTATATCGTGGACGCCGGGGGTAAGACCCTGGGACGGCTGGCGGCCCGTATCGCCTCAGTGCTAAGAGGCAAATACAAGCCGGGTTACGCGCCCCATATGGATGTCGGTGATTTTGTGGTGGTGGTAAACGCCTCTAAGGTTTTTGTCTCCGGCAAGAAAAAAGAGGACAAGATGTACTGGCGGTATACGGGGTATCACGGGGGACTGCACCTTACCAACCTTAAACATGCCATGGAGAAAGACCCCACCTTTCCCCTGCGAAACGCCGTAAAAGGCATGCTTCCTCATAACCGGCTGGGCCGGAGGCTGTTGAAGAAACTGAAAATTTACCCCGAAGCCGCGCATCCCCATGCCGCTCAAAAGCCGGAACCTTTGGAACTATGACGGAATGGAAGTATAGATCTGAAAACAAAAGATGATTATTGAAAAAAGTGGAAGGAGGTGAAAATTGGCAAAAGAGATTTTTCACGCTATCGGAAGGAGAAAATCCGCGGTAGCCCGTGTCTATCTTTGTGAGGGGAACGGAAAGGTAGTCATAAATGGAAGAGATTTAAAAGGTTACATGAAAAGGGACAGTCTTACCATGATCGTTAAACAGCCCATGCAAGTGACCAACACTGAATCCAAGTATGATATCAGGGCTTCGGTCAAGGGCGGAGGTAACTCCGGACAGGCCGACGCGCTGCGCCTGGGAATCTCCCGGGCCATCCTGCTGCATGACGAGTCGCAGCGGAAGGTACTCAAAGCGGGTGGTTTTCTGACCAGGGATCCCCGGGAAAAGGAAAGAAAGAAATACGGACAGCCTGGGGCCAGGAAGAAATTCCAGTTCTCCAAGCGATAGATTTATCAATACACACATCCCTCGGCCCAACCCCGGGTGTTCCGTTTAAACGGAATTGGGTTGCTCCGGCGGGGGATGGAGGTCGAACCTGAGGAGGAAAAGTGGACGTTCAGATTAAGGATCTGCTGGAAGCGGGCGTTCATTTTGGACACCAGACCAGACGCTGGAATCCCAAAATGAAGCCCTATATTTTTAAAGAACAGAGCGGCATTTACATTATCGATCTGAAACAGACCAAGGAAAAGCTCGAGGAAGCTTACAAGATGCTGGTGGATTTGGCCGCCGAGGGAAAGACGGTGATTTTTGTCGGGACCAAGCGGCAGGCCAAGGAAAGCGTCCGAGAAGATGCCGGGCGTTGCGGGATGTATTATATCGATGAACGTTGGCTGGGCGGTACCCTGACCAACTTCAAGACGATCAAATTGAGCCTGGATCGTCTGGAAAATATGGACGCCATGGAAAAGGACGGCCGTATTGATCAGCTATCCAAGAAAGAGCGCCTCGATCTGGAAAAACATAAGCTGAAACTGCTAAAAGTCTTATCCGGCATCCGGGGAATGAACAAGATGCCGTCCTGCATAATTGTTTTTGATACCAAGAAAGAAAATATCGCGATCCGGGAAGCCCGGAAGCTGAATATACCCTTAATCGGCCTGGTGGATACGAACAGTGATCCGGATGAACTGGACCTGGCTATTCCGGCCAACGATGATGCCATCCGTTCTATCAAGCTTTTCACCAAGACCTTTTCCGACGCCATCATAGAGGGAAGGGCGAAGTATTTGAAAAACAAAGATTTCATTAAGGACGGCGGCAAAAGAGCGGCGGCTGCGGGGAGTCCCGACAAATCTCCCCAGGTGTCCGGCGAGAAGCCGAAAGAAAAGCCGGCGGCCGCGGCCCCGGAGGAAAAGGAAAAACCACGGGAAAACGAGCACCAGGATAATACCGAACAATAGCGGAGGAACGATAAATGGAAATCACACCCAAACTGGTAAAGGAACTCCGGGATCGAACGAATGCCGGGATGATGGACTGCAAGCGAGCCCTGGAGCAGAATAACGGCGACATGGGAGCCGCCATCAAGAGTCTCCGGGAAAAGGGCCTTTCCTCGGCGGCCAAACGGGCGCATCGGGAGGCCCGGGAAGGCTCGATCTTTTCATACATTCACAGCGGGGCCAAGCTCGGCGTGCTGGTAGAACTGAACTGTGAGACGGATTTCGTGGCCCGCACCGATGAATTCCAGGAGTTGGGAAAGAATATCGCCATGCAGGTAGCGGCGGCGTCCCCGCTGGTGGTGAAAAGAGAGGACCTCCCCGCTGAGATATTGGAACGGGAAAGGGAGATATTCCGGAATCAAGCCCTCCAATCGGGAAAACCGGAAAAGATCCTCGAAAAAATAGTTGAAGGCAAGATGGAAAAGTTTTACCATGAAAGCTGTCTTCTGGAGCAGTCGTATATCAAGAACGATAAAGAAACCGTGGAAGATCTTCTCAAAACAACCATCGGAAAGCTGGGTGAGAATATGATCATCAAGCGGTTTATCCGTTATCAGCTGGGGGAGGAATCATCCTGAACGATGAGTTAGAGAAGAATCCGCCATGGGTGACATTATGATACGCGGGAGAAGGTTAGCTCCTGCGTATTTTTGTGGAAGGAGAGATCGGAGATGAACCGGCCCCGCATCAACAGGCTGCTATTAAAGATTAGTGGAGAGGTCCTGGGCGGACCCTCTCTGAACATAGATCCCCGGAAGGTGGAGCATTTCGCCGCGGAACTGAAAGAGGCCCGGGAAACCGGAGCCGAGATAGCGGTGGTTATCGGGGGGGGGAATATTATCCGGGGAGCCATTTTCTGCGGTTCGGGAACGGATAGGGTTTCGGCCGATTACATGGGTATGCTGGGAACGGTCATTAACGCCTTGGCCCTCCAGGACGCTTTGCAGAGAATAGGAGTGGAGACCAGGATCATGACGCCCTTCAGGCTGGAGCAGATAGTGGAGCGGTACGTAAGGAGGGAGGCCGTACGTTGTTTGCGGGGGGGCGGAATGGTTTTGCTGGCGGGGGGAACGGGTAATCCGTTTTTTACCACCGATACGGCCGCGGCGTTGCGGGCCGCGGAACTGGGGGCGGATGCGCTGTTCAAGGGAACCAAGGTGGATGGAATATTTGACTCCGATCCGGTCCAGAATCCGCAAGCCGAAAAGATCGACACGCTCAGCTTCACCGAGGTGCTGCAAAACGATCTCAGGGTCATGGACGCGGCGGCCGTGGCCCTGTGCCGGGATAACAATATTCCCATCATCGTCTTCAACATGCAGGAACGGGGGAATATCGCGAGAGTTATCCGGGGTGATAAGATCGGTACGATCGTTCAATAAGGAGGTAGATTATGGATCCGGTTGAGGCAATCTTCGAAGAAACCGAAAATCACATGAAAAGATCGATAGATTTGGCGGAAAGCGAACTAGCCTCTATTCGCACGGGAAAGGCGTCTCCCACTCTGCTGGACAGTATCAAGGTCGATTATTATGGAAGCATGGTCCCTTTGAAGCAGGTGGCCAATATCGCGGTTCCCGATCCCAAACTGATAACGGTTCAACCCTGGGAAAAACCGATGGTGGCCGAAATCGTAAAAGCCATCCAGGCCTCCAAGCTGGGATTGAATCCTCTGAGCGACGGCAATTTCATCCGCATACCCCTGCCTCCCCTGACGGAGGAGAGAAGACAGGAACTGGTGAAAACAGTCAAACAGATGGTGGAAAACTCCAAGGTGGCGATCAGGAATGTCCGCCGGGAGGCCAACGAGAAATTAAAAAAACTGGAAAAGAGCCATGATATATCGGAGGACGAATTTCATAGATATCACAAGGAAATCCAGGAAATAACCGATAAATCGATAACCGAGCTGGATAAGGTGACGGAGCTGAAAGAAAAAGAGATACTGGAGTTCTAGTTATTCTCCGGCGGCCCCGCGGGGATTCCGCCGGCTTGAAATATGAGCGTAGAGATTGAAGAAGAATTGTCCCGGCTCAAGGGAGCGGGCGGATTGCCGGAGCACATAGCCATCATCATGGACGGCAACGGGCGGTGGGCTAAGAAGAGAAAATTGCCCCGCATCGCCGGTCACCGGGAAGGCCGGAAATCGGTTCGATCCACGGTCAGAACCTGCGCCCGGCTCGGTATCAAGGTGCTTTCCCTGTATACCTTTTCCCTGGAAAACTGGCTGCGTCCCCCCTCCGAGGTGCAGGCCCTGATGAAATTCCTCAAAAACGTTCTTTATTCCGAATATCTGGAGTTGAAAAAGAATAATATCCAGTTGCGGGCCATGGGCAGGCTGGATATGTTGCCGGAAACCACCCGCCGGGCCCTGACCGAAACTATCGCCAAATTATCCGGCAATACCGGGATGATCTTGAATCTGTGCTTAAGCTATGGGGGACGTTCCGAAATAGTGGATGCCACCCGGGGAATAGTCGAGGCGGTGGTCAAGGGGAAGGTTAAAGCGGAAGCCATAGACGAAAAGCTATTCGCGGAATACCTCTACACCAAGGACCTGCCCGATCCCGATCTGCTTATCCGTACCAGTGGGGAAGTGCGAGTCAGCAATTTTTTACTGTGGCAGATAGCCTACGCGGAAATAGTTGTACTGGATGTTCTCTGGCCCGATTTCAGGGAGAAAGACCTGCTGGGCGCGATCCAGGAATACCAAGGCCGGGAGCGGAGGTTCGGGGACATCAAATCTAGATCGGTGGAGTGATCATGGGAGACCAGAGGGAAAATGTTGAAGCCGCGGGGGAGGGGACCGGTTCCCTTGCCAAGAGGTTACTGGCATCTTTCGTATTCATACCCTGCTTGCTGATCATAGCCCACCGGGGGGGGCTTTATTACCTGATCCTGATCGATATGGTGATTATGATCGGGATGTGGGAATTTTATAAAATGATGGAAGCCAAGGGACTCAATCCCTACAAAGTGATCGGAATTGTGAGCGGCATCGCCCTCTCCTGGTATGTCTTCTTCCAGCAGGGAATCTACGCGAATTTCTTGCTCAGCCTGATATTCATGGGGATCATGATTCTGGAACTGGTACGGAGCGAGAAAGGGCTGGCCGTTTATCATATATCGGTGACTATCTTTGGGGTTTTTTACGTGGCCTGGCTGGGCAGCCACCTGATTCTGCTCAGGGAGCTTCCCTATTTGAAGGGTCTGGATTACTCGGTCGGTTTTTCGTTCGTGCTGCTGGTTTTTACCCTCACCTGGTGTTACGATACCGGCGCTTTTACCGTGGGACGGCTGATCGGCAGAACCAAGCTGTTTCCGCGAATATCACCCGGCAAGACGATGGAGGGAGCTATCGGGGGTATTCTCTTCGCTATCGCCGGAATCCTCATCCTCCGCACCTTGAACGCCCACTACCTGAGCGTAACCGAGGCCGTTTCCCTGGCCGTCATCGCGTCCATTTTCGGCCAGCTGGGCGATTTGGTGGAATCGATGTTGAAACGGGACGTGAAGATCAAGGATTCCTCCCGGGCCATACCCGGTCATGGAGGAATCCTGGACCGCTTCGATTCGCTTTTATTTACCGCCCCGCTTTTGTACTATTTAATGAAGTACTTCATACTCGGTTGAGAAAGGTAAAATATTCTTGAAGAGAGTGCTTATATTGGGGTCCACCGGGTCCATCGGACAGGCCGCCATGGAGATCATACAAAAATCCGAGGGGGATTTTGAGGTTTGCGGACTGGCCGCCGGCGCCAACGTGGATGAAATTGAAAAACAGCTGCGGCGTTTTCCCGGAGCCCGCTTCGCGCTGAAGGAGGGGGAGGCCTACGGTAAATTGTTGGAAAGAAATCCGGCCTTTGAAAAGCGTTGCGCCGGACTGGGCCAGCAGGGAATAAAGGGGCTGATAGAGGAGTTCGCCCCCCTGCTGGTGGTAAACGCCTTGGTGGGAATTGCCGGCTTGGTGCCCACCATCACCGCCCTACGCCGAGGATGCCGGGTGGCGCTGGCCAACAAGGAGTCCTTGGTTACGGCGGGGAAGTTGATCAGGGAATTGATCGGGGAGGAGGACGATAGGATAATCCCGGTCGACAGCGAGCATTTTTCCCTGTCCCGGTGCCTGCGGGGATATGACCGGGCGGTAAAGGAGATTATCCTGACCGCTTCCGGGGGTCCTTTCCGGAACCGCGAGGTTTCGCAGCTCGCCGACGTTTCGGTGGAGGAGGTGTTGGATCATCCTACCTGGAAGATGGGGAAAAAGGTGTCGGTGGATTCCGCCCTGCTGTTGAATAAGGGATTGGAAGTGATCGAGGCCCATTATCTCTTCGGTTTCGACTACCGGGACATAAAGGTCGTGATTCATCCCCAATCCCTGGCTCATTCGATAATACGTTTGATTGACGGATCGTTACTGGCGCATTTCGGCCCGGTGGACATGCGGCTGCCCCTCATGAACGCTTTGTATTTCCCGGAAATACGGGAATACTACTGGGAATCATTGGCCCTGGAAGATCTGGGTTCGCTGGAATTTATTCCTTTCCAGAGCGGTAGATATCCGGCTTTCGAACTGGCCCTGGCGGCCGCCCGGGAGGGAGGGACCTCTCCCGCCGTGCTCAACGCCGCCGACGAAATCGCCATCGCCTCTTTTCTATCGGGAAAAATCGATTTTCTTACGATAATCAGATGGATAGAGGAAGCGCTAACCGCTCACCGGACCGGCGAGATTAACAGTGTGGAAGACGTACTCCGGGCCGATAGCTGGGCCCGAGAGTTTTTAACGAACCGCCATAAAGAGGCGGTTAAAGTATAGCTGGAGGATTTATGCTACTTACGGCGGCATCTTTTGTATTCGTACTGAGCGTGGTGGTGTTGATTCATGAGATGGGGCACTTCCTGGTGGCCAAGCTGAATGGGATATATGTCATTACTTTTTCCCTCGGTTTCGGCCCGAAATTGATCAAAAAGAAGGTGGGAGAGACGGAGTACGCGATTTCCGCCCTTCCATTCGGAGGCTACGTTAAATTTGCGGGGGAGTCGGAAGACCAAGGTGCCGCCAAGCAGCAGGAAGGCGCGGAGGAGGAGGATATCCCGGCGGATCGTCTGTACCGGAACAAATCGGCCCCGCAAAAGATGTCGGTGGTGGTGGCCGGTCCCCTGATGAATGCCGCCCTGGCTCTCCTCCTCTATATCTTCAGTATTTGGGCCGATGGTATCTTCGTCATGAATCCCAGCAACGTGATTTCCCAGGTGAAGGAAAATTCCCCGGCGGAGGAGGCCGGGTTCCGGCCCGGAGATGTGATCGACGCGGTGAACGGAGAGAAATTCACCGCTGATAGGGAGCTGCCCCAGCTCGTCGACTACCGGGAAAATACCCCCTGTTGGTTTCGGATCATGCGGGGAGACAGCATCCTCGAGATTCAAGTGATTCCCACCCGGGAGAGGGAGGAGGACCCTTTGACCATAGGCATTTATCACGGCAGCCCTCCCCTGATAGGAGATGTGAAACGGGATAGCCCGGCCGCTGTAGCCGGAATCAGCAGGGGCGCTCTCATCACCGCTATAAATGACACGGTGGTATACACTTTTCGTGACCTGACCGAAAAGATCCATAACCGGATCGATAGTCCCATGAAATTCAACTGGAAGTTTGAGGGTAAGGCCTTTACCGCCTGGATCACTCCGCAGGCCACCGATGCTCCGGCGGGTGGAGAACGTTTGGATGTAATCAAGGTCGGGGCGATCGGTATCGGAGAGTATTACGATAAGGTACGGATCTCATTCCCCACCGCCATAAAATACGGTTCCCGGGCTTTTGGTGATCTGGTGGTGGCGATCATGGAATTCCTGGGTAAGCTGATTACGGGCAAAGCCACTATCAGGGCGGTGGGCGGACCCCTCCGGGTAGGGGTGATGGCCGGCGATATGGCCCGCTGGGGCTTCAATTATCTGATTTCGTTCCTGGCATTCTTTTCCCTGAACCTTGCCATATTCAACCTACTTCCCATCCTTCCCTTTGACGGAGGTCACTTTGTGATCTACCTGGTCGAGGGGATAACGGGCAGAAAATTGAATCCCCGGGTACAGGGTATAATGATGAATGTCGGATTTATAATATTGATAGCCTTGATGGTGTTAGTGCTTTCCTTGGATGTTTTTAACCTGATCCGCTGAGGTTATCTCGATTCTATTTGTCTCAGCTCGTTGATCCTGCCGTAGACGGATATCCAGCGTTCCGGGTCCTTTTCCAGCTCCCTCAGGGTACGGTGCACCCTTTCCCGGTCGATCTCCTGTTTCAGCTCCTCCCATTTTTTTGCGCTGTCAGCAGGATTATCTTGGAGATTTTTCTCTAATTCGTTTATTTTCAGGTAGAGTTCGACCAGGTATCTTTCGTCAGGAGTGAGGGTTTTGGTCTTTTTCACGGAGATCGAATCTTGGGGACCACAGCCCTGAAGGATAAGGGAGAGTATTATCGCCAGGCTCAGAGCGCCAAGCAGAGACGGGATCCCTGCCGGTCTGAGTCCGGGGATATTCCGGGGATGGCGGCAGGCTGCGTTTGAATCTAGAATTCCCACAACGACATTCCTTCTGACTCCTTTATCCCGAGTAAGCTACACTGGGCGGGGAAAGTTGTCAATGGTAATGCCGCGATTTATCAAACGAGGCCTCTGGATATGCGGGTGGGGAATAGTGATGGTGGTATCATTATCCTCCGGATATTTTTCTCCTTGCCGGGCGGACGATTTCGGGATCGACCTCCCCACCGTGAAGCAGATCTTGATTCTCGGAAATCAGACCTTTGACGATCAGGTTCTGAAGAAAAGGATGCGCATCAAGGAATCCCGTTTTTACCACCTCCTCCACCGTCCCAAGTTCCGTCAGGACTTTTTAAGGCGGGATATCGAGGCCCTGAGATCCTATTACGGGCGTAACGGGTTCTTTGAGGTGGACATAAATATCGATTCGATCGTGAGGGATGAGAAAGCCAACCAGGTAACCGTCCGCATCCTGGTCAACGAGGGCCCGCGGACGGTCATCCGCCGGTTGACCTTCTCGGGCCAGTCCTTGCTGAGCGAGGAAAGGTTGAGAAAGGGCCTGCAACTGACCGAGGGGAGGCCCTATAATCCCAATCTAGTCGCGGTGGACAACTATTCCTTGTTCAGTAAATTTTTCGAGAAAGGCTATCTGGGAGCGGCGGTCACCTATGAGCTGACGGTGGATTCGACCGCCGTTGATCTGTCCTGGGAATTCGATCCGGGTAATCCGGTCAAGGTGAACCGGGTGGAGCTGTCCGGAAACGACAAGGTGAGGGAGAAATTGATTCGAAGGGAATTGACCATAGAGCAGGGTGAATACTTCGACTTGAAAGAAATCCTCGAGAGCAAGCAGAATCTCTATGATACCGGTTGCTTCAATTCGGTCGAAATCGAACCGAAGAAGTTGAAGATGGACGCGGGAGAGGTCGATTTGCTGCTGCAGGTAAGGGAAAGAAAGACAGGGTACGTGGAAACCGGATTGGGATTCGGAAACGTTCACGCCAACCGGGTCTTTTGTGATTGGGGGCAGCGGAATCTGCTGGGACGAGGGTACGCCCTGAACATAAAAACCGAAGTGGCTTTCAACATGTTCCGGGACAACGAGTATTCTCTGTCCACCATGGACTTGCAGAACAAGTACTTCCGGCAGGAAGGGGAACTGCGTTTTCCCCATATCCTTTCCACCTGGAATACGTTTTCCGCCGGGGCCTACTATGAGAGAGACGCCATAGTCGAACCGGCGGTGATCAAGGCCCTCGGCGTGAACGGAACCCTTTCCCGCCGTTTTTCCCGGCAAACCTCCTTGCTCCTGGGATACGGGTACGAACGGATTAAACGTGAGAACGTGGTTGACGAAAAAGCGGAATCGAGAAGGCGTTCCCTGGACTGCTCCTTCCGCCGGGACACCCGGGATTTCTATTTCAATCCGCAGAAGGGTAATTATTTCAATGTGGAGGCCCGCTACGCGGGCGGTTTACTGGGAGGCGAGGACCATTACTACTCCCTGGTATCGTCGTATCAGGATTACGACCGCTTAAGGTGGGGGACGATTCTGGCCTACCGGGTAAGGGCCGGTTACGCCGATGCCTTCGGAGACAGCCGGCAAACCGGATTACCGCTGGAAAGCCGGTTCTTCGCCGGGGGAAGCAACTCGGTACGGGGATACGAGGAGAACTCCCTGGGACCGCAGAGGGCCACCGGCGACGCCATCGGCGGGAAGGTGCTGCTGTTGGCCAACGTGGAATTGAGATTTCCCCTGCCCGGGCTGTCTAAATATAATTTCGGCGGAGCCCTGTTTCTGGACGGGGGCAACGTGTGGAGAAGCGTCGAAGAAGTCAGTTTGAAGCGCTTCACCCTGTTCAATAACCGGGCTGATGTTAGTGAGCTGGATTTCCACTACGGAGTAGGATTCGGAGTGAGATATTACACTCCCGTGGGACCGATACGGATTGATGCCGGATTTCCGCTGCAGAAGGACGCGGACATCGATTATCGATATTGGCTCCACATAAGCCTGGGGCAGATTTTCTGACCGGGGAGGACAACGAGCTTGGTGAAGAGGATCCTGAAATCAAGATTGATGCCTTGGGTATCCCTGATCCTGGGGCTGTTGCTGACCGCGGTCATTCTATTCCTGGTGATCTTTCACACCGATTTTTTCGCCCAGAATGCAGGCCGATTATTCACCCGGTATCTTTTTACCGGCACCCGGTTTTCCTTGAGCGTCTCCAGCCTCGGCGGTAATCCCCTGCGGGGAGTGACGGCCCGGGGAGTCCGGATCCGTTATCAGGGAGAGGATTACTCTTATGACGTGATGCGTATCGAGAAGATCCGTTGCCTTTATAACCTGCGTTCCTTTTTCAGCGGTTCCCCGGTGGTGAATGAGCTCACCCTGCTGAAACCTCATCTCTGGATAAAACCGGATTCCACCGGTAACCAGGTTTTTCCGATGGGTTCCGGAGACTCCCGGGGGGATTCGCGGTTACCGGTCTTTAAGGTAGAAAAATTGCATATTTCCTCCGGACAGATAATAGTGCAGGGAAGGGAAAAGGCCAACGCCGCCAGAAACATCGATGTGGAAGCCAGCGTGCGCTCCAACGGGGAAGAACTGATGATGGATTTATTCTCGGGCCGGGGAGAGGATATCCACCAGCATCTAGCCTGTACCGGGATAAACGGGAATATCCGTTGGGTGCGAGGCGCCGGTGCGGAAAAAGCGGGGAAAGCCGGAAGAGGCTTGTGGTATCTCAGTAATCTATCCGCCGAATTGAACGAATCGGTTTTCAACCTAAACGGATTATTCAATCCGGATTCGATGTTCGTTGATATGAACGTGAAGGTGGATCCACTGGACGTGGCGGAGATCGCCGAGATTTTCCAGCTGGATACGGACCATTATGGCGAATTGCAGGGATCCCTGATGGTAAAAGGCGTGCCCCGGAATATAGAGATCAAGGGAGTGGTGAACGGAATATTCTCCGGTTATGCCCTGGAAGATTTCGATATCGACCTGCTGTGGGATGATGAATTTCTGAGATTCATCAGTGGAAGGGGGAGACTGAACGGAGTGTGGGTGGATGGGGGAGGCCACTATTCCCTGACCCCGCCGAACATTTTGCGCTTTGATTTTCGGACCCGGGAATTGAACCTGGCCGACGGATTCCTGCCCGGAAAATCGATGCCCGAAACCAGCTTAAACGGAAAGATCGGGATTCAATATCACCCCCTTAGCGGGGAACTCTATTTCGGGCTGGACATTGAGAGGGGGCATATGGCGGGATTCCCATTGGAAAACGCCCTCCTGGACGGATTTTACGCCCGGGATACATTGCGATTCAACCGCCTGGAGATGCGTTCTCCCACCCTCAGCTTTAATTCAAACGGAGTGGTAGCCGGCGGGGATAAAGTCAAGTTTTTCTTCGACCTGCGGTGTGCCCGGGGAGACACGATATTTTCCTATTTGGGAATTGACGGTTACCGGGGAGATTTGGAGCTTAACGGCATCTGGGAAGGATCGTTCCGGCAGTGGGACCTGCGCGTGCACGGAGAATGCGCCGGCTTGACATACCGGAACGCCCTAATTCCCCGAGGCGAGATTAATCTGGCCGTCAGGAAAATGGATACCTACCGGGTGTTTTTCGACCTGCAGGGAGACAGCTGCGTCATCGGCCCCCTGGATTTTACCGGAATAGATCTATCCCTGGAATATTTTGACGATATCACGCTCATTAAAAGATTATACCTGGCCCGGCCGGGATTAAACGCGGAGATGTGGGGCGAGGTCCACAGTGGACCTCGTGATACGGAGATAACTTTGAGTGAAGTCACGCTGGAAACCTTCGCCGAAAAATGGCAAAGTAGCGGGAATTTCAGGGTACAGATAAACGATTCGATCCTCCGTTTTGATGACCTGCAGTTTCATTCCCGGCAGGGAGCCTTGTATCTGGATTGCACGGTTGACAACAGGCTCAACAATATCGACGGCATTTTCTCGTTTGAAAGGACGGGGCTGACCTTGGTCAACCGCATAGGATTGGTGGATTGGCCCCTGGAGGGGAGGGTGCGCGGCCGGATCAATTGCTCCGGGTCCCTCACCGATCCCCAGTTCCAGGCCGAACTGGAGATGGGGGAGAGCACCTTCGATTCGCTGGCCGTCGACAGCTTGCTCCTGACCGTCAGCTACGCCCACCGGGAGTTCTTGATCGATTCTTTGTACCTGCGTTCCCCGGCGGGGGGACTACGGCTGGAAGGCAGGGTATCCGGTACCTCGGTGAAGGAAATCTACCGCGAGCGGAAGCGGGCGCTGGAGAACGTAATCCTGGATCTGGAGGCGGCGTGCGATAATCTGTCGCTGAAGCCTTTCCTGGATTGGTCGAATTCCAGTCCTTTCCGGGATGGAAGATTTACCGGAAACCTGACCCTCTCCGATTCCCTGGTCCATCCGCTGGTGGGATTGGAGGGACAGGTGGTGGATCTGTCCACGGAATATTTAATCATCCCGGTGGTGGATATGCGGGCGCGCCTGGAAGGGGACAGTATCCAGCTGGATGGAACCCTGGCCGTAACCTCCCAGTATAAAGGATCGGTGAAGGGAAGCATTCCGTTGCGAAAAGAAAAGTGGTTTTACTCCCTGGACCGGTCACGGGAGATGTTTCTCTCCTTGAACCTGCCCCAGGGGGATCTGGCCGGAATCACCCGGATGACCGATCTGCTGGCGGAAAGCAGCGGCAAGTTCATGGCGGAGTTCCGCATTGAAGGAACGCCGTCGGATCCCGTGTTCCTCGGACAGCTGGAGCTGCGGGGCGCGAATTTCCGGTTTTCAGGAATGGAGGAAAGGTTCAGGGATGTAAACTCCCGCATTCTGCTGGAAGATACCTTGATCACCGTGGCCAGCTTGAAGGGCAAGGAAGGAAAGGAGGGAAGCTTCAGCTGCCGGGGCCAGGTGCTGTTGCGGGGATGGCGCCCCCGCCAGTACGACCTGACGATCAGTTTGGATAAGTGCCTGGTCGCCAGTATACCCGATCTGATGGCGATCGTAAGCGGGGATCTCAAGGTGGGGACGGATAACTCGCAGGGCAAGCACATACCGTTGATCAGCGGCGGTCTGGACGTGAATAAATGCGAAATATACTATAATATCGGTGATTTCACCTCCGAGCAGAAGGGAGGCACGCGGCTTCCTCCCTCCTGGCTGGCCGAGGTGGATCTGCGTGTGACCAGCGATACCTGGATAAAGACCCGTGACGTCAACGTGGAGTTGCAAGGACAGGTGACCGTGCATCACGATCAGAAAGGAACCTATCTGCGCGGCCGTCTAAATCTGCTCCGGGGATGGTACAGCATCTATAACAACAAGTTCCGGGTCAAATCGGGAAGCCTGGAATTCGTGTACGCGGAGAGTTTCAGACCGGTGATTGATATCGAAGCAGAGACGCTGGATCCCGAGGGCCGAAAAATTTTCCTGGTGCTGGCCTGGCATCAGGATGATGTGGAACCCCGGGTTTCTCTTCAGCATGAGGATCCCGGGTACAGCGAAACCGACATCTGGAAGATGCTGGGGGGAGGCGTTATCGGCTCATCGAACGGTGAAGATTCCGGCTGGGACGCCATCGGAACGGCTCAGAACCTGGCCGCCAATTACCTGGAAAGGGTGTTGAATTCTCAAATGCAGGGAGTGACCATAGAGCTCGACACCTCCGGGGGCAGCAGCAACACCGAGGGGGGCTTTGACGAGAATGAAACCATAGTGGCGATCGGGAAATATCTTTCCGAGGGGCTGTACGTGAAATATAAACAGGGATTATCCATATCCACCGCCCGCCATATCGAGGTCGAATACCGGATCAGCAATCTTTTCTTCATCCGCTCTCAATTGATCAAATATTCGGAAAAGGTTCTGCCGGGAAAAAGCAGCCGGAGCACGGATGAAATTAATGTAGATTTGAAACTCCGGTGGGAATTCTAAAACCGGTTTTTTTCTTGCCGTGGGGGAGAAGAACAGGCATTTTTATAGGGGGCATGACGACTACGGAGGTAGTGATGAGATTCAAAATATCCCGCGGGGTTGCCTATTTATTATTAATACTGTGGGTGTTTGTCCTCATTCCCGCCGGGCCGGGCCGGGCGCAGATGAGCAGGTTCGGCAAAAACAAGGTTCAATATAAAGACTTTAACTGGTTGATTCTCAGAACTCCTCATTTCGATATTCATTTTAACGAAGGGTACCGGGATCTGGCGGCCCGTACGGCCGTTATCCTGGAATACGGATACCAGCGCCACGCCCGCGCTTTCGATCACAATCTTTCCTGGCGCGTGCCGGTCATCCTCTACGGAAGCCATACCGACTTTCAGCAGACCAACACCACCTGGGACCTGATTCCCGAAGGAGCCCTGGCCTTCGCCGAACCCAACCGCCGGCGGATTGTGCTTCACTTCAGCGGTTCCAACGTTGATTACGTCCAGACCTGCATCCACGAACTGGTTCACATATTCGAATTTGATATTATATACGGCACGCTGCTGCGTTCCGTCTTTTCCCGTAACATGCTGTTTCAGGTTCCTCTCTGGCTGATGGAGGGGATGGCCGAATATTATTCCATCGGGGGAGTGGATAACGGTTGTGAGATGTTCGTGAGGGACGCGACCATCTTCGATTATTTGCCCTATAATCTGAATCTGGCGGGTGGATACTTTGTCTATAAGACCGGCCAATCCGCCATCGCTTACATAAACGAAACCTACGGTCCGAAAAAGATCATCGAAATCATGGACCAGATCAAATTTCTGCGTTCCACGGAACAGGCGCTGCGTACTTCCATCGGGATAGACACCGAAGAACTAACCAAGGAATGGGAGAAGACCCTGCGCAAGAAATACTGGCCCCTTTACGCCAATAAACGCGAACCGGAATTTCACGGCCGGCGCCTCACCGATCATGTCAAGAATCATCATTATATGAGCACCAAGCCGGAGTTTTCCCCGGACGGAGAGTGGATCGTTTGTTACTCCGATCGGGACGGGCACGAAGGCGTCTACCTGATGAAGGCGCTGGACGGGAAAATAGAAAAGAAGCTGCTCAGCGGTTCCACTTCCGACCGGTTCGAACTCATTCGCACCATGAAATCCAGCCTCACCTGGAGTCCCGACGGTACCCGCATCGCCTTCGTGGCCAAATCGGGGGGGCGGGACAGGCTCTTTATCCTGGGAGTGCCCAGCGGTGAGGTCCTGGAGGAAATCGATTTGCCCCTGGATTTTTTCTTCAATCCCTGCTGGTCTCCCCAGGGAGACCGGATAGCGATGGTGGGGACGGTAAGGGGCCAAACGGATATTTACGTCTACGATTTCAACCGCCGGAATATTTTTCAGGTCACCGACGATGTGGACGACGAGAAGGAGCCCGAATGGTTTCCCGATGGGCGGAAGCTGGCATACGTAAGATTTCCCGAGATTACCGTGCGGGCCCGCTTTCTTCCCGACAGCACCGGGGTGGAAAGGCTGTCCGGGATCGATTTCGCTTCTCCCGGAAACGTTCTGGAGGCGACCAGTGATATCTGGAGCATAGATCTGGACCGGGGAGAGAAGGAACTGCTGATATCCACTCCCGGCAATGACGAATCCCCCATAATCATGCCGGACGGAAAAGAGATAATATTTGTCTCCGACGAAACCGGTATCTCGAATCTCTACCGGGGCAGCCTCGAGGTGGGGAGCTACTACCGCTTCACGGACGTACTGGGAGGAATTTTTACGCCGGACTACGCGGAGTCTCGGAACCGGCTGGTTTTCGCGGCCTTTAACAAGGCGGGATTCGATCTTTTCCTGATGGATGAATTCAGTGAGAAATCGAAAACTTCTTATTCCACCGGCAGTCCCTTAATGGCCGAACAGGGGCGGGAGGAGTGGCCTTCCTTCGGGCGTCTGACCCCGGAACCGGAAGGGGACGACCTGAATGCTTCCGATGCTTCCGCTTCCCTAACCCCGGAGGCGGGTGAGCCGAGCGAGCGGGTGGTGGGACTGGACGAACCGGAGGATGAAAGGCCGGTGGATTTTTCCGGCCGGGTGGAAGGGGTCCGCCGGGGAGGCGTGCCCGGAGCAGGCCCCGGGCAGGGAAGGGGCGGGGGAGACGCTCACACGGTGAGCGATCTCGTGATAGATGAGGATTCGAAAGAGAAGATTGATCCGGATACGCTGCAGGCCCTGCGGGATAAATTCAGGAACAAGATCGGCACCATAGAGTCCTACGATTTGAAATTTTCACCCGATTACGTGGGCAACGGGATGGGATTGTTTTTTTCCACCGGTTTCGGATTCGGCCTCATGAACCAGATTGCCTTCAGCGATTTGCTGGGGGACCATCATGTCTTCTTATCGTTCAACCTGTACCGGTCGATTGAAGAGAGCGATGTGATGTTATCCTACTATTACCTGAAGAAGAGAATCGATTATGGATTCGGGGTCTTCCAGTTCAATAATTATTATTATTCGCGCATGACCTCCATCGGGGAAGCCTTTCACGACTATTACTATTTCACGGAGAGGAATTACGGAATATTCGGACTGGCCAGTTATCCCTTTTCCATGTTCTCCCGGGTGGACCTGGAACTGCAGGCTTATACCAGCGAAACCCGGTTCCTCCACGTCGGCTACGATTACGATTACCGGGTGAGTACCGGGACTTCCCCCTATCCCGAGAGCATCAAGCGGCGTTTGATTCAACCCAGCCTGTCCCTGGTTCACGACACCGCCTATTACGGGATGTTCGGCCCCGTCATCGGCTCCAAATTCATACTTAGTTACTCCAAGGCCCTATCCTTCAGCGGAGGAGACGTGTCCCGGAACTCCGTCTATTTCGATTTCCGGAAATATTGGCCGGTTTTCTACCGGAATTCACTGGCCTTCCGTTCCATAGTGGCGGTCAGCGAGGGAACCGATCACCGCTATTTTTTCCTGGGCGGTCCCACTACCATGCGGGGATACGACTATCTGCAATTTATGGGATCCAAGTTGATGCTGTTCAATCTGGAATACAGATATCCCTTGCTGGACGCCATCGTGTTCGGCTGGCCGGGACGCTGGGGGATCTCCAATATCGGGGGCACCCTGTTTTTCGACAGCGGAGCGGTATGGGGAAAGGGACGTAATATCGATCCCCTGCCTCCCGGATTGAAACCCCGGATCATCAACGATATGGAATTTTATAGTGATTTCGGTATCGGATTCTTCATGCGTATGGGATTTCTGATTTTTAATTTCCAGCTGGCCTGGCCGACGGATTTTTCCTATACGGGTAATTCGGAGTTTCATTTCTATATCGGTCCCCAATTTTAATCTTGATCGGTCAGGTTTATGCTCGAACTGAATTCCCAGCAGTGCAAAGCGGTTCATACCGACGGAAGCTACACCCTGGTTCTGGCCGGCGCCGGCAGCGGCAAGACCCGGGTACTCACCGAGAGAATAATCTATTTGATCAGGGAAAAGAAGGTCTCCCCGGAAAGGATAATGGCCTTTACCTTCACCAACAAGGCGGCCGGGGAGATGCGCTCCCGCGTGGAAAGGGTGCTGGCCGACCGGGGATTATCTTTCTGGATAGGAACTTTTCACGCCACCGGCCTGCGGATCCTGAGGAGGGAAGCCCGGCATATCGGATTCGCCAACAATTTTGCTATCTACGATGAAGAAGATGTTTTCCGCCTGGTCAAGCATATCATAAGGAAAAAGGGGTGGAAACTCGATGAATATCCCCCGGCCGTGGTGCGCAGCCGGATATCCCGGTGGAAAAACAAGCTGGTGCAACCCACCGAAGCTTTGGAGAACGCCAGGGATACGGTGGAGGAGCTGCAGGCGGAGGTATACCAAGGGTATTGCGCGGAACTGCGCAAAAATAACGCCTTTGATTTCGATGATTTGATAACCCGGGTAGTGGAGCTGTTCACCGCCCACCCCAAGGTCAAGGAGCGTTACGCGCGGCAGTTCAAATATGTGCTGGTGGATGAATTCCAGGATACCAACACCATTCAGATGGTGATGATCGATTCCCTGGCCTCCATACATAAAAACCTTTTTGTGGTGGGAGATGACGATCAGGCCATATACGGCTGGCGGGGAGCGACCATAGACAACATCCTCCAGTTCGACCGCGTGTACCCGGGGGTGGATACCATCCGGCTGGAGGAGAATTACCGGTCGACCAACACCATCCTGGAAGCCGCCAATCATCTCATCGCCCACAACCTGGGAAGAAAGGGAAAGAACCTCTGGTCCCGGAAAGAGAGAGGAAGTCCCCTGTTCGTGTACCACGCCGAGGATGACCGGGACGAGGCCCAGGCGGTCCGCGAGACCATCATCAAATTGATCCGGGGGGGATTTAAGAGAAGCGAGATAGCCGTTCTTTACCGCACCCACGCCCAATCCCGCGCTCTGGAATCAGCCTTGATGCGGGGAGGGCTTCCCTACCAGATTATCGGGGGGCTACGCTTTTATGAACGGCGGGAGATCAAGGACCTGATTGGGTATCTGAAGTTGATCGACAACAGCCGGGATGATGTGAATTTCAGGAGGATAATCAATGTTCCCCGGCGGGGCATCGGGAAGGTATCCCTGGCCCGGATCGAGGAGAATGCCGGGGAGCACAACCTGCTTCCCTCCCTGCGCGCCGGCGGGGGCACCGGCGCTCTGGCCGGCAAGCAGCGGGAGAGGGTGGAGGAGTTCTCGAAGCTTATCGCCTCCTTCGAGTTGCTGGCACGAGAAGCCACCGTTCACGAAGTGCTGGGCGCGGTGGTCGAGCGCACCGGATACCGGGATTACCTGCGGGAGGATCCCCAGACCGCGCAAAGCCGGTTGGAGAATATCGAGGAACTGCTGAACGAAACGGAAAGGTTCTCGGCCCGGGGGAAAGCTAACGGTCTGGAGAACTTTCTGGAGGAGATCGCGCTGTTCAGCGATATCGATTCGTTACGGAACGAGGAGAAGGTGGCCTTGATGACCCTGCATAACTCCAAGGGATTGGAGTACCGGGCGGTTGTCATTACCGGGCTGGAAGAAGGATTGCTGCCGCATTATTCCGCCTACGACGATGACCAGGAGTTGGAGGAGGAAAGAAGGTTGTTTTACGTGGGAATGACCCGGGCCCGGGAGGAGCTGTATCTGTTCTGCGCGTCCAGCCGGATGCAGTTCGGCAAATGGACCGGAAACCAACCTTCGCGTTTCCTGGAAGAGATCCCATCCCGCTTGGCGAGTGTGTCCGGGTGGGCGGGGTCGTCGGAGGATAACGGATCACTCTTCCGGGAGGTCGATCCGGCCTACGCGGAGGAAGACGAAAAAGTGAGCATCCGCGGGGACAGCCGCTTTCGGGAGGGAGCCCTAATCAACCATCCCACCTACGGCGAGGGCAGGATTAAAAAGGTGGAAGGGAGCGGGAAGGATATGAAGGTATCGGTGCAATTTACCGGCTACGGCACGAAGAAATTTCTGGCCCGTTACGCTCCCTTCACTTTCCGGATTTAAGGGGAGGAAATTTACCCCGGGAAGGCGGAGGCCGGTCTCCGGGAGGATCGGCCAGCTCAAAATATCTTTCCTCTTCCAGTCCCAGCACCTTGGCCAGCAGCAGGGGGGGGAAGGTGCCCCGCAGGGTGTTGTACCGCATCACCGTATCGTTGTAGAATTGGCGGGCGAACCGAATCCGGTCCTCCGTTTCACTCAATTCCTTTTGCAGATCCCGGAAGTTTTCATCACTCCGCAGTTCCGGGTAGGCCTCCGACACCGCGAAAAGGTCGCGTAGGGTGCCTGCCAGGTTGTTTTCCGCCCTGGTCCGGGCCGGAAGCCCGGTGGTGCCGATCGCCTCGGTCCGGGATCGGGCTACCTTTTCCAGGACTTCCCTTTCGTGGATCGCGTATCCCTTGACCGTGTCCACCAGACGGGGAATGAGCTCGTGCCTGCGTTCCAGCTGCACCTCTATCTGGGACCGTCCGTTGCGGCAGCGGTTCCTCAGGATGAGAAACCGGTTGTAGGTCACCACCGACCAGATGAGTACCACCGCCGCCAGGCCTATGCTTACATATAGCTGCATCCCGGAACCTTTCGATCCGGATCCGCCGTTGCCGTGCCTCCCGGTTGGTTCACCGGGAAACGAAATTTTAACCGGCGCTGCAGGAGCCTCCTCCTCCACCGCCTCCTCCCCCTCCGCTGAATCCGCCGCCGCTACTGCTGGAGGAAGAGAGGGCGGCGGAAAAGTTCTGTAAATTGGATATGGAACTGCTTAGAGATTCCAGGGAGGCCAGGTTGCTGATACCGCCGCCGGGAAGGGTGGAAACGGCGGTGGGATGAAACCAGACGACGGCCGGAAAGGTCAGGCCGTATTCCTGGGCCACCAGCTTGAGATTGGACAGCAGCTTGTCGGCTATTCCCAGGGCGGTGGCGTATACCAGAAAGTGCTCCCATAGCTCGAGCAGGGAGGGCCCCGCCTCTTTGAGGGCGGAGAAATCGCTCATGAATTTTTTAAAGGCCTTCCATTTTTTATACTCCAGGGCCGCTTCCGGAGTGCGCCGGGCAAGGGGGAGGGAGAGAAAAAGCCCGGCCAGGAGGGTGACCACGCCGCTGGCGATCAGCAGGGGATGGCGAATCACCAGCAGGAAGAGGGCAAAATGGATCAATCCCAAGAGAACCGATATACCCATGAACTGCTTCTTGGCCTTTTCACTGCGGGGATCGTCGAGTTTGAAATGCTCCCTTTCGAAATACTTTCTCAACCTCTTGGCCCGCGGTTTTATGAAGTGATAGTATTTCGTTTTCCCCCCGATCGTTTCCCGGGCCCATTCCTCGATTTCCTTGCTGGTGGCCACGGAGCGGTCGCCGGCCTCCCAAAATACCGCCTCCAGCACGTCGCGTTCGAAGGGTATCAGTTCTCTTTCCTCTCCCTGGGGGGCCCCGGTCCCCTGTTCCAGGAAATTTTTACCCTTCTCGGTGAGGGTGTATACCAACGATTCGGTTTTTAACAGCAGGCGTTTCTCGGTCTTCTCGTGGATCTCCAGGTATCCCAGCCGCGCGCATTCCAGCAAGGTGGCGGCAAAGGCCTTGCCCATTTCCGGCAGCTGGGCGCCGCTCTGCGTGAGGATGGAGGGCAGTACGCAGGGAGGCAGCTGCCGCGGCGGTTCCCGCTCGTAAATTCCTTCATAATTCACTTTAATCTCCCGTCCGAACTTAACGAAATAATATATATATACAGCGATAAAAATCAGGGTGATAAGGATCGCGGCCGCTATGGCGAGCTTTATTCGCCGGGCCCTGGACTGAGCCGCTTCGATTCTCCTCTGCTCGGCCAACCGCCACTCTTCGGTGATGCGGCGTTCATCCTCCAGAAGGCTTTCGTGGGATTGGCCGGATCTGACCGGAGCCCCGGAAAATAGGGTGGGATCGAGCAGGACCCTCAGCTCGACGAACCGGTTGGCGGGGATATCCGCCTGAGTCACCTCGGCCCGCTCGTAATTTTCCGATATTTGGAGGCGGCCGGGCCGGGCCTGGCTGTGTATAAAGACCTTGAAAAGCGCGGGGCTGGGGCCGGGAGAAATGATGTTGACCCTCAGCCTGCCGATATATTGATGGCTATCCTCTATTACCTTGAAATAGAACTGGGCCGCGTCCCGGTAGCGCTGCACGGCGGAGGAGACGCGGTAGCGGATTACGAAGCTCCGGGTGGTGTTCTGCGCGCTGTAAAACCATTTTATGGCTTTACCGGCGCGGGTGGAGCTTTTCTCGCTGGAGTAGGCCCTCCCGCTCTCCGGGTCCCATACCCCCAGGAATTCTATCCCCTGACGGCCATATTGCCCCCGCTCCTCTTTCACCAACTGGGCCCAGGAAAAGCTGCCCCGGAAAGCGAAGGATCTTTTCTCTTCCACTTCCGCTCCGCCGTCGGGGAGCAGCCTGACGGTTATTTCGCTCTCGGGATGATAGTAACTTTTGGCGTCGGACAATACCTCTCCCGGTCTCAGAAGCAGCCCCAGGAGGATGAGTGAAACCGCCATCACCCGAAGGGACGCCGGAGACGGAGCCGCGCTCCGCTTGATGCCCTCCGGCTTAAGATACTTTGCGCGCAGGGAATATCCGGTCATGGTAACCTCCCGTAAAATCGGTTGCCGGTTATTTCTTTATACCACGTAACGTCCGAAATATTCAAATACCATAGGGAGCCCGATGGTAATAAAGGGGGTATATCTGTATTGACAGGCGGCCGGGTAGTTGGTAGCTTCGGTAAGCCTGAATGGAAATTCGCCTGTAATATAAGGTGCAGAAAGAATGATCTCCGATAACGAGTTGAGAAATATAGAAAATCTGGCCCGCCTGCGGCTGGACGGCCCTTCCCGGGAAAAATTCCGAATCCAGCTGTCCCGGATCATCGAATTCGTGGAGAAGCTGCGGGAGGTGGATACCTCCGCTATCCGCGGCGAAAAGGGGGAGGGCGCGGGGGCGTCTTTGCTGCGGGAGGATGAGCCCCGGCGCGGGCTATCTCCGGAGGAGGCCCTCGCCTCTTCTCCCCGGAAGGAAAAGGGACAGTTTAAGATCCCCCCGGTAATCGAGGAAGGGTAATCGAACCCTCAGCTCCGGGAGATGGGGTAGCAGTGGAACGGTTGACTGAATTTTCGATCTCTCAACTGCAAAGTTTGTATAACGGCGCCCAGATTACTCCTTCCGCGGTGGTGCGGGCCTACCTGGATGAGATCGATACCAAGGACCGGATCGTCCGGGCTTTTCTGCATACTTTCCCGGAGGAAGCGTTGCGGAGGGCCCGGGAACTGGAGCGGGACGGCCCCGGCGGAAAACCGTTATACGGGATCCCCGTGGCCGTAAAGGATAATATCTGTACCGCCGGAAAACCCACCACCTGCGCCTCGAATATCTTGGCCGGCTACCAGCCGCCTTATGATGCCACGGTAATAGAGCGCCTCCGGCGCTCGGGCGCGATAATCATCGGAAAGACCAACCTGGATGAATTCGCCATGGGGTCGTCCACCGAGAATTCGGCGTTCCAGGTAACCAAGAATCCCTGGAACGAGGAATATGCTCCGGGGGGCTCCAGCGGGGGCTCGGCGGCGGCGGTGGCGGCGGGGATGGTTCCCGCGGCGCTGGGATCCGATACCGGCGGATCGATAAGGCAGCCGGCCTCCCTCTGCGGGGTGGTGGGACTGAAAGGCACCTATGGACGGGTTTCGCGGTACGGCCTGGTCGCCTTCGCCAGCAGCCTGGATCAGATCGGTCCCCTAACCAGGGACGTGAGGGATTGCGCCCTGGT
>JAFGPI010000040.1 GCA_016926065.1 Candidatus Krumholzibacteriota bacterium
CTTCGCGGTTGATATCGGTCAGGCGGGTGATCCCGGTTCCTTTCAGCGAGGCCCGGTAAAGGTCGATGGGGGCGGAAACGCTCTGCCGGGCAAAGACCAGATGCTTTCCGTCCGGAGTAATGCGGAGGTCGGAGTCATACCCCCCGGAAATCACCAGGGAGGCTTCTGACCCGGGGACCGACACCTTGCCTATGGAATAGCGCCCTTTATCCTGGGTGCAAAAGTAGATCGTTTTACCGTTCGGGGCCCAGGCCATGCGGCCTATGCTGTAATCAAAATCCTCGGTGAGGTTGATGGTCTTCCCGTTTTTCCGGTCATACAGCATCAAGCGGTGGCGGTCGGCTTCGAAGCCCGGTTTAAGTTGCGCCCGGTAGGCGATATACCTTCCATCGGGGGAGTAGCGGGGATTGTTGTCGTTGGATCGGTTTTCCGCCGTGATGGCTCTGGGCTCCCCTCCGGGAACGGCCATGATATAAAGATCGTTGTTGGTGGAGGTGGCGACCACCGGATCGGGGTTCATGGCGAAACACAGCTCCCGGCCGTCGGGAGAGAAACTGTAGTCCCGATCCCCTCCCAGGGAGATGGGGGGAACATCGGTTCTTCCCCGGTTGACCCCAACCAATGATTCTCCGTCGATATCGGTCAAGTACAGGTGGCTCCACCGGCCTTCGCGCCAATGATTCCAGTGCCGGAAGAGGAGATGATCGATCAATCGGGCCCGCACCGGATTGTCTTTATGTGCCTCCAATTTCTGCCGGTTACATTCCATATCCTCGCAGTCCGGATATACCCGGGAGGTGAAGGCGAGGGTCCGGCCGTCGGGAGACCAGAGCGGATCCGAAACCCCGGTGGGTATGTCGGTGATACGGCGGGCTTCTCCTCCGTCGGCGGGGATAATCCAGATCTGGGAGCTTCCTCCCCGGTCGGATATGAAGGCCAGCTGTTTTCCGTCCGGCGACCAGCAGGGGGAATAATCGTCCCCGTCGCTGAGCGCGAATTTTTCCACCTTTCCTCCCTTGACCGGTACCAGGTAGATGTCGGTGTTGGACGAGTTTTCTTCTTTGTCGAACCAGGTTACGGTGAAGGCGATTTTGTCTCCCGCGGGAGATATTTCAAAACCGCCTATCCTTCCCAGGGAGATCAGATCGTCGAAGGTCAAGGCCCGCATTTCCTCCCCGGCGCTCGAATTTGCGCAGGTCGCGCTCAACGCCAGAAGCAGTACCAGTCCGGAATAGAATCGGCGCATCATTTCAGATCCTTTCTGTTGTGGTCCATCCTCCGCCTCCGCGGACCGGAGAGCCGGCGGATAAACCGGACCTGCCGGGTGGCCGGTCCTCCGGTTTATCCTTCCCCCTCCTTTTCGTCCCGGATTCGAAGCCATGGCCGGTGACCACCAGCCGGAACCTGCTTCCGGCTATTCCCAGGGCGCTATTCTAGAAGAAAAAGGAGCAGAGGGCAACTTTTTAACGTGGCGGCCGTAATATACTTGAAAAAAGACATCTTATATGGCAGTTTCCTCATCAGGATAGGGGCGGGATCAAAACCAAGCGGGATTCGTATCAATTTGGCAGGGGAGGATTTGCGCACGGGCCTCCGGGGAAGGATAGTATGATAGAGGTGCAGGAACTGTGGAAAACCTTCGGGGAGATAACCGCCGTTGGAGGAATAAGTTTCCACGTGGATGAAGGCGAAATTTTCGGATTGCTGGGCCCCAACGGGGCCGGGAAGACCACCACCATCTCCGTCCTGTGCGGATTGTTGAATGCCGACTCCGGCACGGTCAGGATAGCCGGACTGGATATAAAGAAACAAAACCGCCAGGCGCGGAAGATTCTGGGAGTGATTCCGCAGGAAATCGCCCTTTACGAAGAGCTGTCGGGACGGGACAACCTCCGTTTCTGGGGAAGCCTCTACGGATTATCCGGCCGGGAGCTGCGGGCGGCCATCGACCGGGTGCTGGACCTGGTGGACCTTACCGAACGGGGAGACGATCCGGTGAGGGAATATTCCGGGGGGATGAAACGCCGCATAAACCTGTGCGCCGGCCTGATACATCAACCCAAAATCGTTCTGCTGGACGAGCCCACCCTGGGTATAGATCCTCAGGCCAGAATAAAGATCCTCGATATCGTACGGGAGGAGGCGGCCCGGGGAAAGACCATAATCTACACTACCCATTACCTGGAGGAGGCCGAAAGCCTCTGCGACCGGATAGCCATTATCGATAAGGGGGAGATCCATGCCATCGGAACCCTGGAGGAACTGACCCGCCTGGTGGGAGAGGAGACCCTGGTCACGATCCGGGGTGATTTTACCGCCGCGCAGGTAAAGCCCCTGCTGGGGCGGGTGAATTTCGATCACCTGGAAGAGGGGTGTCTGCGGGTTAAGATCGCCGACCGCGGGGAAATCGGGGGATTTCTCGGACGGTTATTCCCCGCCGGGATCAATATCGATACGGTATCCATCCGGGAGCCCAACCTGCAAAGCGTTTTTCTGAAACTGACCGGCCGGGAGCTGAGGGATTAAAGATGCGGAACGTGCTGAATATTCTCTGGAACGATCTCAAGCGAAGATCGAAAAGCCCCCTGGCGGTGATATTGATCATGCTCATTCCGATCGTGCTGACTTTGATCGTGGGACTGGTATTCGGCCGCTCGGGCGGGGTGTCCATGCCCCGGGTGAAAATGCTGGTGGTGGATAACGACGCCGGCCTTCTCGGCAATCTCCTGCGGCAGTCCCTGCAGCACGACAGCTTGGCCGTCCTGCTGGAGGTAGAAGTAGTGGAGGGGGAGAGGGGGCGTGAGTTGATGGAGAAGGGCAAGGCCTCCGCCCTGCTGGAGATTCCGGAGGGATTCACGGAAGATTTTCTCAACCGTCGCCCGGCCGAGCTCAGGATCTTGAAGAATCCCTCCGAGACCTTTAAGCCGGTCATCGCCGAGGAGGTGGTCAACACCCTGGCCACCATCCTTAACGGCGGCGGCAGTATTTTCTCCCGGTCCATAGCGCAGGCGCGGGTGATGTTTGATGCCGGGGGGTGGCCATCGGGTTCGGAGGTAACCGGCCTGCTGGATGGGGCCCGGGGAGGTATAGCCCTGGTCCGGGATTACATTTCGGATCCCCTGATAACCCTCAAGGAAGAGACGGTTGTCCCGGCGGATGAAAAAGAAAGCACGGGGGAAGCCAACATTTTTTCTTACGTTCTCCCCGGCAGCATGATGATCGGACTGCTTTTTATAAGCGAATTGGTGCTGCGGGATATCGTGCGGGAGAAACAGGCGGGGACCCTGTACCGGATTCTGGCCGCGCCCCTGGAGGCCAGCCAGGTGGTGGCCGGAAAGATCCTTTCCACCTTCGCCGTGACCCTCATCTCCTGTTTGGTGCTGCTGCTTATAAGCGCGGTCGGTTTCCGCATGGATCTGGGCAGGCCGGTTCCGTTGGCGGTGCATCTGTTGGGGACCATATTCATGTGCACGGGAGTGATAACCCTCTGCTACGGATTCATCGATAACGAGAGGGCGGCCGACGCGGTCATGTCGATCCTGATTATCTTAATGGCCTTGTTCGGCGGCAGCATGGTTCCTTTCGAGCAGTTGGGGAGCGGGTTGCAGAAGGTGGGCCGTTTTTCTCCGGTCTACTGGGCCAGTGACGGATTCAAGAAGATATTCATGACCGGTGCCGGCCTGGGGGAATTGCGGGCCCATCTGACGGTGCTCTACGGTGTCGCCTTGGCCACCGTTTTCCCCGGCGCCCTGCTGCTGGACCGCCGGGTCAGGAAGGGGAGGTGATCCGGTGAGGCACGGCGGCACCTGGTGGCGGATATCCAGAATCGCGGAGAACGATTTCCGGCTTACCTGGAAGGAACGAAGCGTGGTCATCTGGATATTCCTGATGCCGCTGGCGTTCATGTTTTTTTTCGGGCTGTCCTTCCGGGGGCCCTCGGCCGGGGGCAGGCCGAAAGCGAGCCTCACCGTCGATAATAAGGATCCCGGAAGCCTTTCCCCCCGCCTGCTCGATTTGCTGCGGCTGGAGCACATCGATCTCCGGGACAGCTCTCTCGCCGGAGAGGAGGTCGTCCGGACGTTGGAGATACCGGC
>JAFGPI010000041.1 GCA_016926065.1 Candidatus Krumholzibacteriota bacterium
CACGATCAGGGCCTGCGCCGATAATTGTTCTTTCCCGACTACTTCCGCGGCGAAAATCACTACCGCCGCCAGGGGCGATCCGGAGTGGGCGTCCCCGGCCGCCACGAAGGGCCTCCCCCCTCCCCTTTCCATCCCGGTAAAACCGCTTTTCTCCGCCTCCAGGAAGAAAAACCGGTCGTCCCGTCCCCGGGTTTCCTGCCCGGGTTCGCCGATGCACAGATCAAGGAATATTGCCGGCTCCAGGTTAACGATGTCCGGGGAACGGTCCTCGCCCTCTCCCCGGTATTCCAGCTGCGTGGTAAATCCGATAAAATCCCTGACATGCCCGTATACCCAAGAATAGCTCCGCTGGGTTAGGGCCAGCCGGGCCTGGACGGCCAAGGCCCGGGTTACCTGCATTTCGTCCCCGGCCGCCGCGAAATCCTCGTCTACCAGGTCGTCTCCGTCGTTGTCGATGCCGTCGATAGGATCCTCATTGACCATCCCGTCTCCATCGTCGTCCGCGTGGGCGCCCGGATAACGCTTTCCCGCCGGGCATCCCTCGAATAGGGGATTTTCTCCCGCGCCTATGTCGACCGCCTCGAACGACCAGGGATTGAGGAGGAACTTTTCAGGGGACCCGCCATATTCGAACCGGAGAACCACTCCCCCGCGGCCGAGAAACTCCGTTCCCTCCGTCCCCGGCCAGCGCAAACCCAGCCTTCGGCCGTCGCGCTCGCATTCCTCCAGTCTGCCGCCGGGGTGCAGGTTAGCGGCCACCCGCCCTTTCCGGTGGGTCAGCGGAGGCTGGTTCTGATCCAGGGGTCGATAGATGCTTTCCTGTCCCGGCGCCGACCCTCCCCCCGCCGCGGTAACCAGAACCAGCCATATAACCAGCCTTATTCCTTTTTGTCTTATCATCGTCCCTCTCCTTATCCCCGCTCCATCCTCTGTGCTTATCAATCCTCCTGGCGGGCCGAATCGGCGTCCTCCCCGGATTCCTCCTGCTCTCCGTTATCCAGATCTTCCTCCCCCGCTTCATTCCGTTCACCGTTATCCTGGTCTTCCTCCTCCGAGCCCTTCCGTTCATCGTCCTCCCGGCCTTCCTCCCCCGCCACCAGGGCCACGTCGACCACCGAATCCCCCTCGTTTAGATTTATCACCTTGACTCCCTTGGCCGGCCGCCGGATAAGCGATATGCCCAGGGCGGGGCAACGGATTATCATCCCGTTCTTGGTCATGATCATGACTTCATCGGTATCCACTACTTCCTTGACCGCTACCAGGTTGCCGTTTCTCTCTCCGGTGGGAATGCACACCACCCCTTTGCCCCCCCGCTTGATATTTCTGAACTCACTGATCCTGGTCCTTTTGCCGTAGCCCTTTTCCGTTATGCAGAGAATCTCCGTCTCCCTCTTGACTATAACCATTTCCACCACCTTATCATCCCCCGCCAGGGTGACTCCCTTTACCCCCTGGGTGGCCCGGGAGGTTTCCCGGACGTCCTTCTCCTGGAAGCGGATGGCCTTCCCGTTGCGCTTGGCCAGTATCACATCGTCGGTTCCCGAGGTCAGCTTGGCCCCGATGAGGCGGTCCCCCTCGCGCAGCAGGATAGCGATTATCCCCCCCCGCCGGGGATTGGCGTAGGCCGAGAGGTGGGTCTTCTTAACGAATCCATCCTGGGTAGCCATTACCAGGTAGGCATCCTTCTCGAAATCGCTCACCGGTATAAAAGCGGTTATATTTTCCTCCCGGGACATCTCCAGGAGGTTGACTATCGCCTTGCCCCGGGCCAGCCGTCCCCCCTGCGGGACCTCATGCACCTTCAGCCAGTAGCATTTTCCGGCGTCGGTGAAAAAGAGGATGTAACTGTGGGTGGAGGCGATGAATATCTGCTCCACGAAGTCTTCCTCCTTCATCCCCATGCCGGTGATTCCCTTGCCTCCTCTTTTCTGGCGACGGTAGGTGCCTACCGGGATCCGCTTTATATAGCCGCTGTGGGTGATGGTAATTATCATGTCTTCTTCGGCGATGAGATCCTCCAGCTGCAGATCCCCTTCATCATCTATGATCTCTGTTCTTCTCTCATCGTTGAACCGGCCGTTTATGTCGTCCAGCTCGTCCCGTATCAACCCGAGCAAGCGCGGGCGGCTCTCCAGGATGGACCGGAAGTACTCTATCTTCTGGATAAGCGCCAGGTATTCCTCGTCTATCTTTTTCCTCTCCAGCCCGGTCAAGCGCTGCAGCTTCAGGTCGAGGATGGCCTGCGCCTGAATGGGGGTAAGGGCGAATTTCTTTACCAGGGCATTCCGGGCCTCGGCCGGGGAGGCGCTCTTCTTGATCAGGGCTATCACCGCGTCGATGTTATCCAGCGCGATCTTGTAGCCCTCCAGCACGTGGGCCCTTTCCTCCGCCCGTTTCAGATCGTACTGGGTGCGCCGGGTGACCACCTCCTGGCGGTGATCGAGGAACAGGCTCATCATTTTCTTGAGGTTCATCACCTGGGGTTTGAGCTGGTTCAGCGCCAGCATGTTTATCCCATAGGTAACCTGGAGCTGGGTGTGCTTGAAAAGCTGGTTGAGGACCACCTTGGGATAGGAATCCTTCTTCAGCTCAATCACCATCCGCATGCCGTCCTTGTCGGATTCATCCCGGATGTCGGAAATGCCGGAGAGTTTCTGTCCTCTCACCAGGTCGGCTATCTTTTCTATGATCGCGGCCTTGTTGGTCTGGTAGGGTATTTCCGTGATCACAATGTTGGTCTTGCCGCTCTTCTGGGTTTCGATATTGGCCCGGGCCCGCAGCAGGATCTTGCCCCTGCCGGTGCGGTAGGCCTGCTTAATGCCGGCGCGTCCGTATATGATCCCGCCGGTGGGAAAATCCGGTCCTTTAACAATACCGTAAAGCGCTTCCGGCTCCATCTCGGGATTATCCAGGACCGCCTTGAGTCCGGCGACGATTTCCCCCAGGTTGTGCGGGGGAATATTGGTGGCCATTCCCACGGCGATCCCCGAGGCGCCGTTGATCAGCAGGTTGGGCACCTTGGAGGGAAGGACCAGGGCCATTTGCCGGGTTTCGTCGTAATTGGGCCCGAACTCGACCGTCTCCTTGTCTATATCACTGAGCAGTTCCTCGGCGATCTCGTGCATGCGGGCTTCCGTGTACCGCTCCGCGGCCGCCGGATCGCCATCTATCGAGCCGAAGTTGCCCTGGCCGTTAACCAACGGATAGCGCATCGAGAAATCCTGGGCCAGCCTGACCACCGCATCGTAGACCGAGGCCGTTCCGTGGGGATGATAGTTGCCGGTCACGTCACCCACCAGTTTCGCCGATTTCCGGTAAGGCCGGTTATGGGCCAGGTTCAGATCGTTCATGGCCAGCAGAATGCGCCGGTGCACCGGTTTCAGACCATCCCGCACGTCCGGCAGGGCGCGGGATACGATGACGCTCATCGAATAATCGATATAGCTGCTTTTCATCTCGTCTTCGATGTTTACGGGAACGACTCGTTGCCTGCTCAGTTCCATCTATCAGTTCCTCCTCCGGACCCTACCCCGGCTTGCCCGGTTCCGTTATAACCTTGCCTTAAATATCCAGGTTCTTCACCTCCAGGGCGTTTTCCTGGATAAAATTCTTTCTCGGCTCTACCTGATCCCCCATCAGGATGTTGAAGATATGATCGGCCTCCACCGCGTCTTCCAGGGTGATCTGGAGAATGGTTCTTCTTTCCGGATCCATGGTGGTCATCCAGAGCTGATCCGGATTCATCTCGCCCAGGCCCTTGTATCTCTGTATATAAACCGCGCTGCTTCCTCCCATATCCTTAACCAGGGCGTCTTTCTCCGCGTCGTTGTACGCGTACTGGGCCTCTTTCCCTTTCTTTACCCGGTAGAGCGGCGGTTGGGCGATATAGACGCATCCCCCCCGCACCAGCTCGGGCATATACCTGAAAAACAGGGTTAATATCAATGTCCTTATGTGGGCTCCATCCACATCCGCGTCGGTCATGATGATAACCTTCTTGTAGCGGGCCTTGGTCAGATCGAATTCTTCTCCGATTCCCGTTCCCAGCGCGGTAATAATGGTTTTCACTTCCTGATTGGAAAGGATCTTGTCGATCCGGGCCTTTTCCACGTTGAGGATCTTTCCCTTGAGCGGCAGGATGGCCTGGAACCGCCGGTCCCGGCCCTGCTTGGCCGAGCCGCCCGCCGAATCTCCCTCCACCAGGTACAGCTCGCAATGTTCCGGGTCGGTCAGGGAACAGTCGGACAGCTTTCCGGGTAGCGCGCTGGACTCCAGCGCGGATTTTCTCCTCACCAGCTCCCGGGCCTTTCTGGCCGCGTCCCGGGCCCGGGCGGACTGGGTGGCCTTTTCAATGATTTTCTTGGCCACGGCTGGATTCTCTTCCAGAAAATCGCTCAGCTTCTGCCCCAGGGCCGTTTCCACCAGCCCCTTCATCTCGCTGTTTCCCAGCTTGCCCTTGGTCTGTCCCTCGAACTGCGGCTCGGGCAGCTTGACGCTTATCACCGCCGCGATCCCCTCCCGGACGTCGTCCCCGGAGAGGGTCACCTCGGTCTTGCTCTTCTTGAAGAGATTGTTCTTCTGGGCATAATTATTCAGGGTCCGGGTCAAGGCCGTCTTGAATCCCACCAGGTGGGTTCCCCCATCCACCGTATTTATGTTGTTGGCGAAGCAAAATATCTTATCCGTAAACGTGTCGTTATACTGTATGGCAATCTCGATTTCATAGGGATCTTTCACTTCCGTTATATAAATCGGTTTCTTGTGCAGAACGTTCCGGTTCTCGTTGAGAAACTTCACGAAAGAGGTTATCCCCCCGGAATAATTGAAGTCGTGTTTCTTCCCCGTCCGCAGATCCCGGAAGATGATATTCAGCCCTTTATTGAGGAACGCCAGTTCCCGGAACCGCTGCGACAGGGTGTCGAAGCTGTAATTCCCGGTGCTGAAAATATCCGGATTGGGCATGAAGGAAACCGTGGTCCCGGTCTGCTCCTTCTTTCCTTTCTGATCCTCCTCCTTCAGGGAGCCGCTCGGTATCCCCTTCTCGAATCTCTGCCGGTGTACCTTTCCGTCCCTATAGATCTCCACTTCCAGCCATTCGGAGAGGGCGTTAACCACCGACACCCCCACCCCGTGCAGTCCTCCGGATACCTTGTAGCTCTGGTGATCGAATTTCCCTCCGGCGTGCAGGGTGGTCATCACCACTTCCACCGCCGGTTTTTTTTGCGTGGGATGGATATCGACCGGTATTCCCCGGCCGTTATCGGTAACCGTTACAAATCCCTCTTTCTGAATTACGATCTCCACCTTGTCGCAGAAGCCGGCCATGGCCTCGTCTATACTGTTGTCGACGACCTCATAGATCATATGATGCAGCCCGTGGATATCGGTGCTGCCGATATACATGGCCGGCCTCTTCCTCACCGCCTCCAGACCCTTGAGAACCTGTATGCCCTTAGCTGTGTATTCCTGACTCATCTTTATTTCGTTTCCCTTTCTATGGTTAACCGAATACCCTTTATCCCCAGTTTCCCAAAACGGCCGTTGATCCTCCCCACGATCTGCTGTTGATGAAACCTGATTTCCTGCATCCACACGTTGTTTTTCACTATTATCTGGAGATTTCCGTCTTTTATCGCGCCGGGGCGGCAATGATTAGCCACCGCTTCCCCCACCACGTCCCTCCACTCCTCGTGGAGTTTCTTCTCCTCTATCCGGTTATCCAGTCCCAGGCCTTCCAGTACCCCGGCTAGTATCTCTCCCACCTGTTTTTCTGGCCTGCCTCCCGCCATATCCGGCTCCCGGAATCTTATGCCTCATTCTCCCGATTCTATTAGTAAACCCGCTAAAAATAAACAAAAAAATCTCGTTGTCCAGCCCCCTTTTCAGATCGGCGCCACCCTTTCACAGGCGCCCCCCAGTACCCTGAACCGGGCGGATTTCTCTTTCCCCTCCGGAAAATCGTCTTCCCGGGGAGAGGTGATAAAAGACTGGTAACGGTCCGTCAAATGTTTCCTGACCCGGACCGTGGTTTCCTCGTCCAGTTCCGAAAAGATATCGTCCAGCAGAACCACCGGCCGCTCCGCCCTCCTCTCCATGATGGTAAGGGCCTGCGTCAATTTCAGAATTACCGCCACCAGTCTCCTTCGCCCCTGGGATCCGTATTTCCTCAGCTCGGCCTCGCCCAGGGTAAGCAGGATGTCGTCATACTGGGGCCCACACAGCGTATAGCCGCGGCGTCTCTCGTTCTCCCGGCTATTCTCCAGGGCTTCCCGGAGCGCCTCCCGGGTATCTCCCCCCGGTGCATTGAAGGAACAGGAATAGGCGAGCCGCAGCTCTTCTGCCCCGGGACTAATCTGTCCGTACAGCCGGGCGGCCCGGGAGGATATCTCCCGCAGCGTTTCCTCCCTCCCCTTGACTATGGCCGCCCCCTTTTCCACCAGCATCTCGTCCCAGGCGGGAAGCTCCCCCCGCGGATCTCCGTTCCCCGCGTATCTGCGCAGCAGACTGTTCCGGTGCCGGATGACCCTCCGGTACTCCTTGAGGTCGGACAGGAAAAGGGGCGATATCTGCGCCGCCGTGTAATCCAGGAAGGTTCTGCGGTAGCCGGGCGGACCCGAAGCAATCTCTATATCCTGGGCGGTGAATATTACCGAAGGGACTATCCCGATAATCTCCGCGATCCCCGAGAGTCTCTTCCCGTTCACCGATCCCCTTATCCGGCCCCCCTTCTCGTAGCCCGCCTCCAGCCGGATATCTATTCCGGTATCGCTTCGTCCCCGCAGCCTGAGGAAGAAATATTCCTCTCCGAATTGAACCAGCTCTTCGTAGCGCCGGGTGCGAAAAGACCGCCCCAGCGAGAAGAAATGAATGGCCTCCAAGAGATTGGTCTTTCCCTGGGCATTACTGCCGGAGATGAAATTAAAGCTTTCGGAAAATTCCAGCGACGCCTTTTTTATGTTGCGGAAACAAACGGTATCAATACGATCTATTACCAACCCTCTCGTCCACCTCCCCGCTCTTCCGGCTCAACTGATCCTTAAAGGCATCACGATACATAGGTGTTTTACATCCCCGCTCTGTTCGACGGGCATGATTATACCGGCGTTATCCGGCTTATCCAGGCGCATCTCTATATCGTCGCCGTCAATCGTCTTGAGAATATCCTGAATATATGAGGCGTTATATCCGATATCCATGGCCGCCGCTGAATAAGAAGCCTCCATCTCCTCCCGGGCTTCACCCAGATCCTGAGTGGTCACGTGCAGGGTTATCTTGTCCGCTTCGATCGAAAAGATCACCTGGTGGGTAAGGGCGTCGGATAGAATGGAAACCCTCTTGGTGGCCGCCGCCAGTGATTCCTTGGATATCACCAGTTCCTTGTCGTTCCCCGCCGGTATCACCTTCTGGTAGTTGGGAAAGGGGCCTTCCAGCAAACGGGAGTAGATCGAGACATCTTGCATCTCGAAAGAGACGCTGTTGTCCCCCAGGGAAACCCGGATTAATTCGTCTTTCTCGGCGTAGGCCTTGAAGGTGGACAGCGCCTTGGGAGGTATGATTACGTTCATCTTCTGTACCTCCCCCATATCCTTCTTTAATTCCACCTTGGCCAGCCGGTGACCGTCGGTGGAAACCATCACCAGACCGTGGCGGTCCACCTCCCAAAGCACTCCGCACAGGGCCGGCCGGGTCAAATCATTGGATACGGCATATACCGTCTTGTGAATAAGCTTGCCCAGGATTCCCGAATTTATGGAAAACTCCGTCTTGCTTTCCTGCTGCGGAAGCCGGGGAAAATCGTCCGGATTTCTTCCATTTACCACGAACTTGCTCTTCCCGCACTTGAGGGTGAGCTTTTCCCCGTCTACTTCCAGCGACACCTCATCCCCGGTCAGGGATTTCACTATTTCCGCGACCTTGCGGGCCGGAGCGGCGATAGCCCCCTCTTTTTCAGTGGTCCCATTGACCTTCGAAGTAACCGAGATATCCAGATCGGTGGCGGTAAACTTTATCCCATCCTTATCTGCCTTCACCAGCACCATGGAAAGGATGGGCATGGTTGTTTTTCCGGGAACAACCGATGAGATCGCGTTGAACTTCTTGTTGAGTTCTCCGAGAGAAACGAGAACTTTCACGCCTTTACCTCCTGAATCATCTAGGCACACAAATATTCCGGTTCTGAAATCACGTTAGGGAATCGAATCATAATTTAAACCGGACTATTCTTCAAGGAAAAAGAGGTCCGGTGAAAGACAGTAGGAGATGAAATAAAAGAATATTTTTATATCTTCAACCGGCGGGGATGGGGAGGCGGTACAACTACTCTTATGTTAATAGCTAGATAGCAGCAGAAGTAGAAGGTGTGGATATGTTGAAAGAAGGGGGAAGGCCCCGGAGGAAGAGAGGATTGTTCCCTCCCGCGCCTGTGGGGGGAGAGGTGAGGAAGAGACAGATATCAATAGTTTTGAAGGCGGGGCGGGTTACTCACATACTCCCCACAGGGAATCAACAGGGGGGTGTGTAAAATGTGGAAAGAGGAGGCGAAATGATTTGCTAGGAACGGGTGAGCTCCTGGCGTATGGTTTGAATCCTCTTTCTCAGGGAGGGATCGTCCGCGGCAAGTTTTTCGACCTTGCGCAGGGAATGAAGGACCGTGCTGTGGTCGCGGCCGCCGAAGCTTTTGCCGATCTGCACCAGGGAGAGAGAGGTCAATTCGCGGGCGAGGTAGATAGCTACCTGGCGGGCCAGCACTACGCGGCTGATACGGGTCTTGGCCCTCAGGCTCTCGGCGGGAACGTCAAAATGCTGGGAGATCGATTGCTGTATGCTTTTGACGGAGATCTTGGTCGCGCCGCCGCGCATGATGTCCTTCAGCACTTCCAACGCCATATCGGGGGTGATTTCGCGGCAATTTATGCTGGAATGGGCAAGGATCCTGATAAGCGAGCCCTCCAGTTCCCGGATGTTGCTCTTCACGTTTTCCGCGATCACCTGGATAACGCTGGCCGGGATGTGAATGCGCTCTTTCTCCACTTTTTTGGAAAGGATGGCGATCCGGGTTTCCAGGTCCGGGGGCTGGATGTCGGTGGTAAGGCCCCATTCGAAGCGGGAAACGAGCCTTTCCTGCAGGGTGGGTATCTCCTTGGGGGGTCGGTCGCTGGTGCACACGATCTGGCGGTTGGCGTCGTAGAGGGAGTTGAAGGTGAAGAAAAATTCCTCCTGGGTGCTCTCCTTACCGGCCAGGAAATGGATGTCGTCTATAAGCAGGATATCTATATCTCTGTATTTCTTTTTAAATTCTAGTGTTGAGCCCGTTCTGATGGCGTGGATCAACTCGTTGACAAAGCTCTCGGTGGAAACGTAGGAAATCCTCATGGCGGGGTGTTCTTCCCGCACGAAATGACCTATGGCCTGCAAAAGATGGGTCTTACCCAGTCCGGCCCCGCCGTAGATGAAAAGGGGATTGTAGGTGGACGCCGGTTTTTCCGCCACCGCCAGGGCCGCCGCGTGGGTGAGCCGGTTTCCGCTCCCGGCCACGAATTCGCTGAAGGTGTAGCGGGGATTCAGCCGCAGATTATCGTTCTGGGCCGCCGGACGGGGCGCGGGGGAGGGGCGCAGGGGAGGCCGGGAGGGAGGGGTAACCCGGGAGGCCGAGGGGGAAGCCTTGAACTCTATATTTACCTTCTCTCCCAGGACTTCATGGGCGGCGGATTGAATCTTGTCGATATGATGCTCCGCCAGCCAGTCTATAAAGAAGGTGTTGGGGCCCTCGATACAGATCGAGCCGTTTTCGTAGCCCACCAGGCGGGTGGGCTTGAACCAGGTCTGAAATGATTGGTTGTTGACCACGGCGCAGATCTTTTTCAGGATTGCTTCCCAGATCTGGAGCAAAGACTCGGGGCCTGACAGGCACCCACCGGTGGCTTCTTTCCCAGTTTCCATTCGCGCTTTCAAGGGGACAGTTATCCCCAGGAAAAAGATCAATTTTTCTCGCAGCTCAAGCTTTCCACATTTGTGGATAACTCGGTAATTTATTTAATTACAGCTTGTTTGGCGGGTCGTTTAATATGGTGACAGAGCTTTTTCCACATTTTCCCAGCGAGCGGAGTATTTATGGCAATTCTTGGAGAAGCTTGAAATAGGTCACTCCCCTCATCCCGCGGACGGTAATCTATCATATGGGGACGAAATATATCAAGAGGTTTTTTTCGACCCGGGGAAAATAATTTCAAAAGGTTGGGATATATGGAAATACAATTTAAGATAAAGCTTAAGGGGGGAATGGCCGGAGAGGGAGGCCCGGGAGGCTCCGGGAGGAAGGGTGGAAGGGAAAGAAAAAAAAAGAGTTAAAATTTGAAGAAATAAAAAACTTGACAAAAAAAAACGGGTTTTCTATTGTAAGTTGTTTATATTTAGCTAAGGAATAAGCGGGGAAATAGGAAATCGGAAAATCGGGGGAGATGGAAAAAGGAAAATAAATGAAACGCACATATCAGCCGCATAATAAGAGAAGAAAAAGGAATCACGGTTTCAGAAAAAGGATGAGTACCAAGAACGGCCGCATGATCCTCAAAAGAAGGAGGGCGAGAGGAAGAAAGAGGTTGGCGGTTTAGCCAGGGAAAGAAGATAAAACTTCGATGGCTACAAGGAAGTTGAAGAAAAACTGGCAGTTTAGAGAGGTATACCAGGAAGGTAAAAGAGAAGCCGGAGAAAAGATCATCATATATTACCTGCGGACAGAGAGCGAAGGAATATTACCCGGTTTTGTGGCAAGCAAGAAGAATGTAGGAAAGGCATATCAGCGAAACAGGGCGAAAAGGCAGATGAGAGAAATATTCAGAAAATTACAAAGTCGCTTCATCGAGCAAAATCTCTGGATAGTATTTATTGCTTCTTTTCGCCCCACGGAGACGTCATTTCAAGAATTACTGGAAGAAGTAGAGCGCTCATTGCTCAGGGCGAGACTAATATCAAGCAGCGGATGATATCAAAGATTCTGAAAAATGCTGGCCTGAAGGCTGTCCAGATATACAGAATTGCAATTTCCCCGTATCACGCACCGGTCTGCCGATTCACGCCCACCTGTTCCCAGTATGCCGAGGAAGCGATTAGCAGGTACGGCCTGTTCAAGGGCGGCTATAAAGCTTTTCGGCGCATTCTGAAATGCCATCCGTTCTCGGCCGGAGGATTCGATCCGGTCGGCTGAAAATCCGGTAATGAAAAGCATACCGCTGGGAAGGGAATCGAAGAATGGATAAACGTTCTTTAACCGCCGTACTGATTACGTTCGTCATCCTGATCGTTTGGCAGTTCCTGTACGTGATGCCCAGGCAGAAGGCCGCCTATCAAAGAAGGATGGAGATCCGGAGGGAGCAGGCCCTGGACGATTCGCTCTCGGCGCGGGAAAAAGAGGATGCCCCGCCTGCGGAGGAAATCCGGACCGAAGCGGAAGGAGAGGAAGCCACCTTTGCCCAGACCGCTCCGGCGCCGGGAAGGACCGCCGGTTTCTGGGCCGGGCCCCAAGAGGGCGAGGAGAGGGAACTAATCATTACCACGGATAAGATGATCGTTACCCTGAGCAACCGGGGGGGGGAAATAACCGGGATCAAGCTGCCGGAATTCAAGCGGAAAAATGGGGAACCGGTGGAAATCATACCGGCCGGAGCGAGAGGCGGGATCTCTATCTCGTTGGATATGGAGGGCCGGGAGGAAAAACTCGCCGGGCACGTATTCGAGGCGACCGTAGACGGCCGGGGATGGGAAGACCGGGAAGAAATCGTACTGGGGGAGACAAAAGATAAAACGGAGGTGATTTTTAGGAGAAAAGGACCGGGGGGAGAGTCCCTGGAAAAGAGATTCGAGTTCAGCCGGGACGGCTACGAGGTGGGAGTCACCGTCTCCCTCGAACGGGAGGGAGAACTGCACCAGGCACGGGGATATGCCGTTTCCTGGGATTGCGGAATGGCCGTGAACGAAAAGGACATCAGCGGGGATAAACGGCAATTCGCCGCTCTGGGAAAGGTGGGGGAGGAGTTCTACAAGGAATCGGCCAGAAGCTTCGGAAAAACCGATCTCAAGGAACAGGAAGGGATGGTTCTCTGGGCGGGAGCGAGAACCAAGTATTTCATCAGCGCGATGGTGGTGGCCGAGCACCGGTCCAGCGTGCTGGGACTGCGGGGGGATAAGGAAACCGGGCAGGTCGGATACTCGATCAGTTACCCCTTCCGGGGTGATCCCCGGAGGGTGGAGGATAAGTTCCTCTGCTATTTCGGTCCCTTGGACATGGTGGGCCTGAAGGAATACGGAGTGGGGCTGGAAAAAGCGATCGATCTGGGACGGTTGAGATTTTTCAGCGTATTCGTGCTGAGGATGATGGTGTGGATGAAGAGGTTTATTCCGAATTACGGAGTGATAATAATCATCCTGTCGATCATGACCAAGGTGATTTTTTACCGGCTGACGCACAAGAGCTTCAGATCGATGAAGGACATGCAAAGACTGCAACCCAAGCTTAAGGAGCTGCAGGAAAAGTACAAGAACAACAAGGAAAAATTGAACAAGGAAACGATGAAGATGTACAAGGAGGCGGGAGTGAATCCCCTGGGGGGATGCCTGCCGCTGTTGCTGCAAATGCCGGTATTCATCGCCCTGTTCAACGTTTTGCGGAACACCATTGAGCTCAGGGACGCGCCCTTCGTCCTCTGGATCAACGATCTTTCCTCGCCGGACGTGCTTTTTAATTTCGGCACCAAGCTCCCCCTGCTGGGAAGCGAGTGCCACATCTTGCCCCTGTTAATGGGAGGGGCCATGTTCCTGCAGTCAAAAATGGGCGGTTCTCCCACCGGAGAGGGCGTGGGAGCGGCCCAGACCAAGATGATGTCGACCATGATGCCGATCGTTTTCACTTTCATTTTTTACGGAATGCCTTCCGGATTGGTGCTGTACTGGATCGTGAACAATATCCTTTCAATCATCCAGCAGTATTATGCGCACCAGCAGATAGAGAAGGAAAACGCGCTGGCCCCGGCGGGGGCGGGCGAATCGGGACAAAAGGTCAACAAACGCCTGGAAAAGGGTAAAACAGAGTAATAGCAAACGTGGCAAAACATGATTCCAATATCGGGGAGGGAAGAGAAAAATGAAAAATGTCGACAAGGAAGAGAAAATCAAGAAAGCAGTGGAAACCACCGGTAAAACGGTAGAGAAAGCTTTGGAAAAAGCCCTGAAAATACTGGGAAAGAAGGTTAACGAGGTAGACATAGAGATCCTGGATCCCGGCCAGAAAGGGGTGCTGAATTTCTTCGGTTCGAGGGAAGCCCGGATCAAGGTAACCAGGAAGAAGGGTTCGAAGGGGATAGAGGAAATAGCGGATGAAGTGACCCAGGCCATCATGGATGGCCTGGAGATCAGTTACCGCCTCTTCTGCGACGAGAACGACGATTCAACCTATATCAACATAGAAACCGCGGGGGTGGACGGGCTGCTTATAGGCAGGAAGGGAGACACCTTGAATTCCCTGCAGCACCTGGTGGGAAGGATAGTCTCGCGGAGAATGGGAGGGTACCAGAGGCTCACCCTGGATGTGGGGGGATACCTGAAAAACCGGCATGAGATATTGGTGCAGAAGGCGGAAAAGGCGGCGGAGCGGGCCAAGCAAACCAACCGGGAGGTCAGCCTGGAGCCGATGAAAGCCGCCGAGAGAAGGATAATACACCTCGCGCTGGCGGACCGGGACGAAATAAATACCTATACGGTGGGAAACGGCGAGATGCGGAAGGTGTTCGTCTCTCCGGTGCGGGGGCGGGAAAAAAGGCCCCGGCATAACGGTAGAAGATAGATTATGTATGGTGACACGGTTGTCGCCTTGAGCACGCCCCCGGGGGAGTCCGGAATAGCGGTGGTCAGGATGTCCGGCCGGGAAGCGGTGAAGATTCTCTCCGGAATGATCCCGGACGCGCACACCTGGGAAACCCATAAAATCCATAAGAGAAAGATTCGCGGAACAGACGGAAATCTCATTGACGAAGTGCTGGCCGTGATCATGAGGGCCCCCGATTCTTACACGGGCGAGGATGTGGTGGAGATATCCTGCCACGGGAGCATGCTCATAATAACCGAGCTGATAGAGGAACTTATTGCCCGGGGAGCGGTGGTTGCCGGCCCGGGGGAGTTTACCAAAAAGGCCTATCTAAACGGGAAAATCGACCTGGTCCAGGCCGAGGCGGTGGCCGATCTGATAGCGGCCGAAACAAGACTGCAGAGCCTGGTGGCCCTGGAGCATCTGGGGGGAGGGCTCTCGCGAAAGGTGAGGGAGGTGGAGGATAAGCTGCTGGAGCAGCTTTCCCTGGTGGAGGTGTCGATTGACTTTTCGCAGGAGGACATAGAAACCTGGAGCGCCGCGGAGCTGACGGAGGTTTCACGTGAAATAAGGAAGAAATTGCGTTCCCTCATAGAGTCGGAGGTGGCGGGGAAAAAGCTTAGAAGAGGCATAAGGATAACCCTCCTGGGGCCCCGGAATGCGGGAAAGAGCAGCCTCTACAATGCCCTGCTGGGAGAAGAACGGGCCATCGTATCATCCATACCCGGAACCACCCGGGATCTTTTACGGGAAAGGATTCATATCGGGGGTTTCACCTTCTATCTGGAGGATACCGCCGGGATTGCAGAAACCGGCTGTGAGATAGAGAACCGCGGCATTTCGATCGGCAGGGAGGCGGCGAGAATAGCCGACCTGGTGCTCTTCGTGATTGACGGGAACTCCGGATGTGAAGCGCAGGAGGAGCGGGAGCTGGCACGGATGGGACACCGGGAAGTGATAGTGGTGCTGAACAAGAAAGACCTGGGGCTGCGGGAAGATGAGAGCAAGGTCTCGGTCCGGCTGGGCGGAGTAAAGGCGGTGGCCCTTTCGGCCAAGGAGGGAGAGGGGCTGGATAAGCTGCGGGAGGAGATCTTCTCCCGGGCGGTAATGAGCAGCGCCGCCGATCTTTCCCGGGAAAGGATAGCCCTGAACGCCCGGCAGGCGGCCTCGCTGGCGGAAGCGGAACGGACGCTGGAGAAACTGGAGCGGGAGATGGACAAGGGCGCCGAAATCTTAAGCCTTTATATCCGGGAGGCTTTGGAGGCCTGCGGCAGGGTGACCGGGCGGGCGGCGGCCGAGGAGCTGCTGGATACGATATTCAATAGGTTCTGTATCGGCAAGTAGCGATGCGGCGCCACAACTTATTGATATATAAGGCGATACGCGGTATTAATTGATGTTGAAAAAGGATAAGAAAGCTCCCGGTTTCTCCGTTATCGTGATCGGGGGCGGGCACGCCGGATGTGAAGCGGCCCTGGCCTCTGCCCGGATCGGCTTCGATACGGCGCTGATAACAATCAGCCGGGCTGATATCGCCAGGATGCCCTGTAATCCGGCGATCGGGGGATTGGCCAAGGGACAGCTGGTCAGGGAGGTGGATGCCCTGGGCGGGGAGATGGGTTTATGCATCGATGAAGCGGGCATACAGTTTCGCATGTTGAATAGGGCGAAGGGGCCCGCGGTGTGGTCACCCCGGGCGCAGGCGGACAAGAAAGTGTATCATCGCAGGATGCTCAAGGCCCTGCGGGAGGAGAAGAACCTGACCCTCATCGAGGGGGAGGCGACCGCGGTGGCGGTACGTAACGGGAAGGTGGAGGGAGTTGCGATAGCCGGCGGGGAAGGGATAGGGGGAAAAAAGGTCATACTTGCCCTGGGAACCTTTCCCAACGGGATAATGCATATAGGGGAAAAGCAGATACCGGGAGGACGGGAGGGAGAGCCTCCCTCCTGCCTGTTATCGGATCAGCTGGCCGGATTGGGGATAGAGCGGCGTAGGCTGAAAACGGGGACGCCGCCCCGGCTGGAAAAAAGCACACTCGACTATTCCCGGTGCCAGATTCAACCGGGAGACGATGATCCGGTTCCCTTCTCGTTCCGCACCCGAAGGCTGCAACCGGACCAGGTGCCCTGCTACATCACTTGGACCAACGGCAGAACGCATGAGATTATCGCCGCCAACATAGATAGAGCCCCCCTCTTCACCGGGCAGATCAAGGGCACGGGTCCCCGCTATTGCCCCTCGATTGAGGACAAGGTGGTCCGCTTCAGAAGCAGGGAGAGACATCAGCTATTCCTGGAGCCCGAGAGCAGGGAGTCGGAGGAGATATATGTCAACGGATTGGCTACCAGCCTGCCGGCCGACGTGCAGGAGCGTATATTGCGGACGATCCCGGGGCTGGAAGAGGCGCGGATCGTTCGCTACGGATACGCCATAGAGTACGATTTTTTCCCTCCCCACCAGATCCATCGGTCGCTGGAATCGAGAAAGATTGAGGGACTCTATTTCGCCGGACAGGTCAACGGCACCTCCGGGTACGAAGAAGCGGCAGCCCAGGGTATAGTGGCGGGGATAAACGCCTGTTTGAGCATAAGGAAGGAGCCGCCCATATTTCTGGACCGGCATCAGGCCTACATCGGGGTGCTGCTCGATGATCTGGTGACCAAAGAGATCGATGAGCCTTACCGGATGTTTACCTCGAGGGCCGAACACCGGCTCCTGCTCAGGCAGGACAATGCCGACGAGAGGCTTATGAAGTACGCGGTGCGCTATCGATTGCTGGGAAAAGAGCTGTGGGAGGAGATGATCTGCCGGCGCCGCAGGGTGGAAAGGGCCAGGCGAAGGTTAGCCGCGGAGACGGTCCCCGCCGATAGATGCAAGGGTATCCTCAAGGAGATCCTTCCCGAGAAAGGGGCTCAGCCGCGACTTGCCACCAAGCTTTTACAGATACCGGGAGTGGATCTGGAAGAGGTGGAATCGGTCTTAAAGGATGGCCCGTTGGGACTGGGAGAGCGCGAGAGGGAAATGCTGCGTATCCGGATAAAATACGAGGGATATATACGTAGGCAAAAAAAGATGGCCGACAAAATGCTGCGGATGGATAAGATCAAGATACCCTCTGATTTTTCATTTGAGATCGAGGCCCTGAGCGCGGAAGCCAGGGAAAAACTGCAAATATTCAAACCGGAGAACCTGGGGCAGGCCTCCCGCATATCGGGGGTGAGGGCCTCAGATCTCTCTATCCTGATGATCTTCCTGGAGAGAAGGAACAAGCAGGAACAAGGGTAGGATGGACATGCGCGATATATACCGGAATATTTCGGCCGCGCTTGAGAAGGCCGGAGCCCGGCACCTTCCTCCGGGGGGAGAGCGGAAATTGGAATCCTACCTGGAGGAGCTATATGCCTGGAAGGACCGGATCCATCTGGTGGGGAAGAGCAGCTGGGAGGAAACCCTGGCAGGACAGGTCATCGAATCGGTATTGATGCTGGAATTCGCCGAAAAACTGCTCCCCTCCTCGGGGGCGCCGGCCGGGAAAAGGAAGACGGGGCAGCGGGTCAAGGTGGCCGATATAGGCGCCGGACCTGGCTTCCCGGGGATAGTATGGAAGATCTTCCGGCCGAACCTGGAGATAACCCTTTTCGAAAGAAAGAAAAAAATGGCATTGCTTCTAGAGCGTATCGCCGGGCGTTTGGATCTGGACGGGGCCCGGGTGGTCGGGCAAGACGCCGCCGATTACGATAAAAGGGAGGTATTCGACCTGGTTGTTTCCAAGGCAGCCGGAAAGCTGGACGAGATATTGCCCCTGGCGCGCATTTTACTAAAACCGGGGGGTCTCTATATCACCATAAAGGGTCAAAAATGGGATAGAGGGACTGAAAAGGCGGAATTTCCGGGAATGAAGATATTAAAAACAAAGAGGTTGGAGGAAAACCGGGGAATACTGCTCGGATATGAAAGAACTGATAGCAATTAGGAGCGTTTCACGTGAAACGGAAGGCGGCGGGATCTAATTTCTCCCCGGGAGTTTCACGTGAAACAGCGGCCTAAAGAGGAGATATTCCTCCCCGGGAGTTTCACGTGAAACAAAAGGACTGGACTCGAGGACTAAAAATCTAGGATTTGGATCTTATTATATTGCAAATGATCAGCCAGCACTTGTTTTTATAATATTCAAGCGGTATGTTTCTCTGGAGGCCGGTGCCGTGGATCAGCGCAACGACTGGCGCCGCATCATGCTCTTTTTTATTGCTTTCTAAAAGAGCCGAACCTATAATCGCTAGGCCCACCAGATGATCAAGGAGTAGGGAATGTTTTCTAAAAGCTTTTTTTTCATCCGCTTGTTAGTGGTTTCTGTAGTTATCCTGGGAGCTGCCGGCTGCGAGGATACGGTGGAATTCGCGAATGGGCAGCCGGGGGGGATCTCTGTTGATAAAAGCATTTGCTACCTGGGAACCGGGGGGCTGATCACCTTTAGGGCGAAATGCCAGGATCCCGATGGTGATCTTCTTTCATTCCGGTGGACCAGCGCGGCGGGTGAGTTTACCACCGCCACCAACGATTCCATCGTCACCTGGCGGGCCCCGGCGGTGGCCGGTGTCTACAGTGTCAAGGTAAGCGTATCTGACGGGTTGGCAAGCCGTTCCAAGACCTTAGGTGTGGAAGTGGGGGAAAATATAAACAGCGTGCAAGGGGAAGTAATCCTGGAAAATAACGGGTATCCCTATCTGATCGCCTCGCAGGGACAATTGACGATTCCGGCCGGTTCCACCCTGCGGATAAGGGCTGGGGTCGATGTGGTCATAAATAGTGTTACCGGCGGATTGTTGGTTAGAGGAAATCTGGTGGCCGAAGGGGAACTGACCGGCAAGATCATGGTTATTCCCAATTCCTGCAAGGTCGGAGAGGGAAGATGGGAAGGGATAAGGTTCGAAGGTCCGGGAGCCACCGGGAGCCTGAAGTACGTAGATTTTCTGCGCGCCAACAGAACGATCTGGGTCAAGGACGATGCGGTCGTGAGCCTGGATACGTGCGTGGTGCAGGATTCCGAGGAGTTGGGTGTGTGGGTGGAAGGAAGCGCGCATGTTAATATAACAGGTTGCAAAATATGGTATAACGATGGAGGAGTGAGAGTCACGGATTCCTATGTGACGATCGATAAAGCTTCAATCAGGTACAATCAGGGATACGGCATCTATTGCGCCGCCCAGCTGGCGGATAGTCCCTTTGAGGTATACATTCTGAACAGCGTTATCGCCAATAACGATTCCCGGGGAATAATTCTCGCCGAATACGCAGATCCGGTGATAAACATGAACACCTTTTTCTATAATGAGGATGATTCTGGTGATGGTTATGCCCTGGAGCTGACCAGTTATTTTAATCCGGACAGCATAGATGCCAGGATGAATTTCTGGAGAGTTACCGAAAGCGAAGATATCGCGGAAATGATCTACGACAAGGTGGACGACGAGGTGAATATAGCGGCTTACGTCGATTACTCCGATTGGCTGATGAGTCAGCCGGCAGCGATCTGGAGAAAAAAGTGAAGAGGGAGAAGATGGGAAAGATAATCGCTATCGCCAACCAGAAAGGCGGGGTGGGAAAAACCACCACCGCCGTTAATCTCAGCGCCAGCCTGGGAGTGATAGAGGAAAAGGTGCTGCTGGTGGACGTAGATCCCCAGGCCAACGCCAGCAGCGGCCTGGGAGTGAGGGTAAAGGAAGAGGAAAAAACCATCTACGAGGCGCTGATTGGAGAGGTGGGGGTGGAGGAGATAATAGTGGAAACCGAGCTGACCGATCTGATTCCCTCTCACCCGCGGCTCATAGGGGCGGAGATCGAACTGGTATCACAAATCGCCAGGGAGAAAAAGCTCAAAGAGGCGCTTTCCGAAATATCCGGCCTCTACGACTTCGTTATCGTCGATTGTCCTCCCAGCCTCGGATTGCTGACCCTGAACACACTCACCGCGGCGGATTCGGTATTGATACCGATTCAATGCGAATATTACGCCCTGGAGGGCTTGAGCCAGCTTCTCAGCACTATCCGGATGGTTCAAAAGCACCTTAATCCCGACCTGCGCATCGAGGGGGTCCTGCTGACCATGTTCGATAAGAGGTTGAAACTGTCCAGCCAGGTTGCGGATGAAGCCATATCTTATTTCGGCGATAAGGTTTATGACAACATTATACCGAGAAACGTCAGGCTCAGCGAATGCCCGAGCTTCGGGAAACCGGTCATCCTCTACGATGTGGGGAGCGCCGGCGCCAAGAGCTATCTCAAGTTGGCCAAGGAACTCCTGGAAAAACAAGGAGGTACGGCGAAAAAGGTCATGGCCTCGGGGAGAGGTAGGTAAAATGAGAAAACAGGTATTGGGGAGGGGACTGGAGGCGTTGATATCGCAGGACCTCCGGGAGAGCGTATCAGAAACCGAGCGGGTCCGGGAACTGGATATCAACAGTGTAGATCCCAACCCTCGTCAACCGAGAGAAAATTTCGACCAGAAAAATCTCAAGGAACTGGCCGATTCGATAAGGAGCAACGGAGTGCTACAGCCGGTGGTGGTAAGAAGGGTGGGGGAAAGGTACCAGCTGGTAGTGGGTGAACGCCGCTTCCGGGCCTGCCGGATGGCCGGCAAGAACACCATCCCCGCCTTGGTGAGGACGATAGAAGAAGAGGATTCCTTGAAACTGGCGCTGATGGAAAATCTGCAGCGCGAAGATTTGAATCCGGTCGAGGAGGCAAAAGGCTACCGGGCCCTGAAAGAGGAGTATAGTCTTTCACCGAAGGAAATCGCGGACCTTCTCGGACGCGATAGAAGCACCGTGGCCAACACTTTGAGGCTGCTGAACCTGCCCGAGAAGGTCCTCAAGCTGCTGGAGGGAGGGAAGATCAAGGCCGGACACGCCCGGGCCCTGCTCTCCATCGAGGGGGAGGAGGAGCAGCTGGAATGGGCCAGGAAGATAATCGAGCTCCGGTTCACGGTCAGGGATATAGAAAGGGCGGTTCCCGGATCCGGGAGAAAGAATAAGGGCCGGAAAAAGGTTGATCCGCTCCTGCGGGAGCTGGAGGAACGCTCGGAAAAATATCTGGGCACCCGGGTAAAGATCATGCCCAGGGCGAAAGGCGGGGTGGTAAGGATAGAGTATTATGCGGAGGAGGAGCTGGTCGATATTCTTAACAAGATAGGCGTGGATACGGTATTATAGATATAACTGGAGTTTCGGGACAAGGCGCGAGGGCGTGAAAAAGGACACCTTTTCAGTAATAATCGTTCCCCACGATGTCAACAAGACCAGGACGTACAAGGTACCCTACAGCTTGTTGTATGTAATGTTGACGTTTCTGATCATAGGGACCGTTTCCCTGGTAATTTTTATCGCTACCTACGGCAGGCTGCTGGTAAAAACCCGGGAGACCATTCTGCTGGAAAAGCAGGTAGCCGAACTGACCAGAAGGAACGAGAAGATTAACGAGTTGATGAGAAATCTGGCACAGATACACGCGATGGATTTGAAGGTGCGGCAGATGCTGGGCCTGGATATCGATCGGGCGGACAGTCTGGCCATGCAAAGCACCGGGGCGCTGGAGGATCAAACCGATAGGGAGGTGCAGAACGAAAAGGCTCAGATGCTAAGGGCCATACCGAGTTTTTGGCCGGTGAGAGGTTTCATAACCAAAGGGTTCAGTATCGCGGGGGGTGAGAAAGATCCGAATTTTCATCCGGGAATAGATATCGGGGTGGAACGCGGGGTTCCGGTGAAGGCGGCCGCTTCGGGATATGTCCTGGAAGCGAGCTGGAACGATATCTATGGCTATTTCGTGAGGATAGATCACGGATACGGAATAAAAACCCTTTACGGACACAATGAGAGGCTGGTAGTAATTAGGGGAGAAAGAGTGGGCCGCGGGCAGACGATAGCCTTTTCCGGGAATACCGGAAGGAGCTCGGCCCCGCATCTGCATTTCGAGGTCACGTTGAACAACAACTACGTGGACCCTTTGAAATACCTGTTGCAATGAGGAAGGCCATGAAGAAACGGAATAATGAATCAAAGAAAGGGTTTTCAATGTTCGGGAAAGAGGGTGATAAAATGATCTCTGAAGGGAAGATGAATTCGATCATAGGCAAGGGATGCAAGATCAACGGCACTATCGATGTCGAAGACGGAACCTTGAGAATCGACGGTGAGTTCGAGGGGACGATCAACTGTCCCGGTACCCTCGTCATCGGAAAAGGGGGCGTGGTTAAAGCCGACGTCAAGGTTAACAACGCCGTAGTGGGCGGCAACGTGCACGGAAATATCGACGCCAAGGAGAAGATAGAGCTTCAGGCCGGTTCACGGCTGGAGGGCGATATCAAGACCACCCGGTTGGTTATTGATGAAGGGGTGTTTTTCGAGGGTGCCTGCAAGATGAGTCCCGGCGGAAGATCTCCGGTAACGACCGCGGCGATCGACCAGCCCGAGGATAAAAAGGAAGAAAAGAAGGAAAAAGCGAACGCCTGGGCGAAGTAAGCGGCGGGCGTTGAAAATAGAGAGGGAACAAGAAAAAGGGGTCACCCCTTCGGTGACCCCCTTCCCGCACAAGCCCCCGCCTGATTTGGCCGGTGCGTTTTCACTTGACCTTGATTTTGATTTCTTTCGGTTTTGCCGGTTCTTTCTTGGGGATGCCTATCTTCAGTATCCCGTTTTGATAATCGGCTTCCACCTGGTCGGACAATATATTCTCCGGCAATACGAACGACCGGGTAAAGGCTCCGAAGCTTCTTTCCAGAAGCCGGTAGTTGTTGTCCTTTTCCTCCCTTTCCCTCTTCTTTTCCCCCCTGATAGTCAAGATGTTGTCTTGAACCTCGATATTGATCTTTTCCTTTTCCATTCCCGGCAATTCGGCGGTCAATTCGAATTTCTCGGGCATCTCTTCCACGTCGATCCGGGGAGCCCAGTCGGTCTTGTCGCAGACAGCCGGTAAATCGCATCCTAAAAACTGATTTACCAGTCTTTCCCAGTCATTGCTAAAAACCGGCAGGTTCAGGTTTTTGTTATACCTTACTAACCTCATTTCCGTTCCTCCTGTTCCGGGCTTTTGCCCGCCTAATTGATTTCCGTTTCACTATTCCTAATTCGCAGGATACGTGCCAAAAAACACAAGGAGCGTATCTGATTATGTGTCTATGTGATACATCTGTTTTGCACAATTTGTGCCGGGAGCGCAAAGAAGCCGGACTGCCAAGAATTTCACAAACCTGCCATTACAACATGGGTTATGGCAGAACATGTGACAAGATGGCCATGCCTGAGTGGCGCATTTTCATCTAAAAGTAAAAATTGATTTTTCAGAGAATAAGGCGATAAAGAATTTGTCAAGATGAAAGGCCGGCCAGCCGATTACTCAGGGGGGGATTGTGGAGGATGAATGGCGGGGACCGTGCGGGGATGAACGAAGACCTTTGAAGCTTATCGATCAACCGGGGGCCGGTTTTGAAATATCTTATGACGAATTTCCAGAGGAGCGTCCGGACGGCGGGGATTTTAATATTTATTGCCGCGACGGCGGCCGCCGCGCCGGAGAGACCACGAGTAGAAAAGATTGATAAACCGGTTAGATTGCTAGTTCTGCGCGATCCCTGCAGGAGGGAGAAGTGGCGGGAACACGGCCCGGCGGGAAGGGCCCTCCTTAGGGATCCAGACTCCGGGGAAGGTGGTGGGGAGAGAATTTTCGGGCATGATTCTATACATCTAATTAAAAAATTACCGGAGGAACTGTGGCGAATAGAGCTGGAAGATTACGCGGAAGCGGCGCGTCTGCGAGGGCAGATAGAAGAGATTGAAAAGCTGGAGGGAGTTCTCGGGGTATGGATTGAAAAAACCTATCGTTTTGATCCAGGGACGGAGGATAGGGCCCAGGAGGAATATCACCTGGGGCGCTTAAGCGCGGGGAGCGAGGCGCATGATCCTCTGTGGGAGGAGCAATGGGGCCCGGGGCTATGCGGGGTGGAGGGGGCCTGGGAGATAACCAGGGGCAGCCCGGAGGTGATCGTGGCCATCATAGATACCGGATGCGATATGACTCACCCGGATCTGGCAGGACAAATATGGAGAAACGAATCGGAATTAACCGGCCGGGAAGGAGTAGATGATGACGGGAACGGATACCGCGACGACATCCGGGGATACGATTTCGTCTCGGTCGGCGAGGGCGAGGTTTTTAGCGGGGAGGATCCCGGACCGCCGGACAACGATCCGGAAGATTTCGCCGGTCACGGAACTCACGTATCCGGTATAGTGGGGGCCGCGGCGGGAAACGGATGGGGGGTGGAGGGGGTCTCTCCCCGCTGCCGGCTAATGATCTTGAGGGCCGGATACCTGGCCGCCGACGGCCGGGGGGAATTGCGGGAAGGGGATCTGATCGAGGCCCTTTTTTACGCAGTAAACATGGGAGCCTCGGTGATCAACCTTAGCTGCGGTGGAGAATTCTCCGCCCTTCTTTATGAGGCGATTCTGCTGGCGGAAGAGGCGGGGGTGGTGGTCGTCGCTTCCGCCGGTAATGGCGGAGGAGAGGAAAAAACATACCCGGCCGCTTACCGGGAAACAATCGCCGTGGCCGCCCTGGAAGAGACGCTGCGCCCGGCAGTATTTACCGGCAGGGGAGATTGGGTTGATTGTGTCGCGCCCGGAGTGTCGATTATTTCATCCCTGCCGGGAGGATACGGCTACCGGAGCGGCACCTCCGCGGCCGCTCCCTTCGTTTCCGGCTGCGCGGCCCTGGTCAAAAGCAGGAATCCGGAATGGAACGCTGCCCAGGTCCGCTCCCAGGTGCTCAACACCTGCCAGGATATATTCGCAGGCGAAAAACCGGAAGAGGTTCTGTACGGGCGTGGTTTATGCCGGGCCGACAGCGCGGTCCGGGCGATCCCCGCGCTCCAGATTGCCGCTTATGGTTTTGATATTCGAGACACTGAGGGAGACGGGGATAGGGTGGCCGAGGCCGGGGAAAAGGTCACGGTGGCCTTCAGGCTGAAAAACGAATGGGCGGAAATCACGGAAGCAGACCTGGTGGTTGCCACCGAGGACCGGTACGTGGATCTCCTGGATGATGGGGGTAGATACGTGGAGAGGTTGAAAGCGGGAGAAGAATTGCCGGTCGAAATTAATTTTAAATGTTCTTCCGCCATGGAATCCGATCACCTCTCCTGGTTCCGGGTGGAGTTACGCCGCGGCGGCCTTCTGGGATTTCAACGGTTCGCCCTGCTGCTGAATGGACGCAGGCGATTGGAGCCCGGCGAGGTGCGGGTAATGGAGATCTCCGGAGACGGTGACGGCGGAGCCGATCCGGGGGAGCGGATAAAGGTAATGACGCGGATAGTCAACCGGGGCGCCCGAACGGCCGGTGTTACTGCTTCCCTGGAAACGGAAAGGACCGGTCTCGCCGATGGTCCTCCCAGGTATTACGTGGGGGATATGGAAGAGGGAGAGAAGGCCTGGGCCGAATTCGAATTCACGCTGAATGAGGTAGAGAGAGAGGGACGGGTGATCGTTCCCCTGCGGATAAGCGGAGGGGACTTCAGCGCGGAAGAAGAGATATCTCTGTGGATAGCCTACCGGGGTAGCGGCGATGCCGGCGGCGATCCTCTTATGCTCCAGGGTGATGCGGGGCATGGCGGATTCTTCCGGGAGGCGCCCGCCGGACCGTTGGAGAGGCGCTGGGAAGGAGTGCTGGAGGGGCAGGGCAGCTTGCTGTGCCAGCCGGTAGCGGCCGGGGGAGTGGTTCTGGTGGCCAGGGAGGAAGCAGGCTCGAACACGGTGTATGCGCTGGAAACCGGCAGCGGAAGGCTCGAATGGCGGAAGAGCTTGAGCGGACAATCGCCCGGCGGACCGTCTTCCCTCGCCTGGTACCGGGGCATACTTTATGTGGGAGGCGGTGAGAATCTACAGGCCCTGGATGTGGCCGAAGGAGAGGTCGTTTGGAGGTGGGACCCGGGAGCGGCGGAGGGGGAGGAAAGCGTCCGGGTCGGAAATCCGGCCGTTTACCGCGAACGTTTGTTGGTGGCAGTGCACGATCGTTCCCCGGGAGGGGGGGACTATATATGCTCCCTGGATCCCTATACCGGTTTCCCGGAATGGAGAAACGATTGTCCGGAGGGAGGGTACTACGCGGCGGACGCGCCCGCCTGCCTGGAGGGAAAGGTGTTTATAGCCGACGGGGCGGGGTGGATAACGGCCCGGGAGGTGGATAGCGGAGAGATTGTCTGGCACGAGGAGGCGGGGGGCACGCCCGGAGCCCCGCTTATAGCCTTCGGGGGAACTGTATGCGCCGTCACGACAGAAGGATTTTGCCGGGCTTTGAGCGCGGGTGATGGAAACCTTCGCTGGGAAACAAATCTGGGGGGGAAAGTGTCCGTTCCGCTCTGCGTCAACGGGGAGGGAAGCAGGTTGTACCTAAGCGTGGAAAGGTTTCCCGGTTCGGAGATCCTGGTTCTGGAGAAGGCCGGGGGAATGATCGTCGATCGATGGAAGATGGAAAAAAGGATCTCCGGAATCAGCCTCTCAGAATATGCGGTTTTCGCGACCGCCGTCAGCGGGGAATTGTTCCTCATCCCCATCGCGGGCGAGGCGGGGGAGGGGGATTGCCACGAACCTCCCCCGGGGCCGTATCCGCTCTCGGCCGCTCCGGCCTTTCACGGCGGCGGCCTGACCTTCATCGCCTACAACGGGAACGAGGAAGACCTGGTGGCGGCTTACCAAACCGTGGAGAGGCAAACGGCCCGGGGCGCCGCCCGCCTGCGGGCGAACTTTCCCAATCCTTTCAATCCCACCACCGAGATCTTATTCGAGGTCTCGGAGCGCCGGCGGGTGCGGCTGAGCGTGCATGATGTAACCGGCCGGCTTCTAAAAGTGCTGGAGGACGGGATATTTCCTCCCGGCAGCTACCGCAGTGAATGGAACGGAAGAAACCAGGGGGGAAGGAAGATGGCCGCCGGCGTTTACTTCTGCGTGCTGACCACCCGGGAGGGCAAGGAATCCCGGAAGATGGTATTGATCAAATAGTACGTGTACCCTTTAAGTAAATAGATCTCATGGAAGACCCGGGGGCTGAGTTTTTCGAAGACTTGGCATCCGGGTAAAAAATTAGTAATTAAAGCGTATCAATACGTTGCTAGGCGGGAGCAACTATATTTTTCTAGGCGGGGGAAGCCATATATAATACGCTTGTTAAGAGATAGGCCTTACGAAGCTATTGCCACGGGGGGAACCAATGCCGAACGAAGCCATAAGGGTGGACAGGATAGAGTATAGCTACGGTGATATACGGGCGGTGCAGGGGATATCATTCGCGGTCGGGGAAGGTGAGATTTTCGGATTTCTGGGACCCAACGGCGCCGGGAAGTCCACCACCATCAAGATGCTTACCGGTCAGCTCAACCCCCAGGGGGGAAAGATCGAGGTGCTGGGAATGGACATCGCCAGAAACCGGGAGAAGGTGCAGGCCCTGATCGGGATCTGTTTCGAAAGAACCAATCTCTATGAAAGAATGAGCGCCATCGAGAACCTCAACCTTTTCGCCCGGCTTCACGGGGTAAAGGATTTTGACGTGACTGAGATCTTGGTCCGGGTGGGATTGGAGCAGAGGGGGAGAGACCGGGTGTTCGGTCTATCCAAGGGGATGAAACAGCGCCTGATGGTGGCCCGGGCACTGGTCAACCGTCCCTCAGTGCTGTTTCTGGATGAGCCGACCGAGGGCCTCGATCCGGCCTCCGCCGATAATATCCGTAACGTCATCCGGCAGGAGAGAGATCGGGGGGCGACGGTCTTCCTGACCACGCATGACATGCTGGAGGCGGACAAATTATCCGACCGGGTGGCCTTTATCAACGACGGGGAAATAGTGGCCCTGGATACGCCGGACAACCTCAAGCAAAAATTCGGAAAGAGGGCCATCCGGGCGCAGGTCAGAGGAGAAGAGGGGAAAATGGAGGAGAGGGAAATAGAGATGGATAGAGCGGGAACGGCCACGGAGGTGCGGGCCCTGTTCGACCGGGACAGGGTGATAACCATACACAGCGAAGAGGCGAGCCTGGAAGATATCTTTATCAAGATTACCGGAAGGGGTCTAAGCGCGTGAACGGCAGGATCATCGGAACGCTCGTCGCCAGCGATTTCAGGAATTTTATCCGGGATAAATTCGTCAGCATAATGATGGCGGCCGGCATGGCGCTTTTCATAGCGATCTATTTTCTGATGCCGGGGAAGGTCGAAGAGACGATCAAGATCGGCCTGTACCTTCCCCAGATCCCGCACCTGACCGGGATGCTGCCGCGGGAGGAGGGAGTGGAATTCTATCAGGCGCAGTCGGAGGAGGATTTGAAACGGGAGATAATGGAGAGGCGGATTCTATTCGGCATCTCGGCTCCCGGAGATGGCGGGACGTCCCTGCAATCCGGGCAAAGACCTCGGATTTTCGTTTATTATCCTTCCGATGTCCCGGACGAGATCAAGGAAATGGGCACCATCCTGGTGGGAGAGATGATAAACGAGGCCGGCGGTTACCGCAGCGGCATCGAAGCGGCAGAGATCGTCTTGGGGCCGGATATGGGGGGAAAGCAGATCCCTCACCGGAACCGCATGCTACCCCTGCTGGTATTCGTCTTTTTGATTTCCGAGACGATAGGCCTGGCCAACCTGATAACCGAGGAATGGAGGGGGGGCACGGTCCGGGCCCTTTTGACCACGCCCATGACGGGGGTGGATTTTTTCGCCGCCAAAGGGATCACCGGACTGTGGATGTCCCTCTCCCAGATTTTTCTGCTGCTGATATTGACCGGCAGCCTGGGACGGAACGCCCTCCTGATAGCGGTTACCTTGCTTCTGGGAGCGTTGATGATAAACGGAGCGGCCTTCGTTATCGCCTCGGCATCCCGGGACATGATGTCGGTTATCGGCTGGGGAACGTTGTTTATGATGCTCCTGGCCGTGCCGGCGATCACGGTGATGATCCCCGGGCCGGTGGCAGGATGGATAAAAGTGATACCTTCATATTATCTGGTGGACATCCTCCACCGGGCGATCAATTTCGGCATAAGCTGGGAAGGCAACCTGCGGGGCCTGCTCTATCTGGGAGGCCTGGATCTGGCATTCAACTTTCTGGGGATAGTCGCCTTGAAGAGGAAGCTGTATGAGTCCTAGAAGGATAGGGATCTTGTTCCAGAAGGAACTGACCGATAGCTCAAAAAGCTATTTCCTTATCTTCGCCATAGTGGGCCCGCTCACCTTCACCCTGCTGGTCCATCTCGTCTTCGGCTCCTTTTTTGCCGGCAGACCGGAGCTGGGGATCAACGACCGGGGCGGATCGATAATAGTGGAGTCCTTAAGGGAAATGAATTCGATCGACCTGCGTGAATACTCCTCGGAAAGGGAATTGAAAGAAGCAGTGGAAAGCGGCGCCCGGGATATCGGCATCGTCCTTCCGGAGGGATTTGACGCCCGCCTCGGCGAAGGGGATTCCACCAGAATAACCGCCTATATCTGGGGGGAGAGCCTGCTCAAGAACCGTATCGCCGCCGGCGCCGCCTTTATCCACCAGGCCAGGGCGGCCTCCGGTAGAAACGCCCCCGTCGATATCGTTCCGGTTCCCCTGGGGGAGAAGGAGAATGTTCCCTGGCAAGACCGGTTTTTGCCCCTTATCGTCCTGATGGCGATATTCATAGCCGGTTTCGCCGTCCCGGCGACGTCGCTGGTGGAGGAAAAAGAGAAAAAGACCATCGTGCCGGTGCTCACCACTCCGGTCACCCAGAGCGAGATATTCATCGCCAAAGGGATGATGGGGCTGCTGGCAAGCGTAACCATGGGGATAACCATTCTCTTTCTCAACCATGCCTTCAACGCCCAACTCGGTTTATTGATAGTGCTGACATTCATGGGCGCCCTGATGGCCTGCTGTATCGGATTGATACTGGGAGCCCTGATGACCACCACGGGCGCCATCTACTCGACCATCAAGGGAATGGGCCCGTTCCTCTACGGTCCCGGCTTGGTGGCGCTCTTTCCGCGGATACCGAGCTGGATCGCAAAACTCTTCCCCACCTACTACGTGATCAATCCGATCATGGAGCTGTCCCGAAAGGGAGGAGGCTGGTCCACCATCCGCCAGGATGTCTATATATTAGGCGGAATAATAGCGGTCTTCATGGTGTTGGTGATTATCACCGGAAAGGCACGTCCCCAGGAGGCATGAGGGATCCAAACGCCGTCCCGCGAAGAGGCCCGGTTTTGAAATGGTCATTTTCGTGAGACCCGATTCTCAGGGGATAGTTAAACGCCATCCCTCGAGGAGACCCGGTTTCGCCCCGGACATTTTTATGGAGCCTGATTCTGCGGAGAGATTTCAGCAATAATCCACCAGTAGGATTTATTCCCGGCCGGACCGGCGGGGGAGCCTGATACCGGGCCGGGCCTTGAAACTTTCAGTTGGCGGTCTCTTTAGCCTGAGCCCTCCTCCTCGCCTCCTCCGAACTTGTAGCCGATCCCCAGGCCCAGGGTCTGCTTGAAGCGGCCTCTCAGGTCGATCTCCTTATCGTAGAGGAACTCGATATAGAGATTCACAATGATGTTTCCGGTGATGTTGGCCACGAAGTTGTTTTCCCACCTGACATCGATGCCCTTCCAGTAATCCTCCTTGGGCAGGCCCTTCAGATCGTCCTTCTTCGAGTAGTAGAGAGCCTGGAAAACGGTGAGCTTGCTGGTGTAGGTGATCGACTTATCCAGGGGTACCCGGATATCGGTATCGAACATCAACCCGGCGTCGTAGCTGGACTGGGTCTCGCGCTTCTTGAGGATCGGATCCACCAGCACGTCCCGGTCCAGGTATTGCCTGGTGGCCACGCCCAGCCTCACCAGCCACTCCCGGTCCTCGGCCTTCATCAGCTCCTTGGCGATTCCGGCGCTCTCGGTGAATTTTATGGGGTTGATATACCTTTTCTTGTCCGGATCGGTGCCGTCGTAGAACTGGCTTTCCAACCGGAAGCTCACGTACTGGTCGAGCGACTGGATGAAGGTCAGCCGGAAAACCGATTCGAAATCTATCAGGTCGTTCGATTTGGCCGGTTTTTTCCAGTCGCCGGTCGTTTCGTCCTGGGTGTGGGTCTGGCCGAACTTGAGTTTGAGGGTGTTGCGGTTGTTGATCTTCTCGTGGAGCTGCTTCTGGGCCAGGGAGTTGATGTTCCAGACCCAGGAGAGGTTTCCCACCTCAGTTCCGCTCCAGCTGTCGCTGTAGTAGCTCTGGGTCATGGTCAGATCGGTGTCGAGAAGCAGCTTCCAGGTTTCCTGGGCGGCCGCTCCCGAAGCAATCAGGCAGATCGCCACGGGCAGTATTAAAAGTTTCGTGATTTTCATGTCATCCTCCCGGCTGCGGCTCAGTTGGCCGCCGTTTCCTTGTAAAGATGCACGTCGGTCTGGGGGAAGGGAATTTCGATTCCATTGGAGTCGAATTCCTTCTTCACCTTCTCCGTGATATCAAACCTCACGGCCCAGTAATCCTCCTTTTTGACCCAGGGGCGCAGCACGAAGTTGACGCTGGAATCGGACAGCTCGGCCACCGCTATCTGGCAGGCCGGATCAACGAGAACCCTCTGATCCCCGGAGGCTATCTTTTGCAGGATCTGGTGGGCCTTGTCGATGGGCGAGCCGTAGGCGATCCCGAAGACCAGGTCTATGCGGCGGGTGTCGAAACCGGCGTAGTTCTTTATGATATCTCCGTTGATCTTGCCGTTGGGAACGTAGATCTTCACGTTGTCGGGGGTGGCGATGACGGTGTTGAAAAGCCGGATCTCCTTGACCGTCCCGGCCACGCCGGCGATTTCCACGAAATCACCGATCTTGATGGGCCGGAAAACCAGAAGCAGCACCCCGGAGGCGAAGGAGGCCAGCGAGCCCTGGAGGGCGAAACCGATGGCGAATCCGGCCGCCCCCAGTATGGCCACGAAGGAGGCGGTCTCCACCCCGAATTTCGATAGGGCGGCGATTACGGTGAACACGATAATGAGGGTGTAGACCAGGCTGCCCACAAACGAGATGATGGCCGGATCGGTTTTTGACTTCTTCAGGATCTTGACTGCGGCCCGCTTGATCAATCCGGCGGCTATGCGACCGATAATTAATATAACGATGGCGCCGATGATCTTCAGGCCGTAGGCGCGGGCGAAATCTACGAGAAAGGTGTACATATCTTGCATCGCCACTCCTTTTCTTTAAGGTGGAACCGATGAATTTATATATAGAGAACTCTCCTTGGCGGCGAATATACACGCCGATCCTCGTTATTGTAAATAAAAATCGAAGCTTGCAACTGCATGCTGCCTGTGATATTATGAAAGTCTCACTAGTATAGAGGGCGATAATCAAGGTCAGGACCGGTATTTCCGGGTTCAATCGAGGTGAAAGTCACCAGGGGAGGGCATTATGTGCCGGATACCCGCACGTTGGATCTTTATTTCACTGCTGCTGCTTCTTCCCGCCCGCGCCGAGGGCATCGTAATGCTCAACGTCCAGTGGAACGAACACAGAGAAGAATGGGAGACGCGCCCGCTGATCCTCGAGGGCGAGGGGCTCAGCCTCAACCGGGATTACCAGAACGCCTACGGGTATGAGATGGATCTTCCGCCGGGCCCGCCGTTCGTGATCACCGACGATATCCTTATCTATAACATCGTCGATGATGACTACGTGACCGACTGGGGAAGCCTTTCGGTGACCACGACGGGGGAAGGGACCGATCCGTTCGTCCTCCAGTTCAATCCCTCCCAGGGCCCCAGCCCCGGCCCGAATACGGGGGTGATGGTCAGGGGCCACCTATCGATCGAGGGCACCACGAGCGATCCGGTCGTCTTCGCCGGAGCGTTCAGCGGCATCGTCAACCCGGGATGGTACGAGAACAATAAGAACAACCGTCCGCGGATCAGTCTCGCCAACTGCGTTTTCGACCGCATGGGGTATGACGGTGAATGCGGCTCGTGCCTGCTGAGCATATACGCCGCGGACGTCATCATCGAAAACTGCCAGTTCTCGAACTTTCTGCCGAATGCGTTCACGCGGCTAATCAAGTTCGAGGAGACGTCCGGCCTCGATCCGGCGACATGGAATTTCACGATGCGGGAGTGTCGGTTCAGCAACATCATCTTGGACGGTGCCCCGCCGATCAGGCTGTGGGGTATCGGCGGCGAGGTCAGGATCGAGGGGAACGATTTCCGGGACCTCATCTTCGACGACTCGAGCTGGCAGGACGGGGTGCTGGTCGATCTCTCCCCGTTCGACTGGGGGAGGATCGCCGGGAACACGGGCGGCGGCAACACGAACAGCGCCTTCTATATCCGGGGATATTCGGACAGCGAGCATGGATCGATGACGCTTCGTTCCTCGGAAGAACTGCCGTTTCTCATCGGGCAGATCACGGCGCTGGATGATCAGACACTGACGATCGAAGAGGGATCGGTCCTCAAGATGATCAATAACGGCGTCGAGGCGAACTTCCGCGTATACGGTGATATGATCGCCGA
>JAFGPI010000042.1 GCA_016926065.1 Candidatus Krumholzibacteriota bacterium
CCACTTCTTTATATCCCAAATGACCTTAATCGCCATCTATCAATATGTTAGGAATATCCAGCCCTTAAAAATGGGGAATGTCCTGTAAAAGAAATTTTACCGGAGATAAAAATATCCGGAAAGATGCCCTGATTCCGACCTCAAGAGACCCCACCTGTACCCTTTAATAAGCTTTCAAAGAGAGCTTACGAGGTTGAAACCGTCATCTTTCCGGAATTGCCACTTCCCATTCGCCAACCGATACCGGTACTTAGATTTTGCAAGCTCCGTACCAGGGAAGGCTCCCGGCAAGATCTCCATCCCATCGCTTAATTTGTATTATCACAATGCATTACGGAATATAGAAATTGTCCTATAGCGGAACCGCCGCGGCCGCGGGAAAGGTTATATAAAGAACCTTAACAGCCCCGGTGGTACGGACTGAATCTATTGATATATATGTACTTGTGAACTAAACATTCTTTTCAACCGCGGCAAGAAAGAATCCGGCGAGTTTTGTTTTACCATTCCGGGCCGATCCTACCTAGAAAAAAATGTAAAAAAATTTGTGGAATAATAGGGGCACGGATTCAGGCGGCTGGTGAACCCCCGGTGGTAGCGGGGGCGACGGGCATCAGGGCGGAGTGCGGCGGCAGGCGGAGACGGGGGGGCAGGGGGATCGAAGATAAAGAAACAGGAATACCGTTTCTTGAAACGTAACTTTATATCCTCTAGGGAGAAACGAGTGGGCCGGATCAGGCGTCCGGATCAATCTTATAATCCCGGATCTTTTTCAGCAACGTGGGATAGCTGATACCTAGTTCCCGAGCAGTGATTTTTCGGTTCCAGGAATTCTTTTTCAGCGCCTCGGCCACCGTTTTCATTTCCAGTTGCCTTACCCTGTTCGGTAAGCTCAGCTTGCTATGCTGCTGGTGACAATTCCCCGTCTGGGGATCAAAAACAAGGTTCCCCGGTACGATCACGCTGTGGTCGTCACTCAGGATAATGGCCCGCTTCACTATCTTTTCCAGTTCCCGGACATTCCCCGGCCATTCACGCGACATTATATAGGAGATCGCCTCGGGGGAAAATCCCATTATATTCCTGCCCATGCTATCGCAAAATACCCTCAGGTAATGCTCGGCCAGCAGCCGGATATCTTCTGCCCTCTCTCTCAGGGGAGGGATGGTGAGAGGGAAATCGTTGATCCGGTAATAAAAATCCTCCAGCATCCTTCCCTCACGGCACAGGGAGAGCAGATCGACCTTGGACGCGAATATCAACCTCACGTCGACCTTGGTCATCTCATTGCTGCCTACCGGCCGGACCTCTTTAGTGTCCAAAAACTGTAACAGCTTCCCCTGCAAGGGCAACGAGGTTTTACCGATTTCATCCAGGAATATGGTTCCCCCGTCCGCCTCGGCCAGCAAGCCTTTTTTATCGGCGAAGGCGCCCGTGAAAGAACCTTTCACGTGTCCGAATAATTCACTCTCCAGGATCGTCTCCGGTAAGGCGGCGCAGTTGATGTGCACGTACTTTCTATCTCTACGCGGGCTCATCCGGTGGATGGCTTGAGCGATCAGTCCCTTGCCCGTGCCGGTTTCCCCCATCAGCAGAACCGTGGAGTTGGATTCGGCCACCCTCTCGGCCAGGGTGAGAACCTTGAACATCTTGTCACTGCAGGTAATGATCCCCGGCAATCCGTTCTGGGGCGAGATCCTCTCTTTCTCCCCCTGCTTCTCCTTACCCAGGATGCCCCGCACCAGAAAACCGATGAATCCGGCATAAGTCGACACCACATCGAAGATCGCTCCCAAGTGGGGGGCTTCCTTTTCTCCTCCCTCCGCTTGGAAGAAAAGCAGCCCGAAGGTATCCCTTCCCCTGTTCAAGGGATGAAAATAGGCGGGGGCCTTGTCTCCGGGAAGGGCGCCTTTTATATCCCGCAAGCGTTTATCCCCGGCGGTATCGGTGATAAGGAATTTCTCCGAAAGATCTGCTTCTTGGCGATCCATGAACCAGGCGGTGATCTCCCTGGTGTTCTTCTCGGATATTCCCTGGCGGGCCAGAATCAGTGTTTTTCTCTCTCCGGCGGTATGGTTGGATAAGGCGACGAATCCATGACCGGCCGTCAATTTACGCATCAGATCGCTGAGAATGTAATCGAGGTAGGAACGCAGGTGGGCATCGCGCACGAAGACTTCGGTAAGTTCCTCGGGAATCCTGAATACCGGGGAAGGGGTCGATCTTCCGCCGGTCACGTCCAGCTCCACCTTTTTTCTCATCCGGCGAAGGCGCCTGGTCAAGTTCCGGTCCTGCAGATCTTCGGCCAATCTCTGCGATTCGTATACATGCAACAGGCATTCATCCCGGTTGCCCAGGTCATTCTCAATCTTTGACAGAATATAATGGCTCTGGGCCAGATCCCTGAATTCCCCGCATCTCTGGAAATAATCGAGCGTTCCGTTAACCAGTTTCCTGGCCATAACCTTGGTCTTCCGGTCGCCGCTCTTGAGCAGATTTTCTCCCAGGATAACGCCTGACCGGTGAGCCTCATAGGGATTGTTCACGGAAAGGAAGGTGCGGATGCTTCGGTTTATATATTTTTCCGCTTCCGTATCATTTTTCACCTGGGCGTAAGCCTGACCCAGTATCCTTTCGACAAAACCGATCTCGTGCAGCTCGCCCACCTTCTTACAGATCTCGATCGCTTTGCGCCCCAGGGAGATTACCTGATCCACTTTCTTCTGCAGGAGATACACGTTCATCATGCGGCGCAATATTTCCGCCGTTATATCGTTCTCCTCCGCTATCTTTTTTGATTCCGAAAGGGCGATGGTGTAATTTTCCAGGGCGCCGGCCAGTTCGCCTTTCTCCAGGACCAGATCTCCCAGGAATTCATCCGCCAGGGCTATTTCACGCCGGTAATTCCTGCGTTCGGCCATTACCCTGCCCTCGAGCAGGTGTTTTTCCGCCGCCAATAAATTACCAGCCCGAGTTTCCTTGACTCCCAGCATCAGGGTGGCCCGGGTATACTTGAGGTCGTCCCCGATCCTCTTGGCCATGGTGCGGGCCCGGGCAAAGGCGCTTTCGGCATTGGCAAAATCCCTCTTTTTCAGATGGACAATCCCCAGGTTCAGCGTCACGCGCACCCGGTGCTGGGTTAATCCCACCTCGTCGCATATCGCCAAGGCCCGGTTCAGGAACTGCAGCGCACGGCCCCAGCGGCAGGCATTTTTATGGAATAGCCCCAGGTTATTGAGCACGCTGGATTCCCCCACCGCATCATTTATGCGCCGGTAGGAGGAGAGGGCGTCCAGGAAAAACTGCTCGGCCTCTTCGCTGCGGCCCAAGCGGGCGTAACAGCAGGCTATCAGCAATTGTGCGTGAGCCACTTCCTTGTGCTCGTCGCTGAGACGGAGCACCTTATAGCCGGCGCAGGCCGCCCGCAGAGCCTTTTTGATCTCGCCGCGCTCATAGAGGATATCTCCCCGCCGGCAGGTGATGGTACCCTTGCCGATGATATCGTCCTCATCACAGTAGCCCTCGGCGCTATCGAGAAAGGTCATGGCCTCCCGCAGCAGTCCCTTCTTCCAGTAACAATCACCGATTTTGCGGTAGATGCGCAGGAAATCCTGGTTGCTGCCCGCCCCGGAATGGAGCTTCTTCACAACCTTCTCATAATACTCAAGAGCCACGGAGTAGTTCTCCGTGGACAGATGCATATCGCCCAGTTCCTCTTCCGAACCGGTCGATTTGTATTTACGTCCGGGTTGGTTATTCTCGTACTCGAAATTACCTTTACCTTGGGGGTCTTCTGGCATCGGTTTCTCCCCGGTGTGGCATCCAGGAAAGGTTACTAATTCGCCCTCAGTACATTGTACTTAACGGGCGTTTAGGATTTCATCGGACTGATCCGGTCCGCCCAAGCCATTAATGTCAACTCCGTTATCATCCTGTCCGCCTTTCCCGTGGGCATAATCGTCCGCGTCTCCACCCAGCAGGGAATCGTTGTTATCACCTTTAATGATCACCGGATTGATATCGATGTAAACCGGGTTGCCTATTCTCATGAATACCGCCAAGTACTGCGCGAGAACCCTGGTAACCGACGGAGTACGATAATCAACCTGCGGTGGTAAAGCTGATAGTGGAGTACAAAGAAAGACTACAAGAAGCAGAGTTACAAGAAGCGCTATCCTTTTCATCTCAGCGTCTCCTCCCGAGAAGCATCACATGCTTCATAAACACCCATCAAACCCTAAAACTTCCACATAATAAAATTAACATCCCGGTACGATTTTGTCAAATGATAAGGTAGAAAAATATAATAAATTCACAGGGTTGAAAGATTTGTCTTATTTTTTCCAACATAGACGTGCCCCGCCGTGCGGGATATGGGAATATTTTAGATTTTTCATTTTATCTCAGCGGTCATCCTCGCTCCGCAATTCGATCCCGTACTTTTCCAACTTCTTGTACAGGTTGCTTCTCTGCATCCCCAGCTGCCTCGCCGTGCGGGATACGTTCTCTCCGTTCTCCCGCAGCTTCTTTATTAAAAATTCTTTCTCGGTGAAGTCCTTGAATTCCGTGTAGGTTTTCAAGCTGAAGGGATCCTTGAAGATATCCTCCTCCCGGGAAAGATGCAGGGAAGGCAGATCCTCTTTTTTAATGACCTCGCCCGGAACCAGAATACAGAGCCTCTCGATCAGATTTCGCAGTTCCCGCACGTTCCCCGGCCAGGAATAATCTAGTAGGAGGTCCGCGGCGCCGGCGCTTATCTTCTTGGCCGCGATACCCAGCTCCGCCGCCACTTGATCAAGGAAATATCCGGCCAGGACAGCGATATCGGATCTTCTTTCCCGCAGGGGCGGAATCTCGATCGGTACCACGTTGAGCCTGTAGAAAAGATCCTCCCGGAAATGTTTCTTTCCCGCCTCTTCCAGCAGGTCCTTGTTGGTCGCCGCGATGACCCGTACGTCCACCGTTTTCGACTCCAAGCCCCCCACCCGTTCAAATATGGATTCCTGCAGGACGCGCAGGACCTTGGCCTGGGCCGAAAGGCTCATATCTCCCACCTCGTCCAGAAATAGAGTGCCCCCGTCGGCCAATTCGAACTTCCCGATCTTCTGGGAAACCGCCCCGGTAAAAGAACCTTTCTCGTGCCCGAATAGCTCGCTCTCTATCAGTTCCTCCGGGATCGCCGCGCAATTAACCTCCACGAACGCCTCAGCGCTCCGGTGGCTCAACTCATGCAGCTTCCTGGCCACCAGCTCCTTCCCGGTGCCGTTCTCCCCGGTGATCAAGACCCGGGCATTGGTGGGGGCCACCCGTTGGATGGTTTCCATTATCGCCAGTATGCTGGAGTGTTCCCCGATCAATTCCGTTTTCCCGATGACCTGTCTTCGCAACAACAGGTTCTGCCGGGACAGCTGTCCCTGCCGGATACCGTTCCTTACGGTCAACAGCAACCTTTCCATATCGATCGGCTTCTCTATAAAATCGAATGCCCCCAGCTTGGTGGCTTCCACCGCGGTGGAGATCGTGCCGTGACCGGATATGATCACCACCGGCAATTCCTGATTGATCTCCTTTATTTTTTGCAGCACCTCCAGGCCATCCATTCCCGGCATCTTGATATCCAGCAGCACGACATCTATCCGCTCCTGATTTAATATCTTGAGGGCGCTCCTGCCGTCGGGGGCCGCGTGGGTCTTGAATTTTTCATAGGAAAGCAATTTTTCCAGCGAACTACGGATGCTCTCTTCGTCATCAACTATCAATATCGATTTACTCATTCTGGCAGTACCTCAGCGGATGTTGCTCTCCGGTCAATACAACACCCCAGCGCAAATCCCTTGTCACAACCCGGAATTCCGTTCCTCCCAGAATCCCCAGCAGCGAATTAATCAGTATCAAGCCTGGAAAGAGCAAGCACACCCTTTCCCTGGCCAGAGGCAGGGAAAACTCCCGCCCCCCGGCCCACAGGCGGTCCAGTCTTCTTCCCACCACCGCCAGGTCGGCCGCCGTCATCTTTTCCATTTCCCCGCACGGAGTTCCGGTCCTGCGCAGGTGGCGTTGAACCAGAACCAGGCTGACGGCGGTACCCCCGGTTAAAACTATTGTATAGCTTTCCATTCCCTCCGGCAAGGGAGAAACCGGCAAGAGACCGGAGTTCTCCCCCGCCACCCATTCGGTCCACAAACGGTTCATTCCGCGCTGCCTCAAGGGACCGGAGCATCCACTCCTGCCGCGCCGCCGGGCACCCAGTGTGGACGGAGCTTGATGGCACTGAGGTTGACAGATCCTCCCTCGCGGACGGGCACGGAACCATCCCCTTTCCACGATATCGGCCGTCCGGTGTGTCCCCCACTGAACGCCCGAAAATCCTTCCATCCTTCCCCCGCCCCCCCAGGAGATCTCGGTGCTGGTTCCCCCGGCATCGATAACCAGGACCGCGGCTTTATCCCCCAGCAGGGAACTCGCTCCTAGAAATCCCAAGGCGGCTTCGCCTTCCTGTGATAGCACATGCAGCCTGGCCGATACCTGTTCCTGCAGGCGGGTGATGATTTCTCCCCGGTTGGAGGCCCTGCGGAGCGTATTGGTGCCGACCAGCACCGGATCCGGGCAGCCCAGCTCCCGCGCCCGGTCGCATAATCCCTGCAGTAGCTCCCCCGCCTCCCGGATCTTGGCGGCGCAAATGGTTCCCCCCCGGAGCAAATCCCTCCCCCATCCCAGGTACCTTCGCTCCTCGCGGCGGGAACCAACCTCCACCCCGGTGGAAGTGAATATCCCTTCCACCACCAATAACCGGAAATAGCTGCTTCCCAGGTCGATGCAGCCCCGGATTTCCTTTTTACGGTTGGAGAATGAGGACGATTTCCTTATCATTCGATCTAAAGGAGAAGCATTTGGAAAAAGAAAATATCAAGAACCTGACCCCGCCGCAGATAGCGGAACGGGTCGCGCTTCTGGGGGAGCCCCCTCACCGGAAGACCCAGATCCTCCAGTGGCTTTACCAGAAGGGAGCGGACAGCTTCTCCGCCATGACCAACCTCCCCCTGGAGCTGCGAAACACCCTGGAGGGAATATACCGTATACCCTCCCTTCGGGTCAGGGGAAGTCTAACCTCAAAAGTGGATCGGAGCCAGAAATTTCTTTTGGAAAGTGATGGTGGTTTGCTGATCGAATCCGTTCTCATGGAAGCCCGCGGAAACTTCACCCTCTGTGTGTCCAGCCAGGCCGGATGCCCCCTGGGATGCTCGTTCTGTAAAACGGGACGGACCGGGAAGGAGAGGGATCTGCGCTGCGACGAAATCGTGAACCAGGTGCTCTTCGCCCGGATGAATCACGTCCCGCCCCGCCGCCGGTTGAACATAGTCTTCATGGGAATGGGAGAACCGTTGCTGAACCTGGAAAACGTCTGTCCGGCGATAGAGCTGCTCAACGAAATGGACGCCTTCGCCCTGGGAGAAAAACGGATCACCCTGAGCACCATAGGTTTCGTCGAGAAAATTTTATTCCTGGCCCGGTCTCCCCTGAAATTCGGCCTGGCGGTCTCCCTGAACGCCACCACCAACCGGGTCCGGAAAAAAATCATGCCGGCCGCCGAGGACCTCTCCCGGACGCTGGACGCCGCCGAGAAATTCGCCCTCTCCCGGGGCACCCGCTCCACGCTCGAATATGTTCTCCTGCGGGGAGTGAACGACACCCCCCGGGACGCCCTCCGCCTGGCCGAGCTTACCCACGGAAGACCCTTCAAGATAAACCTCATTCCCTTCAACGAATGGGAAGGATCGGGATTCAAGAGACCGGAAGAGAAGAGGATCGAGAAGTTCATCGGTCTGCTGCTTCCCCGCTCTCCCGCGGTAACCGTCCGACGCAGCCAAGGAAGCGATATCGACGGGGCCTGTGGACAATTAAAGGCCCGGTACCTGAATCAAAATTAGCATTACAGAGGGTATCTAAGTCAAATCATCGAACCAGCAGCATCTTGCCCGTGGCCATCTGCCGGCCCGCCCGGAGGCGGTAAAAATATACCCCGCTGCCCGCCGCGGCCCCGTACCGGTCCCTGCCATCCCAGGCGGTCTTATATTCCCTTCCCTGCGCCGCGCCGTCAGTCAGCTCCCGGATAAAGGAACCGTCCGGACCGTAGATTCTCACCTCCACCTCCCCGATTTCCATTTCCTCGGCGAAAAGGGCAGTAATCGTAGTGGAGGGATTAAAAGGATTGGGATAGTTCCGGGTGAGGATCGCTCCGGCGTCCGGCAGCTCGGTCCTCTCCGCCGAGGCCAGTCCGCCCCTAACCAGGGATACGAAATAGTCCTGTAGTTCAGGAAGCTGATCGGGAAGAACCAACTCAGGATTTTCGATCATTCCGGTAAAGCGGGACGCCTCTCCGCCATATAGGAACCTGAAATCCTCGGCGAATATTTCCTGGGGCCGGTAGGCGTGCATCGAGATGGGAGAGTACCTGGGGTCGTCGAGAATGCCCCGGAGATAAAGATAGCGGCTCCAATCCTCCCCCTCGGTCTCGGGGAGATAATGATGTTGAAAGCAGTGTCCGAATTCGTGACTGACTATATAAGCCGTGATCTCCAGGCCCATTTCGTATACTCCCGGGGAGAGAAATATCCGGTTATCCACCGAAGTACTCTGCGCTATATACCTCCGGGGCAGGGGCAATATATAAATCTCTACGCTGATTCCGATCGATCTACCTCCCACATCAATATCCCGCAGAGCCTGAACCACGTTATCCTCGCGCAGGGGATGAAAAGACCCGCTGCCGCTGTTGGCGATGGCCGGATCGTAAATATCCTCAACCAGCAGGTAACTGTCTCCCCCCGGCAGGTTCAGCACTAACTCCCCCGTCTCGTCACGCGCCGTCAAGGAATCGAGAATCAGCTCCGGATAGAAGATATCGGCGTTGATACCGTTAGCAAATGAATAGGTTCTGGGTAATTCCGCTCCCCTCGACCCGGCCGGAATCGCTCCCCAAAGCCAGATTATCAGGCCGCTTAAAATAGCTAACTTGTTATATTTTATAATATTAAATTCTTTCAAGCAAACCTCCGAAGCGGTCGCAGCGGTTATATTCCCGCTTACCCTTCTGCAACTGATATTCCCGCCCCAGCGCGCATGGCTTTTTTCTATCCCCTACGGTGCCGGCGGCCGTGAATCGATTTCAAATCCCACCGATTACCATCGTTAACTTATTAATTATCAAATAGTTAAAAATCACGCCCATATTTTGGCGCCGCTCTTACCAGATAGAAAAAAAGCCGGGAGATAGAATTCGACCGGTTTACCGCTTTAATGATTGGGGAAAATTACCCACTCCGGATATTAATACGACCCACTCTTTTAGTCTAATATGGTTAATTAAAAGGAATTAATTTGTATTAGGGACAGGTGAGGAAAGATCCCCACTTTCGCCGGTTAAGGTATCTCCGGAGGTTCCAGGCGAGGATTAATTAGGAGGCGTCACATAATGGCGGTCGAGTTTCTACTTCTTTATTTAAATGTTCCTCCATGAAGATCCCGCCGAACACTCTCCGCGCCCTCAAGCAGTCGAGTTTCTATTTCTTTTTTAGATGTTTTTTTATAAAGGTCCCACCGTATGATCTCTGCGTCTAAAATCTTTTGAGTTACTATTTCTTTTTTAAATGTTTCTTCATCAAGGCCTCGCCGTAC
>JAFGPI010000043.1 GCA_016926065.1 Candidatus Krumholzibacteriota bacterium
GAGCGTTTTCTTCGCAGCAACCGCGCCGTGGCCGAAGCGATTCCGGAGAAGAGACGCTTGAAGAAACCTTCTCCCGAGGCGCTTTTCCCGCTGGCAGCCTTCTTGAGGAAGGCGGCCAGATGCTCGAAGAGAAGGGGTACCCCGACCAAAATCGTCACTCCTTCCCGAGCGATATCTTCCATTATGATGCGGGATTTCATCGATCGGCCGAAGGCTATGGTGGAACCGCTGGCGAGAGGGGTAAGAAAAACGCACATGGTCGATAAGGTGTGGTGCAGCGGTAGCAGGGAGAGGAAGGTGTCTTCCGCGGTTATCGGCAAACGACATTTTATCGATTCTATGTTCGATACCAGGCAACTGTGTAGAAGTACCGCGCCCTTGGGTTGACCGGTGGTGCCCGAGGTGTAGCAGAGGGCGGCCGTCTGTTCCGGTTTTACATCGGCCTTAGCGCGGAAATAGGTGGAATCGCCGCTGTTTATCTTCTCTTTGCCCGCTGCCATAACCTGCCCCAGGGTGGTGGCCTCGAGTTCGGTGTCCGGCTCTCCGATGACTATGACCTTGATCTCCCCCAGATGCATCCCTTCCAGGATCTCCTGGTGAACGCGCGGAGAAACGATGAGAAAACCGGCCTGGCAGTGGAGCAGGAGGTGGTTGAGTTCGTTGGTGGTCAATTGGACATCGACCGGAACTATGATTCCACCGCAGGAGGTCACGGCCGCGTAAACCAGGGTCCATTCCGGGCTGTTTTCCGCCATCAGCACCACGCGGTCTTCGCTCCGCAGGCCGCTGTCTATAAGGCCCGCCCCCAGAAAAGAGAGTAGTTTACCGAATTCCTGGAAGGAGATAGATTGATAGCCCCAGGGGTGGTGCTTCTTCATGGCCACCGCGGTGCCGTATTTCTCCACCGCGTTATCGTAGATATCCGGCAGGGTCTTGATTCCGTTTTCACCGAAGGTTCCGTATTTCATTATTTCCGCTGGAGCGGCCATTTTCAACCCCCTGAAACTCCCTTTCTAAAGCACCATCGATTTGAACCGAACGGATGTAATCTAGCATGAAGAATTTGAACCGGGCAAATCTTTTTTGTAATGAATTCCTCTTCCCCCCGCCCCGGTGCGTCTTTATTCGGATTCGATTTTTTTCCAGTGCTGATTGGTGGAGGGCAGTCCCCGCGTGTTACGAGAGGCTTTTTTCCGCGTTTTGACGATTTTTCCCTCGAAGCCGAGCAGCTTGCGGCCGATCTTGGCGTGCAGGGTCTGGATCGGATCCTTGGATCTGCGGCACTGGTAGAGGGCGTTGGTGTACTGACGCGGAAAATGCCGCATCATCTCGAAAATAAAATCATGCGAATCGAAATCATTTTCCATGTTATTCAATATCGTTTCAAAAACTTCGTCTGCAAAGAGTTCCATGGGGAGGTCTCCTCTTTGATCGCGGACCAGCCGATTTTCCTTGACGGACAGGCCGCGAACCTGGATTAGCCGGCTCCGCCGCCGATATGCAACCCTGCCGAAGAACAACGTCACATAGGGTGGAGGGAGATTTCCATACTTTCGCAGTATAGCACAGGGGGGCGTAGATTGTTACCAATTTTCCCCCGGGCGAGGCCGGGGAGGTAAATTTTTGGGCTGGGTATTTACCGTATAAGTTCAGCCGCGGCGGGTGGAAAATCATGATTATCAGATGATTATCCCTAACGGCCAGGCGGCCGGGTCACCCGGGAGGCGCTTATCGCTTCACTTGTCATTCCTTGCAGGTCTGGATAAAGAGACCGGAGCAGGAAAGATCCTCGTCCGAGAGGTGCTTCCAGCTGGAGGCTAGTTGTTCTCTTTCTATGCCGTCCGTACGGAAAGCTTTTAGATCGCAAATTATCCGGAAACCATGCTTTTTCAGAAGCTCGATGTGCACGGAGCAGGGTTGCCGGTTAATGAAATATTCTCTTCTCCCTTTGGCTATTTTCCATAGCCACTCGGGGCAGGCCCGGTGTCCGTTCCACTTCTTGGTTAATCCGTGAGATCTCAAATCGATCTGGTGGGACATCATGCCGGCGGATTTGAGCCAGGACCGGAGGGCCTGGTAGGTTTTATCCAGATCCTCGACATGTTCCAGCACGGCATGGGAAATAATTACATCCACACTTTCCGCTTCAATGATACTCTCATCGGTCCAGGGGACCATGTATTTGATCTTTATGGGAGGCGCTGCGCAGGATGGATCGGAAAGAACCCGGCGGATCATGGCTATTCTAGCCGGTGAGAGCGATCTTCGCAGGACCCGCTCGGTGAGGATATGACCGGGAAAACAGCCGTGGTCCAAGTACCGGTCGTAATCCGGCCAGCCTCCCGGTTGTTTGGGCGCCCGGCGGCGGAAGAGTTCCACCAGCCGATCGAATATGCCGATATTCAGACCGGGGTCCCAGTAGCGGACCACATCCAGGGCGTAATAGTGGTCGGTACCTGAAAGCAGGGCGGCCAGTCCGATGCCGATCGAGTCTCCCGGGCCCAGTTCGGCAAGGGTGCGGGGGATGGCCGACATGCCGTTTTCCCAGAGCAGGGTGAGGTGTTTTAACCACACTTCGTAGCAGTATTCCGCGCTGTCGGTGCCTCCCGTCCCCCGGCGGGGAAGGAATTTTCTTATCCCCGGAACGAAAGACAAGGAACCTCTTAATAAAGGGCGAATATTCATTTTATCCATGGCAGGGTCCTTCTCACCGTCACGTAAAACCGGTTACCCAGGATTTTTCTGGCCAGCCGCAGGGTTCGGTATTTCATCTTTTCGCCGGCCGGGGGATGACCGCCGACGGTGGCGGTGAACCTGTCCAGGGTCCAGTCTTTTTTCACGGCGAATCTCCGCAGGACGGCGTCCTGACCCGGGTTCTCGTTTATCCCGGGCGTGGAACCGAATACCCGCCGGTATCCGGCTTCCCGGGCCAGATCCATTACCCGATCGTCGATACACCCCCCGGGCGCGGAGAAGGTTTCTATAGCGGAGCCGGTAATATCGGCCAGCCGGTTTCTCGATTCCCGCAATTCCTCTTTGATCTCCTGCGGGGTCAAATCGGGCAGAAAGGCGTGCGATACCCCGTGGGATCCGATTGTCATCCCCGCCTGGTGGAGTTTTCGGATCATCTCGCCGGTCAGGTAATAATCCCGGCCGATATAACCGGTGGTGATGAAGAAGTAAGCCGGAAATTCATATTTCTCCAGGACCGGTTGTGCCCAGGTGTAATGCGACCGGTGCCCGCCGTCGAAGGTGAGAACTAGCGGCGGCGCCTCCCCCGGCGGGCTCCCCGCCGCCCGCGGTCCGTCCAGGGTGGCAACCGGGATCTTGGTGTCGTATAGATAACTCATGTGCAGGATGAAATCGGCGGTCCGGACCACGAAGGACAGGTCGCCCGGCTCGCTCAGGCCGGAAGGTTCGGATTCCGAAGCGATGGCATGATACACGAGCACGATCGACCGGTTTTCAACTTTTTCCGCCATGGCTCACCATATATCCAGGTCGCCCGTTTTGATAAAAAGGACAAAGGTCAACGTACCCACCCCGGGGCGGTGTAAGTTCGCCGTCTGCACCCGCCAGGCCCCGGTTTGGAATGGACGGCGCCCGTCGATGAAAGGGATGAGTTCTCCCCGGCTATTTGCCGGTACCGGTAAAGACTGTTTCATCCGGGGCCGTTCCCTTCCTCCCCTATCCCCCTTTGCCGGAGGGCCTCGTAGGCCAGGATGGCGGCGGACACCGACACGTTCAGTGAATCGGTGGTTCCCCGCATCGGAATCCGGACCCGGAGATCGGCGGCCCGCAGCCAGAGATCGTCCACCCCGCTGTCCTCGCTGCCCACCACCGCGGCGCAGGAGGAGGTCAGATCGGCTTCAGTATAGAGCATTTCGGCCGCCGGAGTGGAGATGATTATGGTAATATTTCTTTCTTTCAGCCAGGTGATCAGGTCGGCCGTTTGGGCTGCCGCCCGGGAAACCGTAAAAACCGTTCCCAGACTGGCTCGGATGACGTTGGGATTGTAAATATCGGTTTCCGCGCCGCTGATCAAAACGGCCGAGACTCCGGCGCCGTCCGCGGAGCGGAATATCGCTCCCTGGTTTCCCGGTTTTTCGATCCGGTCCGCGACCAAGTAAAAGGGCCGGGACTCTTTCCGCAGCTCCTCCAGGGTGGAGGAAGGTCTCTCGGCGGTGAGCACTATACCCCCGGTATTCTCCCGGTAGGCGATTTTTTCATAGACCTTCTTGTTTACCGGGAGCATCTCCGCTCCCCGGTGAGCGAGGGTTCGCAGCAGATTCCGGACCGGGTCGGAAACCGCCAGGGAGGGACAGAAAAAAACGCTCCGGATATCGACCCCGCCCTCCAGGGAGCGTTCTATTTCCCGCACCCCTTCGATCACTATCAGGCCGGTCCGGGAACGTTCCCGTTTCCTGCCCAGCTGGAGAAGGTCCTTGATTCTCCGGTTTTGCGCGCTTCTTATGAGAGGATATTCGATCTTTTTCATTAAGCCATCAAAGAAATGATTTCAGCCGTCTCAAAATTAGATTTTTCCGAAGCTGAAATAGACAGAAATCCGGTGGAAGTTGCCTAAATCGCCGTAGGGCGTCCAGGCGTAATCCGTGGTAATCCTGTCCAACAGTCTCACTCCCGCGCCGGCGGTGAGCCCGCTGCTCTCCCGGTCTTTTTCTCCGCAGTACCCCAGCCGGAGGCTGAAGGTGTTCAGGAAATCGATCTCGCAACCAAGGGCGGGGTAGAGATCTTCATGCTTGGGGATGATCACGTCCGCGGCCAGGACCAGGTTGGCCATTCCCGCCATTTGGGGCATGCTGAAAGACCCGCCGCAGCGCGTTATCACCGGCAGCTCTTCCTCATGGGATATGAATGCCACCCGGGGTCCCAGATTCTGGATGGAGGCCCCGAACATGAGGTGGGGAAAATCAAGTTTGAAGACCACTCCCATATCGACCGCCGCTCCGCTCCCGGTGTAATCGGCCAACTTTTCCTGAAAATACTTGATGTTTATGCCCGCGCCGAAAAACCTTACCGGGGAGAATCCCACTCCCAAAATACCCTGGAAGTTGTTGCTGTTAAGCTCCCCCAGGGGAATGTTGTTTCCATCGTATCCCTGCACCGGGGGAGTGGAGAGATAGGTAAGCGCGGCGGCGGCTCTGAACATCGAGCCCAGCGGCTGACGATAGATAACGTTATCGTAATAGGTGTCTATCATCCATTGGCTGTGGAAGATCCCGGCGCCGCTTTCCGGGTAGAAATTGTTGGCCGCCGGATTGTTCAACCAACCGAAGTTATCCCGGGGAAGGGCGGCCCCCGCCTCGCCCATGGCGATGGATTTGGGATTTACCGGCAGGCGCAGATAGATCGCCGCGGAGGTGCCCGGACCGCCGTCGGCCGAAAGAGCGGCCGGGAACAGTTGCGTTGTTAGGAGTAGGAGAAAGATATATTTGGAGTATCCGTTCACTCTGATCCCTGCTTTTGAATTCATGCCAACCGATCCTTTACTGGTTCTTATGATGAAACTTTTTTGCAACGCTGGCAACGCTTTTTTGATTAACCGCTATTTCTCATTATTTCCTATCATTTCCTGACCCCCCTCAAGTGGGTCCGGTCTTTAATCGAACTGGTTATTTCGCAACAAATATGCCATGCCAAAGGATCCACGCGGGCTGGCCCGCGACTGTGACCCAGGGGGAAATGAAACCGGCGGATCGTACCGACAGGTTCCGCTGGTATCTTTTCCTTGAATATATCCTCATTTAAGGGAATACTTTATGCTTGATCAGGCGAGGTTGCCCTGGAGCCGGAAAAGGGGCGGCTTTTTGGCTGGAAAAGGGGTGGCCCTGGAGGCCGAGAAAGGGCGGGCCTTTTGGCTGGAAAAGGGCCGCGCCATCCCTCGACTGACAGGCGAGCAAGAAACCGCGGACCGGTAAGGATATGCTGTATAGTCCATTGTATCGAAAGTTCCTCTTTCCTTTTTACGACCGGGTAATAAAACGAAGGAATATCTATAATTATTACCGGCAGATCTCCCCCCGCGCCTGGTTGCCGCTGGAGGAACTCCGTCGGCTCCAGCAGGAAAAGCTCCGCCGCCTGGTCGCCTACAGCGCCCGCCAGGTACCTTTTTACGAGCGCTTGTTCGCGGGAAAAGGTATCGATATCGACCGGGTGGACAGTATCGACATCTTGCGCAAAGCGGGGATATCTCTCACCAAGGAGATGGTGCGCGCCGCCGGTGACGATTTGCTTTCCCGGGAATTCGATAAGGCCCGGCTGCACAGTAATGCCACCAGCGGTTCGACCGGGGACCCGGTAACCTGCTACATGACTTATGATAACTGGTGCATGAAGGTGGCCGGAAAGAAACGTACCGAAGACTGGGTGGGAAAGCCGGTGGGAACGCGGACCACCATGATCTGGGGACACAAGAGCAGGCCCTCGCTCAGGATGAGGATGAAGTACGCCCTCTACTGGAAGTTTCAGAACTACCAGTTCCTATCGGCCTTCAATATCGGAGAGGAGAGTCTGCTCGATTACGTGGAAAAAATCAAAAGACACCGGTCCCGTTTTATTGAGTCATATGTCACCGTGGTCTATCTCATGGCCCAGGCGATAGTAAAGCACCGGGTGACGCCGCCCCGGCTGGATGGGATCCTCATCGGGGCGGAAAGACTGTTCGACTTCCAGAAAGAACGGATTGAAGATGCATTCCAATGCCCGGTGTTCAACCGCTACGGCAGCAGCGAATTCATGAGCATAGCCTCCGAATGCAAGGAGCAGCAGGGATTGCATATCAATGTCGATAACCTCTGGGTGGAAGTGGTGGATGACCAGGACCGTCCGGTGGTGGGAGAGCCGGGACATATCGTGATCACCGATCTGGAAAATAAGGCCCTCCCCTTTATCCGTTACCGGATCGGGGACCTGGGAATAATGTCCGCTGAAAGCTGTAGCTGCGGGAGAACCTTTCCCCTGCTCCAGGACGTGGTGGGCCGGGCGGCGGACACTTTCAAAACCGAGGACGGAAGGGAGATTCACGAGATGTTCTTTATCTGGAAGCTGGACCGCATGCCGGGGGTGAGAAAGTTCCAGGTAGTACAGAAGTCGCTGAAAGAGGCGCAGGTGAATGTGGAGGAGGATGGTACCTTAAGCCGCGAGAAAATATCCGCCTTTATCGTGGAAAAGCTGGAGGAGCTTACATCCCAAGGAGTGTCGATTTCGGTAAATTACCTCGACCAGATTCCCCTCACCAAAGTGGGTAAGATGAAGTTTTTTATTTCCGAGATTTCGCGTTCATGAATAAAGAGCTTGATAAGGCAATAAGAGTGATCCATGTCCTGCGCAGCCTCGAATTCGGGGGCGCGGAAAAGCTGGTTCTGGATTTGGCCGGAACGCAGAAAGGGACGACCGCGGTAAATCCCTTCCTGGTATGCGTGAAGAGCCTGGGGCCGCTCGCCGAACGGGCCCGCGAATTGGACCTGGACCCCACCCTGGTGGGACTGGGGCGAATAAAGTTTCTGTCCGCCATCCACAGGCTGATCCGTCTATTTTCCCGCCTCCATCCGGATATCGTGCACACCCACAATCTGGTGGCCCACACGCACGCCGCCCCGGCCGCCCGCTTGGCGGGGATTCCGGTGGTTCATACCAAGCACGGAAAAGGATTGACCTCCTTCAGCCGGGCGCCTTTCCTGCGCCGTTTCCTATATCACCTGGCCGACAGGCTGGTGGTCGTCTCCCGGGAAACCGGGGAGAGTTTTCAGCGCAAGGCGGGAGTCGATCCGGACCGGATGGTGGTGATCTATAACGGCATCGATACCAGCCGCTTCCCCGGCTCCGGGGGAGCGGCGGTGAGGGATAAACTGGGCATAGCCGATGGCACCAGGGTGGTGGGAGCGGTATCGCGTCTCGATCCGGTGAAGGACCACGCCACCATGCTAAAGGCTTTCCGCCGGGCCTCCCGGCGGTATGATGACTGTGTGTTGCTGATCGTGGGAGACGGACCGGAACGGGGGAGGATAGAGAAATTAATCGCGGAGCTGGGACTGGAGGGAAAAGTGTTGTTGCCGGGATTTTCCGGCAGGGTGCCGGATTATCTGGCCGCCATCGATCTTTTCCTTCAGCCTTCCACGGAGGAGGGATTGTCCCTGACCATCCTGGAGGCGGCCGCTGCGGGGGTGCCCGTTGTCGCCACCCCGGTGGGAGGTACTCCGGAGATCATTGAGGATGGCATCAGCGGTCTTTTCGTGGAAGTGGGGGACGTAGAGTCCCTTTCCCGGGGCATAATCGATTTTCTTGAAAATCCGGAGCCCTTCCGGGAAAGGGCGCAGAGGGCGAGAAGAAAGATTGAGCAGCGGTTTTCGCTTTCCAGCATGACGTCGGAATATCAGGCGCTCTATGAGGACGTTTTAAAGAGAAGAGGTAGAGCTTAATGTCGAGAATACTGGGTATGGTAGAGTGGGGAGGAGGGCGGAGCGCGGGGGAACGGCTGCGCCGGTTGGCCGGTGAAATCCCTCCACCCAAGGGGGGAGAAGCGGAGATCCGGGTGGTGGATTGCGCGGAGGCGGCCCTGGGACTGGTGGCCGGTGTGCATAGCTATACCTGCGGTATAGCCGAGGTGGATCAAGGAAGATACCTGATTTCCTTGTGCGGATTTTTCTACGCCCTGGAGGAGGTTTTCCGCCGGAACGATCTTTCCCCCGACGCTTCCCCGGAAGAAAACCTCGTTGCGCTCTACCGTTTGAAGGGAGAGAGTTTCCTGGAGTTGTTGCCGGGCATGTTTTCCCTGGCCATCTACGACCGGGATAATAAAACCTTGCTGGCGGCCGGTGACAGAAGCGGATTTTTCCCTATCTATTATACCCAGCAGGCGGACCGGTTCGTTTTTTGCTCCTCCATCAAGCCGGTAATATCTTCCCTGAAGGAAAAGAGAATGAACGCCGCGGCCGTTTGTCAGCACCTCTTCTTCGACTCCCAGTACGGCCGGGAGACTTACTACCAGGAGGTGGAAAATCTAAATTACGGGGGGTACCTGCTCCTGGATATCGACCAAAAGAAACTGCGCACCGGCAGGTACTTCAGGTACCAGGATCTCTTCGACGCGGATGAATATCAGAGAAACCGGCGCCTCGACGCCCCCCGGGAGCTTACCGAGCATTTGAAAAGCAGCCTCCGGCACATCGTTGCCGGAAAGGATCCCCGAACCTTCGGGCTGCTTTGCGGCGGGGGCATCGATTGCAGCTTTACCGGCGGACTCCTCCGGGAGATCGGATTCGCGGTACCTATCTTCTGCTTTTACGTTTCCGATGTCAGGGTGAGCGAATTGGACCAGGCCCGGGAACTGGCCCGGCGGCTGGGCACCGAATTGATCACCAGCCATATGCCCCGGGAACAATATTATCCGCTACTGCTGCGTAACTACCTTGATCTCGATCAGCCGGTGGTGCATCCCAATATGACACGCTTCTATATCGGCGCCCAGACAATCCGGGAGCAGGGACGGCCCAATCAACTACTGGGAGTGGCCAGCGACCTGCTGTTCGGGGGAACGGGCAACGTCCGGTCCCTCTACCGCTATAATAAGCTGCGGAAGCTGTTCCGGATCCTGCCCGCCCGGGCCCGGCGCTTGCTCGCCGCCGCGGTCGAGGAGGAGCAAAAAATCAACCTGGAGCTGCGAATGAGAAATTCCCTTCCCGCCCTGGCTTCCCTGGGGATGGGTAATTTCGAGAGGGCCGTCACCCAGCGGGGGATAGAGGAGTCCCTCGCCGGCATACCGGACCGGGATGAGAGGGCGGTCAAAACCTTGATGCTGGAGAACCTCTGCGACTACCAGCAGCACCTGCTCAACCGCCGCTACGAATTGACCAGCGGGGAAGGATTATCCTACTACTTCCCCTTCCTGGATATCGAGATGATCCGCTTCGCCATAAACCTGCCGGTCGATTTTTGCGTGGACTGGCGCACCTCCAAGGCGGTGGTAAGGAAGGCCGCTTATCCCTACCTTGGTTCCCTCATAGCCAACCGGCCCAAGTGGGGAGGGGACATCCCGATCGATAAATACGTGGTGCCGATGAAGTTCTTGCTGCCGGGAGGCTTCGTGGAGGACAATCTCCGCTTCTCCAGTGAGGAGTTGATGCCGGTTGCCGGGAAATACCCCAAGCTGCTGTGGAACCTGATCGATATCGAGCTCTGGGGCCGGATCTGCATGCGGGGGGAAAGCCCGGAGTCGCTGCTGGGGAAGATGAGGGAACAGGGGATTGAATGCCTTCCCCATTTATTAGAATAGATACAGGACCGAAGAAATTTCTTTACGGATGCCAGTCCCCTGGTTGCATCTTCCACGGGTCAGGCCGCCGGTTCCTTTGCTCCTTGATACCTTTCAGCGGGATCCTTACGGAGGAAACGGGACACGATCCGCATGAGGGAACACGCCCGGCGGGAGATTAAAATCGGCAGCCGCCCCCAGGACTGATTTAAATAATTCAATTCCCTGAGGAGTGCGGGGATCATCCCCTTTTTTGTTCCCAGGTCCTGCTTCTTTTGCCCAGCAGGTACTCGATGGTAGCGAGGAAAACGGCGGTGTTGGTCGAAACGAAGTAGGCGGGGATGTAAAACGGCCTGAAGCCGGAGAGAATTCCGGCCACGGCGGTGGAATAGAAGGCGATTTGGAGCAGGAAGATTATTGAATAAAAAGGAGTTCTCGGCAGGAAGAAGTTCAGCACCAAAACGGCGAGCAAAAGGAACGGAATGGCCCAACGGAATATCTTGTGCGAGATCAGCTCGAACGATATGGCCGGGTAGCGGAACGGATTGAGCAGGTGCGAAACATGGGCCAGGCTCTGGATCCCTCTTATTACAACGCGTTTTTTCGCCTGGAATTCGACCTGCATATCGCTGCTGGCGATATCTTTCTCGGTACTTACCGCGTTCAGGTCCAGGATCAGCCTGTACCCTTCGGTATACGCCCGCAGGGGCGCGATGAAATCGTCATCCACTTCGGCCGGCAGGGATCTAAATAGGCTCCGCCGGATTGCGTAAATCGAGCCGTTCGCGCCGATAATCGAATGGAACCGGTTCTCGTAGCGCTTTATCATTTTTTCATATTTCCAGTAGAGGTTCTCTTCCTCCCCTTCCTGGAGTAATCGGAGATTTCCGCAGACCACTCCCACTTCCGGATCGCTGAAATGGCGGGCGAGCTTCATCAGGGCGTCCCGCTCGTAGATCGCGTTCGCGTCACTGAAGACGATTATTTCGCTGCCGGTCCGCTCAACCGCTTCGTTCCGCGCCACTGTCTTTCCCCGCCGTCCCTCGACCCTGATCAGCTCCACTCCCTTTTCCCGGTACTTTTTCGTGATTTCATCCGTCCGGTCCGAAGAGCCGTCCGATACCACCGCTATGGTCAGCTTTTCCCCGGGGTAGGTGAGTGAAAGGCTGTTGATTATTTTCTCTTCGATGATCTCTTCTTCATTGTAGGCGGCTATGAGAAGAGCGATATCCGGCAGCGGTTTGTCCGTCTCATCTCCGGTATGCTCTTTCTGGCCGGTAAATGTAGATAAAAGGGCCAGGATAAGGGGGTAGCCGAAATAGGTGTATAAAACGCAAAGTATCAGAATAATAAAGAGACATTCGATAAACATGATTCTCAAGCACCATCCTTGTGATTGCTACTGTGTGAAAATATTCTGTTCCATTTTCCCGAATAAGGCAATGATTTAAATAGTAAGTGCCATCCCCTTTTTACCGGTAACTACATTCATATTGCGGCCACTTTAAGTTCCATCCGTTATATTATTGGCAACTTGCGTGCCACAGGCTGGCTATATCTATACGGAACTTGCCCCGGCAATTACCTTTGCCTCACGGAAACCCGGGCCCTAGTCATTGATTGATTTGTGGTGTAAGTGATATTATTAGAGTCAGTTAGTCAAAATACTGGGAGCGCTTCCGGGGGCCTATAACAGGACATTCCCCATTTTTAAGGGCTGGATATTCCTAACATATTGATAGATGGCGATTAAGGTCATTTGGGATATAAAGAAGTGGC
>JAFGPI010000044.1 GCA_016926065.1 Candidatus Krumholzibacteriota bacterium
AATAATATTATAAGTAGCAATAAAATCTGGAGAGGGAGGTAAAAGAAATGAAGCAGGGCCGAGTTGCCATCCTGTTAGTGGTTTTAATATTTACCCTTACCGCTTCTTCCCTGGCCGATGACCGGGGCCGGATCTACGGCAAAATAACCACCGTGGACGAGGATGTCTTCGAAGGATTGATCCGCTGGGACAAGAATGAAGGCTCCTGGGTGGACTTTCTCAACTCCACCCGGGAACTGCCGCGGGAAAGCCGGAGGAGCCGGCGTAAAAGGTACAAGGAAAGAACCCGGAAAATCTTCGGTATTTCCATCGGAGTCACCCGGTCCTACCTGCACGAGTACAAAACGGGAGAAACCGGGATACGCTTCGGGCACATCAGGAGCCTGGAGGTGCTCGATGATTACACGGCGCGGTTGACCCTGAAATCGGGAGAAACCTTCGAAGTCCAGGGCGGCTCGACCGATATAGGCAAATCCATCCGGGAGATCGTCGTCGAGGATCGGAACGAAGGTGAAATCGAATTTGAATGGGATGACATCGAACGCATTGACTTCGAGCAGAACCGCGGCGATCTAAAATCGGCTTTCGGAGAACGCCTCTACGGGACCGTGACCACGCAGCAGAACGATGAATACACGGGGTGGATCTGCTGGGACGTGGATGAGCTTTTTGCCGAGGATATCCTGGACGGCAACGAGAAACGCCGCAGCCGGAAAATACAATTCGGCAAGATCAGGGCAATCGAGCACGATGGCTCAAGTAGGGCCCTGGTAATACTGAAGAACGGTGATGAAATGGTGCTCCGGGGGACCAATGACGTGGATAGCTCAAACCGGGGTATAGTGATCAACGATATCAACGTCGGGCAGATAACGGTGATGTGGGATGAATTCGAGAGGCTGGAGCTTACCTCCCCACCGGAACCGGAGGAATACGATCGTTTCGACGGAGGACATCTCCTCAAGGGTACCGTCTTCACCGACAAGGGGGATCAGTATAAAGGCATTATCCGCTGGGATGATGACGAGCAATACACCTGGGAAGTGCTCGATGGCGAATACCGCGACGTGCAGTTCGATATAGAATTCCGAAATATAAGTGAAATCAAGCGGAAGGGAAATGGTTCCATTGTCACCCTGTGGGACGGCACCCGTATAAAACTCAGCGATTCAAACGACGTGGATGACGACAACCGCGGGATATTTATCGAGCTAAGCGACGGCCGCGAGATGGAGGTGGAGTGGGATGACTTTGACCGGGCGGAATTTATTAAAAGATAATCATACCAGCGATGGATAGCTTGAAGCCGATTCTAATTTCCCGGGATCGAGACTGCAGGCGGCGTTGACCGGCATTTCCCCGGGGGGGGGAGATGCCGGTCCGCTTTACGATCCACCCTGGATCCCCTCTCAAATTACCCATTTAAACCGGTAGCGGCAGCAGGACCCGCCCCGGGCCCGGCATTCCTCTTCCACCACCTCCACCTCCCGCGCGCCGCAAAGCTTCAAGGCTTCCTTGTACCAACCGATAACCGTCAAGCAGTCCGGTTGGGAAAAGGTTTCCGCCTCGTAGGTGGTCATAACGCCGGAGGTAGGACCGGTCTCTTCATATTCACGATAACCGGTATCGTAATAAAATTTATAAATGACCTTCGCCTTCTTCATGAAGGCCTGGGGATCTCCCGGGGTTAGAAATGACTGGTGTATCTTGAGCAATCCCCTTTGAGCCGATTTCACTCCTATCTCTTCGAATATCTTCTTATCGCCCCCCCCCAATACCTTTACTATGGCATTATCCAGCCGGCTGCCGATTTCAAAAGGATACCACTGCGCTGTTAGTATGATCTCGCTTAAAACTTCCCGGTCCCGTTCGGGCAGAGAAGAGAGCACCTTCTGCCAGGCTTCTTCACCGAAATGCTCTATTACAAAAGCCTTACGGGCGTGCAGTATCAAGCCTTTTATTTCCATTCGCCGCCACTCCCAAGGGTTTTCAGGATCTATCCCTGCGTCTTTCTTTCTTCCGCTGATTGGACCACAAAGCGAGACTTTGTGCAAGAATGAAATCTCTTGTTGAATATTGCCGGGGTGCGGTATGCTACGGTGGATACCGCGTAATCAAGGGAAGGAGATATATGGCCGAGCTGAAGATTATGAAGGCCCTCGCCGTCGAGGCGGAGGAAGTGACGATGGAAGGCGCCGAGCAGGTTACCATCCGCTGGTTGATATCCAAGCATGACGGAGCGCCAAATTTCGCCATGCGCTTGTTTGAACTGGGTCCGGACGGCCATTCACCCCTGCACACCCATGAATGGGAACATGAAGTCTACGTCCTCGAGGGAGAGGGCGAGCTAATGTTCCGGGGGGAGAAGAAACCGTTTTCGGCCGGTCACTTCATTTTCGTGCCCGGCGGTGACGAGCATTCTTTCATCAATACCGGCGCCGGTAACCTGAAATTCCTGTGCCTGGTGCCAAACGCTTGAGAGCCGGGGGCAGGATCCTTGGAACTTGTTTAATTTACACATGTTGGATTTGACTTTGGAAGCGGGTGGAGTTAAATTTAGAAAGGGTGATAGGGATATTGTTTTTTTACCCGTACGGGGGAGTATCGATGAAAAAGAATATCAGTTTAATTGTCGTTCTGTTGTCCATGATGGTCCTCACCGAATCGCTGGCGGCTCAAACCCTATTCAAGAAGAGAAAATATTACGGTCCCATACCGATCAACAATATTAATCTTTCCATCGGGTTCGTGGATGGACCGAACGCCGATTACCTGACCGAACACCTGTCAGACTGGGCCAAGGAGCGCCAGGGTGAAGATATATTCACCCATGTTTCCACCTCCCCTTTCGGGCGGGTGGGCTTCCAGAGGAGAATCACCCCCAACAGCTATTTAAATTCCGCCGTTTCGTTATCCTATCTGAAAGCGGAAAGCCAGGGCAACTATTACACCCTCACCAGCCCCATACTCAACCTGGATATGGAAAGAAGCTTGAAAATATACCTGTTTTCGCTCGATCTGGGCATCGCCTATTTTATGGTGCCCCCCAAAGCCCGGCAGCTTTCTCCCTATTTCGGCGGCGGTTTTAGCTGCGTGCTCCCCCTGGCGCGCCTGGAAACACACCGGGTTCAATCAAACGGATTGCCCTTCGATCCCACCGACACCACCACCTCCCGTAACAGCTTCGAAGCCGGAGTGCACGCCGAATTCGGAATGATCTATCACCTCACCAACAAGTACGGCGCGGGGCTGGAAGGCCGTTATCACATATCCCAGAGCAAGTTCTATATTCACGGCGGCAACTTCGATATCAGTTACGAGGGGTTTACCCTGTCCCTTAACGCTTATTACTATTTCTAATGGAATCTGAGAAATTTGACGTAGTGATAATCGGAGGCGGTCCGGCGGGAGCCCGCACCGCCTGGAGGACCGCTTCCCGGGGTTACTCCACCCTGCTCCTGGAAAAAAGGCCGCGCGTCGGATTTCCCGTCCGTTGCGCGGAAGCGGTCGGACCGCGGGAAGACGTGGAGCGCTACCTTTCCCTGGATGAGTCCTTGATATCCTCTCCGGTAAACGGCGTGGTACTGGTCTCCCCCGGGGGGATCAGGTATGAGGCGGAAATGCCGGAAATCGGCTTTATCGTCGATCGCGAGCTGTTCGACCGGCGCTTGGCCGAAATCGCCGCGGGGGGCGGCGCGGTGGTTAGAACCGGTCACCAGGCCATGGGCCTGCTGCGGGAGAACAGCCGGATAAGGGGGGTGGTGGCGAAAGACCTCTCCAGCGGCGCTCTCTACCAGGTGCGTTCCCGCGTAACGGTGGGTGCCGATGGAGTGGAATCGATATCCCCCCGCTGGGCCGGATTGAAGACCGGCTACCGTCCGGAGGAATTGATGTCCTGCGCCCAGGAGCTGATATCCGGCATAGACGTATCCCTCCGCTATATCGAATTCCATCTGGGGACGCGCTGCGCGCCGGGAGGATACGCCTGGGTTTTTCCCAAAGGCAAAAACTCGGCCAATGTCGGTGTGGGTATAAATCCGCTGCGCTCCGGCGGACTGAGGGCAACCGATTATCTGGAAAGATTCATCGCGGCGCGCTGCGCGGAGGGAAGACGCCACCGGCTGGTGGTGGGGGCCACGGCAGTGGCCCGGGGATTACCCTCCCTGGTAGCCGATGGTTATGTCGCCGTGGGGGAAGCGGCCAACCAGAATAATCCCTTCTCCGGGGGAGGCATCATTAACGCCCTGGAAGGCGCGGATCTGGCCGCGGACGCCATCCTGGAAGCCCTGGAGAGCAACGACCAATCCGCGAACCGGTTGAAAACCTATAATAAGAATTGGTGGAATTCCGTGGGCCGGACCAACGAGATCTTCTACCAGGCGGCCCGAATCCTGTACCGGCTGCCGGACGGGGAGATGGACCGCGCCCTGGCCCGGCTGAAACGGGAAAAGAACCTCATCAGCAATAAGGCCATAAAACCCTGGAAACTGCTTAAGGTGCTGCTGCTTTCCCGCCCCGCTCTGGTATTTCAGGTGGCCGGATCGATTGGCAAGGGAATCCTGTTCGGAAACCGGAGTTGAAAAAATTCCCTTCCCCCGGTAAACTGTTCCAGTGTTTTGTTGAAAAACCGGACCGGTTGAGTTATATTGATCATGACGGATATAGGTAAGGAAAAGAAGATCATCGACATAGACCGTCGACTCTGTATTGTTTGCGGAGCTTGTAGTGCCGCCTGCCCGAACGAAGCGCTCATCATAGAGGGGATGAACCTGGAGTTCATTCCTGAGCGATGCCGCCCCTGCGGGCAGGCGGCCATTGTATGTCCCACCGGAGCCCTGACTTGCCCCCGGTAGGTAGGGGCGATAAACCGGAAACGAGTTAAACGAAAATATGCGTATCGATGAACTGGTAGTGGGGCCCCTGGCCACGAATTGTTACGTTTTATCCTGCGAAGAAACCGGCGAGGCGATCATCCTCGATCCCGGCGCGGAGGAGGATAAGATCAAGCAGCTCGTAACCGAACTGAGCTTGCAGCCGGTTACCCTGGTCCTTACCCACGGGCACAGCGATCATATGGCGGCCGCGGCCGTTCTGAAAAGGGAATACGCCATTCCCCTGGCCCTGCATGGAGACGATATCGAGACCATGAAAAGATCGGTGGCCGACGCGCCCCTATGGGGATTGGGAACAGTCGAGTATCCGGAGGTGGACGTGCTGTTGGCGGCCGGAGACAGCATAGATTTCGGGAAAATTTCAGGACGGGTCCTCCATACCCCCGGCCATACCCGGGGAGGCATTTCCCTCCTCTTCGAGAGGGTGGTTTTCTCGGGAGATACCCTTTTCGCCCTCTCCATCGGGAGAACCGACTTCTTCGGGGGGGATATGGATACCCTTCTGCGCTCGATCCGCCGGGAATTATTCACCCTTCCCGGAGAAACGATCGTCTATTGCGGCCACGGCCCTTCCACTTCCATAGCGACGGAGAAGGACCAAAATCCTTTCCTCAACGGGTATTTCTGAAATTCCCGCGGGATCCGAAACCGGCCGCGAACGTTTCGCGCTCGAGCAAAACAGCTTTTTTTTGTTTCTATATTAATAGATTATTGGACTTTTTCTTGCTTCTTTTGACAGTCGGTGTAGTATATAGGGATACAACGTTTGGTTTCTGGAGTAATCCCGAAGCATTCATAACGGAAGAAAATAGGAGGAACTCTTGGAGATCAAGGAAAAAATCAAGGGCTTCGTGATTGAAAATTTCCTGTTTGGTTCAAGCGATGCGGCCTTTAACGATGACGATTCCTTTCTCGAATCCGGGATAATAGATTCCACCGGGATTCTCGAGGTGGTGGGTTTCGTGGAGGATGAATTCGACATCGAAGTCAAGGACGAGGAATTGATTCCGGACAATTTCGACTCGGTTGACAAACTGGCCGCCTATATCCAACAGAAGACGCAGGGCAATTGAAGCCGGATCCTCCGAAAACCCAAGCAAGACGGAAAATCATGCTGGTACAGGAATTCCTGGAAAAAAGCGCCGCCAGATCGCCGCACAAGGAAGCGCTGGTATGCGGTTCCACCAGGCTTACCTATGGCGAGATCGACCGGGCCGCCAATCAACTGGCCCATACCCTGCAAGCATGCGGGGTGCGTTACGGGGACCGGGTGGCGGTATTGATCGATAACTCGCCGGAAACGGTAATATCGATCTGGGCGATTCTTAAAGCGGACGCCACCTTCCTGGTTATAAATCCCACCACCAAATCTCAAAAGATCGCCTATATTCTCAATAACTGCCGGGCCACCGCCCTGCTCACCCACGTTTCCCGGTGGAAATCGGCGCTCCCGGCGGCGAACCAGACCGGATCGCTCCGCACCGTGGTGCTGGCCGGCAAGGTAACCCCTCGGATCGAGGAATCGGTCCGGCCCGGATTAAAATTCCTCACCTGGGAGGAGGCGGGCCAAGGTAAGCCGGCGGAGGCGCCGGAACGGAAGGCCATCGATATTGACCTGGCCGCCCTGATCTATACCTCGGGCACCACCGGCAATCCCAAAGGGGTGATGCTGACCCATCTGAATATCGTATCCGCCTCCACTTCCATCACCACCTACCTGGAAAACGTCGAAAATGATATTATTATCAACATCCTCCCCCTCTCTTTCGACTACGGCCTCTACCAGATCCTGATGGCGGCCCAGTTCGGGGGAAAGATCATCCTGGATAGATCATTCGCCTATCCCTACGCGATAATAAAGCTTATCCAAGAGGAAAAGGTCACCGGTTTTCCCTTGGTTCCCACCATATCGGCGATCCTGCTCCAGATGAAAGAGCTGGAAAAGGAAGAGTTCAAGCATTTGCGCTACCTGACCAACACCGCCGCGGCCCTGCCGGTGAGCCATATAACCGGTCTGGGCAAGGTTTTTCCCAGAGCCACCATCTACTCGATGTACGGACTCACCGAATGCAAGAGGGTGTCCTACCTGCCTCCCGAAGAATTGAAGCGCCGCCCCACCTCGGTGGGGAAAGGCATGCCCAACGAGCAGGTTTACCTGGTGGACGAAAAGGATCAAATAATAACCGACCCGGGAGTCGTCGGAGAACTGGTGGTAAGGGGCTCCAACCTCATGAAGGGATACTGGGAATTACCCGCGGAGACGGCCGAACGGCTGAAACCGGGGCTTTTCCCCTGGGAACAATCGCTCTACACCGGGGACCTGTTCCGCATGGACGAGGAAGGATTCCTCTATTTCGTCTCCCGCAAGGACGATATCATTAAAAGCCGGGGGGAGAAGGTCAGCCCCCGGGAAGTGGAAAACGCCATCTACGCCTTGGAGGATGTGTTGGAAACGGCCGTGGTGGGTGTTCCCGATGAGGTGCTGGGAGAGGCGATAAAGGCCTACGTGGTGCTGAAAGAAGGTTCCACGCTGACCGAAAATGATATACTGCTGCACTGTTCGAAAAATCTGGAGGATTTCATGATCCCCCAGCTGGTGGAGTTCAAGGAATCGTTGCCCAAAACGTCGACCGGCAAGATCACCACCAAGAACCTATGACAAAGTGGTAAAAAAATGGAAAACAAATTGGCGCCTCCCTCCCCCAGAGCGGAGGCCCGCGCGAAGGAGTGAAAATGGAATTTACCCGTGAAGTACTCAAAATCGATGCCAGCCGGATCACCGAACAGTTGGTCGATTTCATCCGCCACCAGGTAAAGGATGTTTTCCGCCGGAAAGGGATAGTGATCGGCTTGAGCGGGGGAATAGATTCCGCCGTGGCCGGCGCCCTATCGGTCCGGGCCTTGGGCCCCGACCGGGTATTCGGATTGCTGCTCCCGGAAACCGACTCCAATCCGGTGAGCAGGGAGTTCGGCAGGAAAGCGGCCCTATCGCTGGGTATAGAATACGAGGAAGTGGAAATCACTCCCATGCTGAAGAGTTTCGGGGTTTACGCCAAAAGGGATGCGATCGTGAATAAATATTTTCCCGATCTGCAGGGTGAACGCAAATTCCGGCTGACCCTCCCCCAGGATCTGCTCGACCGGGACCGGATCAACGCCTACAGCCTCGAGGTGCAGGATGCAAAAGGGAATATAATGTCCAAACGGCTGGCCCATAAGGATTATTTGAAGATGATGGCGGCCAACGATATCAAACAGCGGGTGAGGATGACCCAGCTCTATTACGAGGCGGAAAAACGTTATTATATAGTCTGCGGCACCACCAATCTGGCCGAAACGATCCAGGGATTTTTCGTAAAGTACGGAGACGGCGGGGTGGACATAGAACCTCTCACCGATCTGTACAAGGCCCAGGTCTTCCAGCTGGGGAAATATTTGGGCGTGCCCGAAGAAATCATCGCCCGCACCCCCAGCCCCGACACCTACAGCCTGCCGGTGAGCGACCAGGATTTCTATTTCTGCCTGCCCTATGAAATCCTCGATCTGATCATGTATGCCCTGTTGCATAAAATATCCAAGGAAAAGACCGCCGCGGTGCTGGGCCTGCGGCCCGAACAGGTAGAACGGGCGTGGAAAGACCTGGAGAGAAAGAAGAACGCCACCGAAACCTTGCGGATACTCCCTCCCGCCCCCACGCTGGACCTGTAACCGAAAGGGAAAAGTCATGAAACGATGCACTCGCTGCGTGCTGCCGGAAACCTATCCCGGGATTCAGTTTGACGAAAAAGGCGTCTGCAATTTCTGCCGTCTGTTCAAGGGCAAGGAGCGGCTGCAAAAATCGATGCAGAAGTACCGCCTCCGCTTCGAAAAACTGCTGCAGGAGAAGAGAAGATCCGGCGGTTACGACGCAATCATGGCCTACAGCGGGGGCAAGGACTCCACCTATACCATGGCCGTGCTGCAGAAGGAATATGATATGTCCTTTCTGGCCATGACCCTGGACAACGGCTTCATCTCTCCCCAATCGCTGGATAATATCCGCCGCGTGGTCGAGGGCCTGGGAATCGATCATATCATCTATAAGCCCCGGCTGGACGTCCTGAGCAAGCTTTTCCTGCACTGTGCCGAGGAGGATATCTACTCGCGCAAGGGACTGGAACGCGCCAGCACCATCTGCACTTCCTGCATGGGTATCGTCAAATTCGTGGCCCTGAGAATGGCCATAGACAGCTCCATTCCCTTTATCATCTACGGCTGGTCGCCGGGACAGGCACCGATAGAGGCATCCATATTCCGCAACAATCCGGAGATGATCAAGGGGATGCAGGAGCAGTTTACCGTTCCCATGAAGAAGATAGCCGGAGATGATATTGATAACTACTTCCTCACCGCGGAGCATTTTAAAAAACCGGAAAGCTTCCCCCATAACGTCAGCCCCCTGGCCTTCCTGGAGTATGACGAAAGGGAAATACTGGAGAAGATCCAAGCCATGGGCTGGGAAAAACCGGATGACACCGACCCCAATTCAACCAACTGCCTGCTCAACGCCCTGGGGATAAGCGTTCACCGCCAACGCCACCATTTCCACCCCTATGCCTTTGAACTGGCCGGCCTGGTCCGCGCCGGTTATATGGAACGCGCCGAAGCAATCGAACGGCTGGAAGAAGAGGCCAACCCGGTTATTATCGAGAGGGTAAGAAACCGGCTTAATAAGGGGATAGGCTAGAGGGAAAATGCCGCAACGACGGCCGGGGGGTCTCGCCCGGAAAGACCGGCCCCTAATCCAACTCAATCCGCATGATCGGCCGGGTGGGCGATCGGCGCGCAACTTCCTTGAATCCGGCCCGGATGAAGGCGCGGGATAGGCCGGTATAGGCGAAGACCGGAACGGCCTCCTTGCCCGGCCGGGGTTCCACCGGATAGCCTTCCACCAACCGTGCCCCCCGCGAACGGGCGTAGGCGACCGCGGCCTCCAGCAACCGGGTGGACACTCCTTTCCGGCGGTAGGCTTTATCAATAAAAAAACAGGACACGGACCAGCAGGGCCGCTCATCCACCGGTTTAAGAATGCGAGACCGAGATAGGGTGGGGTAACTGCCGCGGGGAGCAAGGGCGCACCACCCCACGGCCCTTCCCTGGTGGAAGGCCAGGATACCGGGCACTTCTCCCGAGTTCACCAGGGTCCGCATGGCCTTTTTGTTCCCTTCTCCCTTCCGGGCTTCGAACTCTTTTCCGCTCAGGCGCCAAAACATGCACCAGCAACCGCCACAAGCCCCCCGGGGACCGAACAGGGAGACAAAATCTTTCCAGTGCTTCATGGTCAGGGGATGGAATTCCAGTTGGAGGCTCATTATGACTCCCCGGGGACCGGCAGCCTCTCGGCGGGAGTGAATCCGTCCCGCGGATCCGCGGAGGGCGGGGACCCTTACCTATCCCGCCATAGAGAGGGAGCGGAACCGGTTCCCGTGCCGCCGGTGATTTTACCGCCTCTTCCTTCCGCTACCGGAAGGGGTCGAGGCCGCAGGGCCACCCATCCGGAGGGTTGATCCAGTTTGCCCGGCGGGATCTTGGTACAGGAACATTCCTTTCTATAGGGGGAAGAACCCAGAAATATCTCCAGTATCTTGCAATGATCGACCACGATATCTATCCCCGAATCACGCAGATAATCTACCAGGCACCCTTTCCGCAGGGCCGTCAGCGCCTCGCGGTTGACCTTGCCGTCCAGGTTGATAACCCGACGGTCACAGAAATAGCCGATGGCGCCCGATTGGAAAACTCCGATGGTTTCATCCTCGGAGGTGTTGGCCTGCAACCATTTCGCCACATCGTAAAAGGGATATACCGGACGGGACCGGAATGCCTGCGAGTACGAGAAGAAGGAGAAGAGCAGGGTATAAATCACGGCCCCGGATATAACGGCCCGGCGTACCGCCGGCGACCTTCTCCGGTACCAATCGAAGAGATCCTGCAGCAGAAAAGCGAGGTAAACGCAACCGACCAGGTAGACGGGGTAAAAATAACGGAGAAAGAAAAAGGCGCCGAATACGTACAGCGAGTAAGACAACAGGAGCAGGCCGGAGAGCAGGAGAAGAAAGTTGGTTTCGTGCCTCTTTTCCCGGCGGGGATCTTGTCTCCACCGGCCGATGGCGAAACCGGTTCCCGCCAGGAAAAGGATTCCGATGATACTTCCCGCCAGGCGGAAGGAATCGAGGGAATCCAGCAGGATGCCCGCCTTTTCGATGGAACGGAAGATAACATGTACCGGAGGTATGACCTTGAGGGTACGGAGGGAGTGAACCACGTGCGCCCAGACGAAAGAGAAATCGGGACCGCTTAGGGCCATATTCTCCGGCCCGTATCCGAAATAAGAAGCGTAGGCCAGGGAAAGGAAGCGGATCGCCGAACCGCTGTCCTGAAGGGGGCTGCCGCTCTCTATCAGATTGAACAGCAACCAGGGACCATAGAGCATAATTACGCCCCCAGGCAGTAGGAACAAGGGAACTATACTTTTTGCCGGCGCCTTTCTTTTTCTCAGCAGCAACAGGTAATCGAGAAGAATTACCAGGACCAGGAAGGTGCCGTCGACACGGGTAAGCACGGTCAATCCCAGCAGCAGCCCCAGCAGCAAGAAACGCGCGGCCGGCGGCCTCTCCCGGGATCGGATACCGTCCAGGTAGTAATAGGCGCTGAGGGCGATCATGAAGGCGGCCACGGCCGTCTCCAGTCCGTTGGCGCTTTGCCGGGTAACCACCGGTGAAAAGGCCCAGATCACCGCCGCCGAAAGGGCGGCCGCCCCGCCCACGTAGCGCCGCGATATCTGGCAGATCAGAAAGGCGGTCAAGCAGGTGAAGACCGAGAGCAGGGACAGCGCGAAATAAATCGGCATTTGCAGGTTGTCGCCGGAAACCAGAAAGGCGGGAACCAGAAGAAAAACGTACAGCGGCTGGAATCCGGTGGTGGAGTGGATACCGTCGAAGGTAAGGCCCTTGCCCGCCGCTATATTCTGGGATATTTTCAGGGCGTAGAAGCTATCGTCGTAGAGAAATCCGTTGCGGGCCAGGGTGCCAAGATCCTGCCAGGCGACGAGCATATGAAAAGTCAAAATTACCAGCAGCGCGCATACGACGAATGCCGGATGGAGGTGTTTGGGCATGAAAGACGCCAGTCCGTTAACAGTTGTTTTTCTACAAAATTCCTTTCATCTGAAAGATGGTAGCTTTCATTATACGCTATTAGCATCCCCCTGTCAACGCGCTCCTACCTGTTTGTCCATAATAGTTGACACAATTTTGCCGACATCTTGATTATCCCGTCGCTCCTTTAATCACCATCGCTAAGTTCAGCGGTAATATATCTTTATCCGCCTCTCCCCCCGCGGTTCCAGGAGGATCAGGGGGACCGGATCTTCCAGGCGCATCACCGGAGATATGCGCGCGGGCGGATCCACCCGCAATCCCCGGTCCCAGTGGTACCCCAGCACTATATTTTCCGGCGGGAGCTGTCCGTTTTCGGGGCTGATCGACACCTCGATCCGATCGTAGGTGGCCCGCACCGTGAAGCCTTCCGCGGCGTAAAGGGAGTCCGCGGGGACCTCTCCCAGGCAGAAATCGGGGGCGGTCCAGATCACCCGGACGCCGGGTATGCGCCGCAGGTACTCCCGGCAAACCGGGGTGCAGGACAGAATCCAGCGCACCCGGTAGAGCCTTAAATATTCCAGCATTCTATCCGGTTCCATCCGGCTCAGAGGCACCCCCATGGCACGGCTTCCCTGAAAGGTGGTGAAATTATGCTTTATGAACGCGTAGGGATAGGGGCCCCCGATCTGTTCGACCCCGGTATAGAGGGGAAGGATGGAGGGTAGCAGGCACTCGCCGAAGGTGCGGGCCTGGCCGTCCTCAATCATCAACCTCCCGGAACGATCGGTATTACGCTTAAGTTCCTCTATCAACCGCTCCACCTCCGGGGTGAAGGTGGTAGAAAGAGTGTAGCGGAAATATTCACGGGAGGCGATAAGGGCAAATACCGGCGCGCAGAGCAAGAGAACCACCAGGGCGGCGGTTTTCACCCGGTAACGAAGGCGCGGAGGCGGGATAATCCTTCCGGCCGCCTCCATCAAAGCCCGGCATCCCGCCCCCGAGAGAGGAGCCATGAATATCAGGGCGGGAAGCAGAAACCGGCCCGGTTCCATCTGGTCGAAGAGGGGAATATAAATTCCGAAGGCGGCCAGGAAGAGGAGAAAAGCGCTCGTGGCCACGGGAGCCGCCAGGGAGGAGAAGCGCTTCTCCTGGAGCAGGAGCATAAAACCGGTCCCGGCCAGAACGATTAAAAATAAAGCGGGAAGGTTTCCCGGCTTGATCAACACCTTCAGCATTCCGCCCAGGCCCTTGAACTGAAAGAAGGTCTCAGAGGGAACCTTGATGTCCAGATACCTGAAAAACGGAATCAGCCAGAGGGCGTTGGCGCCGACGATCAACAGGCACCAGAGGGCCAGTTTAGATAGCACGCGCCTTTCCCATCTCAGGTGCTCCCGCCCCGGAGGCACGGCCCGGCGGTCGGTGAAAAAGAGAGCCAGAAAGGCCGGGGGTAGGATCACGGCGGCGGTGGGATGAATGAAAAAGGCCAGGGGGCCTAGTATATAGAACCTTTTAACCGGCTCCTGGCTGAGAAAAGACCGGTACAATCCCGCTATATAGAACGATAGGTGGGAAACCAGCAGAAAGGCGAACATCCCGGCGTACCGAAATTCACCCGCCTGGGGCCTGCCCCAGTGCCAGAAGGCCAACACCACCAGGAGGGCGTAGATCGATTCGTCGAAGCGGTAGCGCAACCGGCGGTAGCCGCCATAGAGGGTGAATACCATCAGCATATAGCCCAGAAGGATAAAAAGCTTATAGGCCCGGGCCGTATCGATAAACCGCAGCAACGCGCACCACAGTTCCACTCCCTTGGTGTCGATATCGAATATCGTCCCCCCCGGATATCCCGCCATGAAATAGGGATCGTAACCGTGAAAGCGCAGGGAGCTCCAGAACATCTCCCGGGCCCTCTGCGCCTGGTAGAAGTGAACGGAGTGGTCCAGGGTTAACACCGGCCGTGGGTTGATTATATCTTCGGGGGGAAAGAAAAATAAGGTGGCCACCAAATGGGTCCCCAGGATAACGGCCAGGATCGTCCTGCGGTGATACGGAGACGCCCCTCCCCCGCCGAATAAGCGGATCAAGGGCGGTAGGGCCAGCAGCACACACCCTCCGAGAAACAGAGCGGCGGGAAGGGTCACCCTCCCCACCCCGAAGCTCCTCAAGGCGGCGGTGATTCCCAATCCCAGGGCCACCCCCAGCAAACCGTAGTCGATCCTTCGAAGTTCTATTGATTCTTTCGCTAGAGCATCCATGTGGAATCGCTGGTTGGGTAAATCTCAAGGTCCCGGCACCGGAAATATTCAACCGGTATCTTAGCATACTTTAGCGCATGGGGCATGTTAATTATTATCTTTTCCGCCCGGGATGGGGCCCCTCGCCGAAAGGAGAATCCTCCCTCCAGGGGAACCGTTCTTTCAATCGCCCCGCTCTTGCACCCAAGCGAGGCAGCGGTCGATCACCCGGTCCTGCCACTCCCGCAGGGTGTACATATGGTTGGCGTGGGTGAACTCCTCCACCGTCACCAGGTCCCGGCCGGAATTGAAATCGGCGGACCGTCCTTCGACGAACTCGCTGTTGAATTCCCACTTGAAGTTATCGTGCTCGCCGAAGACGAAGAATATCCTTTCCCGCCGGTCGATGATCTCGCGGTAAGATTTCAGATAGACGTCGTTAAACTGCAGGTTGTCTCCCGCCCCGGGAACGGTCACGCTGAGTCCGCTTTTTACCTGTCCCGTTCCGGTTCCGGTGGGCGGGGACAAAATCACTTTCTCCGCGGGGGATGAATCTTTTTGCCGTGCATCCGCCGGGGTAAGGGCGGAAGGATCCTTTTTGCCCCCGCGCAGTTTTTTAAAGGGAGCGCCCAGGGCCACCTGCAGCGATTTAAAGATCTTTTCATTCTCGCTCTGGAAGGTGATGAACCTCCACCAGGCGCGGGGATTGAAGAGTTTGCGCGCGTAAAGCCCCAGGTAAAAGCGGGCGTATCCCTCGCTCATCCGGACCTCTTCGTAGCTCAGGCTGGGAAGCATAACGGGGATGCTGAGCAGAATGGAGGCATTGACGTCCCGGTACCGGCTGTGGGCGATGATGTTGGTGATGGCCCCGCCGCACACTCCGAACAGCACTATCTCCCGGGCCCCGGAACGGTCCCGGAGCAGGGCGGCGCCCTCCCCCACGTCGGGGGCGAAGAGACCCGTGGTGATCCAGCGGAACAGCACCCGCTGCTCCATGTTCTCCATGGTGCCGCCCGATTTTCCCAGTCCCCGGGTATCGCAGCACAGGCAGGGGTGACCGGCCCGGGCGAACCGCCGGGCCGCGCGGGTATTAAAGCGGAAGGCTCCGTTCATTCCGATCAGTCCACCATGGGTGAAAACCAGGGCGGTTTCTTTCGGCTCTTTCCCCTGGGGTAGGTAAAGCACTCCGTCTATCTGATTACCCTCCGATATAAAACTGATCGTTTCCTCCCTCACCCCATCATTAATAAAGAAAGGCGACAAATCAGTCTTGATGCGGCTATCCGTCCCGCCCGGGGACCTTTTTCCCGGCCCGGACCTTGCCAGACCGGCCAGGCGGGAAGATATTTCCCGGTACAGGTGGGGAGTAACCGAGGTAAAAATCCGGTTGTTAATCCAGAAGGCGTTATCCTCGCGGATGGTTAGATCTTCGCAGTCGACGCCGGTATCCCGGAAGGCGGCGGCCAGCCGGCCCTCCTGGGGGGGCGGCGAGCCGTGTCTTTCCGGAATCTGGAAAATTGTAAATAATTCGACCCTCGCGGGCAGCTCCAGGGGAAGTCTCACCTTCCGGGCCTGTTCCAGGAAATCCCGCGACAGCACATATCCCTCTATGTTGTTCATGAGGTAACCGGAACGGACGCAATCCCCTCCCGCCAGCAGTTCGTTGACGATTTCCTCCCTGGTCATGACCGCTTTTTTGAATATGGCGTATTGCCCGGCCACATTGGAGCGCAGGGCCTTCATCAATTCCTTTTCCCAATCGGCGATCGCTTGGATGAGGATAACGCTGTCCACCTCTTCCCGGCGGGCGGCCGCCCGGCAGGCCAGCGCGGCCCCCCAGCGGATCCCCAGCAAAGTGATCCGCTCCGCCCCCCGGTCCCGCATGAAGGTGCAGGCATCGTCTATATCCTTCTCCAGGCCGGATACATCGATATCCTTGCTCTCCCCGGCGCTGTTCCCGTAACCGTAATAATCGAACATCAGGACCGGAATGCCCGCTGCGGCCAGTATCCGGGCCAGGTTGGAAAAGACCCGCTCGCACCAGAATTTTTCCTCGAACAGGGAATCGCATATGATTAATCCCCGGCCCCCCCCACCAATATCCCCCGAGCCCTCTCCGGCCGGGGAGGGGCTGTAGAGCGCCCCGTAAAGGGTTTTTTCTCCACCGCGGAAAAAAAATGTCTCTTTCTCTGCCATGGCACCAGCCTAGCGCAATAAATTCGCTCTACTTCCTACTTCCTCGATCGGTCCGCCTCATTATCCCCTCGCGGGGCTCCTCCCTCTGCGCCTCTCAGCAAGAAAAATACCAGATCATTTGCCCCTCCCCCGCAGGGAAAATTCGGTGATTCCGTCAAAAATCGATTGCGGTCCGCGAACGGATAAAATAAACTCCTTAACCGATGAGGAATAAAGTGATCATACCCGTTCTGGCGATCTTTTTTGTCCTGCTGTCGATCTTCCTCCTGCTCCTCTCCACCTCCATCGCCCTGACCGTCTTCATCGGGGGAATCCTGGTCGTGATTGTCTTCTTCCATCCTTACTGGGGACTGCTCCTCTACCTGGCCATGACCTACCTGCGCCCCCAGGAATTCATCCCCGCCCTCCGGGCGCAGCCACTCATGCTGATCCTGGCGGGTCTCATCCTGGGCACCCTTATCGTTCATAACTCCTTGAGTAGGAAACAGTTCGTCGCCCTGAACCTGCGCCAGGGCATATTCATGATTATCTTTTTCGCCCTCATACCGATCAGTCAGCTGCAACGCCTCTATCTGACCGGAGCCAAGGACGCCTTCAATAGCTTCCTGCCGGTATTTTTGCTCTTCTTCATGATTATCAACCTGATCACGAATTTTAATCAACTCAAAAAGGCCTTTTATCTCCTCCTTTTCATGACCGTTTTCCTCGCCGCCAACGGTATCCTGCAGTATTACCGGGGAATTGATATCGCCGGACAAACCATGTTCCAGGGTAGGATCCGCTGGATCGGGATATTTGAGGATCCCAACGACCTGGGACTGACCATTCTGGCCTTCACTCCCTTCGCCCTCCTCAGCATGCTGCAAAAGGGAAGTTCCCTGGTTAAACGGAGCTTGTGGCTGGTGGTATTCCTGATCCTTCTGTACGCCCTCTACCTGACCAATTCCCGGGGCACCTTTATCGGTCTGCTGGTCGTCATTGTTTTTTACCTTTCCAAAAAATGGGGACCGGTCAAGGGCCTGGCCTGCGGAGCGGTGCTGGCCCTGATCATGCTGATCGCCGGACCGAGCCGCTTCGCGGAAATTTCCACCGACGAGGCCTCCGCCAGCGGCCGCATCGACGCCTGGGCCACCGGTCTGAACCTGCTCAAATGGAGGCCCATTCTGGGGATCGGTTACGGCGATTTCACCGAGCACCACCCCCTTACCGCCCACAATTCGGTCGTTCTCTGCATGGCGGAGCTGGGACTGGTGGGGCTCTTCGTGTGGTTGCTGCTGTTCGTATCCTCCTTCGAGGAAATGCAGTTGGCGGAGAGAAAAGCCTCCGGCACCGGCTTCGCTTTCTACGCCCAGGCGATGCAGCTTTCCCTGTTGGGATTCTTCAGCGCCGCTTTCTTCCTTTCCCGAACCTACAACGAAGTATGCTATATTATTATCGGCCTGTGCACGCTGCTATCCCTGTTTGCGCGGAAGGAATTCGGCTACTCGTTTCTTTTTTTAAGCAGAAGGACGGCTGTCAGAACGGCCATTTTCGCCCTGGGGCTGATCGTGGCGATCAAAATATTGATCATGATTTAAGGGGAAAGGATAAGCGGTGTTCAAGAACGTGCAGATGTGGCTGCCGGCCTATATCAAGCAGGGATTAATCCGCCGCAGGCCGCGGTACCCGCTGCATGTCCTTTTCGCCTTCGTGGATCACTTCGAACCGGAGCAGGAACCGGGAGATCCGGTCGATCTGCAGGTCGACCGCCTGGATGAATGGATAAAACGCTACGAGGAAAGGTACCGGGACCATGCCGATGGCCGGGGACGCCCCCCGCAGCACACCTATTTTTTCCCCCAGGAGCAGTACAATCCGGCGCTGCTGGATAAACTCTCCGCCCACTGCGGCCGGGGATTCGGGGAAGTGGAAATTCACATTCATCACGATAACGACACCCCCCAGGGATTCCGCGACAAGATCAATAATTTCAAGGACCAGCTGGTGACCCACGGCCTGCTGTCCCGGGACCGGATAGACGGCCGGGTGAGGTACGGCTTTATCCACGGAAACTGGGCCCTGGACAACTCCCGCCGGGACGGTCGCTGGTGCGGATTGAACGACGAGATCACCCTGCTCCGGGAGACGGGCTGCTACGCCGATTTCACCCTTCCCTGCGCCCCGGCCGACGGACAAACCGGAAAAATCAACTCCGTATATTTCGCCGATGACGATCCGCAACGGCCCAAATCCCACGACCGCGGCCGGGACGTGGTATTCGGAGGCCGCGGCAGCGGAGACCTGCTCCTTATCCAGGGGCCGCTCACCCTGAACTGGAAAAACCGTACCCGGGGAATTCTGCCCCGGATCGAAAACGCCGATATAGGGGCGAAAACTCCGCTCACCCGCGAACGGATGCTCTTATGGCTGAACACGTGTATCTGCGTACGGGGCAAAGAGGATGTCCTCCTGGTCAAGGTGCATACCCACGGCATGAAACCCCGGCATTTCGATTTCCTGCTGGGCGAGGGGATGGAAAAAGGTTTCAGCTTGCTGGAAGGCGAATTTAACGACGGGGAAAGATGCCGGCTCTACTATGTCACGGCCCGCGAAATGGCCAACCTGGTTATGGCTTATAACGACGGTATCGATGGCCCCGTGCCGGAACTCATCGATTACCGTTATCTTCTCCTGTAGCCGGTCCGGGAAAGGTTATCTTACCGCCAACACCACCCGTTTGTCCACGATGGCGCCCGAACCATCCTTGATCACCACGAAATATCTTCCGCTGGAGATTTCGCTGTGGTTGTTATTGGTTCCATCCCATACCAGGTTGGTCTGTCCGCTCCAGGACCTGTTCCAAACTATTTGACCTTTCAGATCGTAGATTCCCAGGCTGCCGCTGCTGGGAAGATTGTTGATGGTCAGCACTCCGATATCCGGTTTGAAGGGTACCGGGTAGATCGCCACCGGTCCCGCCGCCAGGTTTCCGTTGTGCGGATCGCCGCCGAAATCGTCGTCATCCTCCACGGCGGTGACATACCGGTTGGGCATTTCCGGACCGCTAATGGACGCGATCACGATTACCGCTTCGCCATTCTCATCATCCACATCATCGGCGGCGGCCAGGGTTACGGTCTGCCCGATATTCCAGTTCCCGGTGGTAAAATCCAGGGTGTTGCCCGATTGAAGGCTGATATCCAGGTCCCCCGAATACAGGCCCAGGGCCAAGCTTACGTTGTCGGCAGGCTGCTCGCTCAGCCGGATGCTGAACTGCGCGCTGCTTCCTTCGGGAACCACCACCCGTTCGCTGCTGGCCACAATATATAGATCGGCGGGCTGCTGATCACCGGTGCTGAAGGTGGCGATGCAGGAAATGGTCATCCCCCCCGCAGCATCGTAGGCCACCGCCCGGACGAAGTAGGTATCGTCGGTATCGAGATTGTCCAGAACGACCGCATGGCTGACGCTCGCCTGCTCAATCAGGTCGGTTTCCCGTATGGTAGGATCTTCCGTCCGCCAGTACCTCAATCTCCCGGTGGTGCTGCTCTCGGTGGACCATTCTATCCGGTAACTCTCGCCGGTTACCTCCTCCACGGAGGTGATGCAGCAAAGATCCTGCAGGTACTGCGGACTGATCTCGTTAAGGGTCAGGCCGGATACCATGGCGGAGAACTGGCTCAATCCCCCGGTGTTGTTTTCGGCCTTGAGGCGGTAATAGTACCTGATATTGTGTGCCACGCTGTTATCGGTATACTCGGTTTCCGAGACGGGGACCGATCCGATAAAGGCAAAATCGGCCAGGTCGGTGGTCAACGACCGGTATACCAAAATCTCGACCACGCTGGGATCGGGTGATTGATCCCAACTCACGGTATAGTACGCGGACTGCTGAGCGCGTGACGTCGAAGCGCCGAGCAGCACTATCAGGCAAATGGTGCTTAGTAATTTTTGACCTTTCATACCTACCCCTCTAATAAAATGGACTTTAAATCCATTTCCAATCCTTTGTCAATCCCAACCAGGGGCCATATAAAACTCACGTCACATTAGATATAAATAAAGGGGATCCCGGAACGCAACCTCTAAAGGATGGGGGATATATTCCCGTCCCCCGTTTTACCTTTTTTTGCGCGGGGCGTTCATAATGCAACATTCCGCACCGGTCCGGGCATTCCGGCTCATAACCGCCGGATCCGCCGGAAGGGAAGGGAAGCATTTCCGCTGATTTCCCGAAGTTACCTTTAATCCCCATTCTTGCCTCTTAAGTATTCCCGGTTGGTGGCTCCTTGGCTGCTATCTCTTAAGAGTACCATCAAGGGAAGAGAGGTTTGCAAATGCCGTTCCATTTAAGCGCTTCCCGGAGGAATCGCTTTGCCGGTTCCGCTACCCGGCGCGCCGGACCGGGTCAGCGGTGAAGGGGCGCGGCGGCGGGTCCTCCCCTTCCCCTCGAGGATCAAAGAAGCTTGAAGGTATAGGCCGTCTGGCGGAAGGTGTCATGGAAGGAGTTGAACTGTATCGCCCGGGTCACCCCTCGAAACAGATAAGCGTTTGATCCCTTTACCTGCACGTAGGCCAGAACACCCTCGATCCTGATCCCGGCGTCCATCTGATAGAGTATATAGCTGGTTTTCCGGCGTCCGATCGATAATTCACCCCTGTCGGCTTCCTCGTAAAACGGACTATCTTGAGCCAATCCCTTGCGGTAAGCGTTAAAATACTCCTCCCGGCTCGGATTCCCCATAAGCGGCAGCACAATCACTTCAAATGTGGTTCTGGTGCGTTCCGGATCCTTTCCCTCCTCCAGGGGCGCCTCCGCGACCACGGCCGCGTTGCCCCCGGGATCGGCATTGACCGTCCAGCCCGCCGGGAAGGTAATATGAAACCGTTTTTGGGGATCACAGTACACTCCCGGTTCGTCCGGGCATCTCTTGGTACAGGAACAATTTATCAGGACGATGAGGACGCATGGCAGGATTGTCGGTAAGATTTTTTTCATCCCTGCTCCTTCCGCTCCAATCGCTAGGGAATTACACCGCCTTTTCCCGGAAAGGCCGCTACGGCCCGGGAAAACACCTCCTCCACCCGCCGGGCGTTCTCCTTCCAGCTTCCGGCCGGACTGCGGATCTCGTCCCGGTTCCATTTCCGCTCCAGGCCCTCGCGGAGAGCCCGGGTCAGAGCCCCGCTGTCGGCGCTCGGGAAAAGGATCGATCCCCGGGGATCGACGATCTCCGGAATCCCGCCGGTATCGGCCGCTATCACCGGAACCGCGCAGGCCAGGGCCTCCAGGATAACGTTGGGGGTACCCTCGTGCAGGCTGGGCAAGCAGAAAAGATCGCAGCCATTGAACCACTGCCCCATCAATCGATGACTGACTCCACCGTGGAATATCACCCGATCCTGAAGGCCTCGCTCGGCCGCTTGTCTCTCCAGCCTATTCCGCTGCGGGCCCAGGCCCAGTATATGCAACTGCGCGTCTTTTCTCTCCAGCGCGGCGAAGGCGTTGATCAGATACCCCACTCCCTTTTCCGGTTTAAGATTTCCGGCGAAGAGAATGATCGGCACCTCGGGGCTCAGGCGCAAGCTGTCCCGGGCTGCCCTTTTATCTCCCGGGCGGAAGATCGCTCCGTCCACCCCGTTATAGACCACCTCGATTTTCTCCGCCGCTATACCCTCCGCCACCAGCCGTTCCTTGAGGTCCCCGCTGACCGAGATTATCGAGGAGGACCCCCTCATCGCCTCCAGGATCCGCCGTTTCCGGTCCGGTGAGGAAAAGAAGGCGTTGATATCGCTGCCGTGCAGCCTCGAGACCACCGGAATCCCCAGAGCCTTACCGGCTCGTACCGCGGCATAACAATCGGGATAGGCCCAGGTGGCGTAGATTAGATCGGGCCGGCGGCGGGCCACCTCGCGCTTCAGGGTGGGCCTTACCGACCAGTAATAAAAGGTTCCGTAGAGGCGGCGTAAGAACTTGGGAGTATAGTACTTGGTGGGATAGATCACCCTCATGATCCCCTGGCATTCATCCGGGGGCCGGGGGGAGTTGCCCGCCAGGGACATCCTCAGCCTCAGCGGCCAGGGCAAGGGAACGATCACCCGCAGATCGTTGCGGGCGGCCAGATGGATAAACTGCTGCCGGTTGAAGGGGGCAAAATCGGGACGCGAAAGGTCCGGAAAGAGATTGGTGAGGGCTATTATTTTCATTCGAGATTGTCTTTCGCCGCGGCCGCCATCCGGCACTGATCCGGATCGCCGCGGATTCTCAAGCCTTCTCTCCTCTCCACCTTTTCAGGAACCACACCAGGATGACTAAACCGATTATGCCTCCCAGCACGCGCGAAACCAGGGTCACCAGGGCCGCTCCGGTAGCCCCGTAGGGAGGAATGAAGATCAGGTTTCCGATAAAATTCAGGAGCAGGTTGATGCCGGCCATTAACACAAAAAGCTGGGGTTTGTTTATCGTATGCCCGGCCAGGGTGAAAGGACTGAGCATGGTCAACAGTACGAAGGCCCCGATCAATATCTGAAAGAGTCGCACGGAAGGAGCATATTCGGCTCCATAAAAAGTCACGATCACCGGCCGGGCCAGCACCACGGCGATTATCCCCAACAGGGCCACCAGGCCGGTGATTTTCAAGGTATTCTTGAAATACTGAAAGATCTCCTCTTTATTGATAAACTTGGAGACCTTGGGCAGAAAAACGGTGTTGAAGGTCTCCGGGATCATCTCGAAGGGCCGGATCAAGGTGAAGGCCACCGCGTAGATACCGACCTCGTTCTCCTGCTTGAAGTAACCGAGCATGAGCACGTCCAGGCGATCGAAAAGCATGAATATTATGCTGAAGAGGTACATCCAGCCGCTATAAGAAAAGATGTCCTTCAGCGGATAGGGCCGGTCCGGTTTTATACTGAAGAACCGCCGGGGAATCACCAGCGAACAAATGATAAAAGCGATGGCCACCTGCGCGATATTGCAGATCAGCGCCGATTTCACGTCCAGAAAAAACAGGGCATATCCCAGAATGAAGATCGACAGGGTCCGGATGGTCTGGGACACAACATCGATAATGGCTATCTGTTTAAATCTTTCCAGGGCCCGCAGCACTCCGTCGATGTGGTTCCAGACGTTGAAAACGAAGGCGCCCACCACGGCCAGCCGCAGGGGGAGGGTCAAGGCGGGATTGTGATAGTACCAGCCGGCCACATGAGGGGCGAGAAAGTATCCTATCACCACCATGGCGCCGGAAACCTGGACTCGGAAAATGAATATCCGCTTGAATATGGCGGCCGCCTGCTGGTCATCCTCCTGGGAGATGTAGAGGGCCAGTTTACGCACCATGGTGGTGGTCAGTCCCATCTCCAGCACCCGGGCCAGCAGCCCCATGTTGATGGCCGCGATGGTGAGGATGCCTATCCCCTCGGCACCCAGCTTGCGGGCCAGGAAGATGCTGGCCACCAACCGTAAAACGGCCGTGATCATCCTGCCGGAATAGATGAATCCCAGCTGCCTGATGCTTTCCCGCTTCAGCGTTTCCACCAGCCAGTTTTTCGCCTTAATGAATATATTCATGCAGATCTCTGTGCCCGAGGCCTAACCGATCAATTTTCTCATTATAATAACTAGTCTCCGGACCGGATAAAAAGCCCGCTCGTTCATGATCAGATTCTTGGTAATGAATTCCGAACGGGAAAATAGATTCAGCAGCCGGATGGCCCAGTCCATTTTGGCGGGCTCGATCTGGATCCTTAATTTATCGAAATCGCCGTCGATCTCTATATCTTCCTCGGCAATCCTGCCGATACCACGCTGGGAGGCCAGCTTGACGTGATCCGAAGCGTAGGGGTCCAAACCGACCAGTCTCATGCTGGTGGCGTCCACGGCCACCAGATCGGTCCCCCCCAGAACCACCCCGGCATTAATGGCGTAACCGTTGATCGGCCCTCTCCCCTGCATGCCGGTTATCCCGTCCATGATGGTTATCGCCGGGGGCACCAGGACCGCGATATCGCTTAAGAGCCGGCTGAGATACTTGTGCCAGATCAAGCGGTCGTAGCGGGGCACGCAACCCCATTGGTTCTTGAGGGCTCCGGTAAAGACGGTGGTGGCGTGGGTCTTGATGACCGGCAGGGTGATAAAGAGGTCAGCTTCCAGAAAGGTGCGGCCGAAATTCCATTTGCCCAGCGTGCCGTTATCCACCCATACCTGCTCGTCCCGGGTGAAGTTCACCGCTTTTACTCCGTACTTCTGGGCCAGTTTATAGACGCCGTTGCTCTCGTAAGCCTGTTCCACCGTGTATCTGGCCCCGTCCGATTCCCCGATTGTGATCGCCGCGCCCAGATCCAGCAGATGCTTAACCACCGATTCCAAAAGGGCATAAGAGGTATTGGCCACCGGGATCATATCGACGCGCTCGGTACAAAGATTCGGCTTGAGAACCACCCTGGCTCCCGGTTTGACCAGGCTCGGAGCCCCGCAAAAGGCCAGAACCTGGGCGATCACTTCATCCAGGGACTGTTCCTTCACCGATCGAATAATTACTCTGCTTTTATCCATGGCTTCTCTTCCGAAAAAGGGAATTTCAACTCTGACAACATATCTTAGCCCAATGCAAAGGTCCTGCCAAACTAAAATTATACTTCCCCGGTTTATTACCTGCTTGCCATCAAGCCGGTCATTCTAATATAATTTCTCCCTGGCCCCCGAATCCGGCCCGGGTATTGCAACGACGGTTGATAAAGAGCCTTCATTGACCGGCAGACAGTGGGAACACAATGAAAAAAAGACACTTGCTCGGCAACATGCTGAGCATAATTCCATTTAAGGCAAACCGCTTCTTCCGTCTCTTACACCGCGGAGAGTACCTTACCGTACTATGCTATCACCGGATCCTGGATATTCCGGCCGATTTCCCCTTTGATCGCGATCTGGTAAGCGCCTCGGTCGACCAGTTTGCCGGGCAGTTGGCTTTTATCTCCTCGCATTTCCGGGTGATCAATTTCCGGATGCTCAAGGAGCACCTGGATAAATACCGGAAGTTTCCCCCCAATTCCTTGATCATTACCTTCGACGACGGATACGTGGATAATTTCGAGGTGGCCTATCCCCTGCTAAAGAAGTTCGGTTTGACGGCCACCATGTTCGCCACGGCCGGATTTATCGGCCAAAAGAAAATGTTCTGGTGGGACAAAATCGCCTACCTGATAAAAACCACCGCGGAAGGTTCACTGGAACTGGACACGCCGGAAAGGTTTTCCCTGGACCTGGAGCGGTTTGCGGACCGCCAGGAGGCGGCCCGCTTGATTATCAAGCAGGCCAAGCACCTGCGGGAAGAGGAAAAGGAAGGGATGATCGCGGAAATGGTGGAGCGCTTGCGGGTCGAGATCGACGAGGAGCGTTACCGTCTGGCCATGACCTGGGATCAACTCCGGGAATTGAACGATAACGGAATCGAAATCGGCGCGCACTCGGTCTCGCACCCGATCTTTTCCAACATTGACGAGGACCGCCTCCGCCGGGAGGTCAATGGGGCCAAGGAAATGATCGAGAATCAGTTGCAGACGGAAGTGATCACCTTCGGAGCCCCCGGCCGGGGCATCCTTACCCCCCCGGACCGGCAGCGGTTCACGACCCTTCTTACTCAAACGGTCAAGGGCAGCGGTTACTCCTTCAGCACCATGTACCACTGGGGGCTGGCCTATGAGCGCGATTTTGATCCTTACCGGATAGAGAGATTGGGTATAGAAACTCACGACACGGAAAGATCGTTCCGCGCCAAGTTGTCATATCCAGAGATATTGGTATATTAAGGGATAGGCCGTCTCGATCCGGCTTCCCCCGGGCGACCAGACGCAAAGAGCGGAAACCGGGATTAAATGAACCGGCAGAATAGCTATAGAGCTGAGGGAGAAAGCGGGTAAATGGACCACGAAAAGGCGCCTAAGCGGGTACTCTACCACCTGCGAACGCAGGGGACCGGTTCCGAGGGAATCCATATCCGGGGGATGGTCACCGCTTTCCGCGGCCGGGGATACAGGGTCGAGTTCCTGTGGCCCCTGGGCGAGGGGGATCCTACCGTACGGGCGGGAGACAATCCTTACGACACCAAAAAAAGGAAAAGCAAGGCTGAATTGATCATACCCCTGATACCGGGACCGGTCTTCGCCCTGCTCGAATATTGCTATAATTTCTGGTCCCGGGGTAAATTCAAATCATTGCTGAGGTCGCACCATTATGACTTTATCTATGAAAGGCATTTCTTCTTTTCTTTCCGCTCCGGCAAGATAGCCCGCAAATACCGCCTCCCCCTGGTGGTGGAGGTGAACGAGCTGGCCGGATTCGAAAGGGTGAGGAAAAACTATCTCTCCTCCCTGGCCCGGCGCTGTGAGCATTCCCTCTTCCGGAACGCCACCATCATCTCGGTGGTGTCGAAATTTCTCAAGAACTCGATTATCTCGCAGTATCCCGATATCGAGGCGGAGAAGATCCATGTCATTCCCAACGGGGTGGAAGAATCGTACTTCGCCGCTCCGGCAGACGGCCGGGCGGTCCGCCGGAAATTCGGGATAGAGGATAAAATCGTTTTCGGTTTCGTCGGATTTTTCCTGCACGTGTCGACCTGGCAGGCGGTGGAATGGTTCCTCCCGGTATTCATAGAAGCGGTGAGGAATAATCCCCAGGTGGTCCTGCTGATGGTGGGAGAGGGCCCGGGCAAAACCGGTTTGCAGGAAATCGGCCGCCGCCTGGGTTTTGAGGATCGTCTGATCTTCACCGGGCAGGTACCCAACCGGGAGATGGCAAACTACATAGACGCCATGGACGCGGGAGTGATCTCTCATACCAACGAATACCGGTCCCCCATCAAGCTGTTCGAATATATGGCCAGCGGAAAACCGGTGCTGGCGCCGAACCAGGAGCCGGTGGTTTCGGTGGCCGGAGATGTCCAGCCCGAATACTTCTTTCAGGCAAAATCAGAGGAATCGCTGAAAAAAACCATAAAGGCGATGCTGAATG
>JAFGPI010000045.1 GCA_016926065.1 Candidatus Krumholzibacteriota bacterium
AAATATTTCACCGCCGCCGACCTGGTGGTGCTGCCCTACCTCTCGGCGACCGGGAGCGGGATAGCCCAGATCGCCCTGGCTTTCGACCGCCCCCAGATAGTCACCCGGGTGGGGGGGCTCCCCGATGCGGTGGCGGAGGATAAAACCGGTTTCATCGTTCCGCCGGCCGACCCGGAGGCCCTGGCCGAGGCGGTCGACAGATTTTTCACCGGCCACTGGGGGGAGAGGATGGCGCCTTTTTTCGCGGAGGAAAAGAAACGTTTTTCCTGGTCAGCCCTGGTGGAGGTTATGGGGGGGCTATTCCGGGAGTTGCGGGGGGAGGTGGAACGCGTTGGATAGAGGAGGGTTGTACGTGATCGTGCTGAACTGGAACGGGGAGGCGGTCATCGGTCCCTGCCTGGAATCTTTGTTGGCGGTGGAGGATCCTCCGTTGAAGATAATCGTGGTGGATAACGCCTCCACCGATTCGTCGCTGTCCATCCTGGAGGATTCTTTCCCCCAGGTGACCCTGATAAAGAACGAGCGCAACGAACTGTTTGCCCGGGGAAATAATGTCGGATTGAGATACGCCCTGGATAAGGGCGGCGAAGCATTCCTGCTGCTCAATAACGATACCGAAGTGGATCCTTCCTGTTTCCGGGAAATGATGCGGGCCCTGGAAAAACCGGATATAGGCATCGTGGGGCCCTGTATTCTGTACCATGATGATCCGGACCGAATCTGGTATGGGGGAGGGGTGATCGGTACGCTTTCCGGAATACCCCGGCACAAGGACATCCGCAGGGAAGCCGGAGCGAGGAAACCGGAGGGAGGTCCCACCGCCTGGGTATCAGGATGCGCGCTGTTGGTGAGGAGGGCGGTGCTGGAGGATATCGGATTGCTCGATCCTTCTTATCATATATACTGTGAGGATGTGGATTTCTGTTTGCGAGCCCGGCGGGCCGGGTGGAAATGTTACTATCAACCCGCCGCCCGGGTGTGGCACAAGGTAAGCTCCAGCAGCGGTGGCGGTTTTACGCCGTTCAAGCTGGAGAACCGGCTGGTAAGCACCTACAAGCTTTTCAACCGCTTCCGGCCCCTCTGGTGGAGGATATTGTCTTTTCCTTTCCATATCCTGGCATACGCGCTGCTGCTGGGGGGACTGTTCATTACCGGGCGCTGGGGATTATTCAAGGCCGCCTGGCGGGGCGCGCTCAGGATAGCCAGCGGCCGGTAACACTCTAATCGATATGATTTTGCTGGTTTACTAGCTTGCGGTAACATGTTAGACTTAAAGTGAAGCTGACCGGCGGTGGATGTAGCGTTCACGCGCGGAGTGGGGGGATTTCGACCCGCCACTCGGATTTCAATAGGCGGTGACCGGTAGGCAGGAGGTCGCGATTGGCGAAAAACAGGGAATCCCCCAGGGGCAGGAGCCGGGATTTCGATCCGGTGGGCACTTTCGATTCAACCGCTCCCTGGCGCCGGGGATTGATGGTGGCGGTATTACTGATAGTATTGCTCTGTGTCCTGCTGCCCGAGATAATATTTCAAAACAAGATATTCATGGTTCCCGACACCCAGGCGCCGCTCTCCTTCGCCACCGTGGGGAAGAAGGCCCTGGAAGAGGGGATCTATCCCTTATGGAATCCCTATCTCTTCTGCGGGATGCCCAGCTATTCAAGCGTGTCCTACACGCCCTACGTGTATCCGCCCTCCTATGTGGCCTTTCTCCTGCATAAAATCGGTTTTCCCGAGATGATCTGGTTGCTGCTGCATTTATGGCTGGCCGGAATCGGTATGTACCTGCTCCTGCGTTCGTTCGCGGTCCGCGGTTCGGTGTCGTTGCTGGCCGCCATGATATTCATAATCATGCCCAATTATCTGGCCACCGCCGCCAACGGTCATGGATCGCAGGCCTGCGCGGTGGCTTACATGCCCTGGGCCTTTCTTTTTATCAGGAATATCATGTTGGGAAAGAACCGGTTCCGCAACTCGGCCCTGCTGGCCATCACCCTCGGTTTCCAGATGCTGCGGGGGCACATCCAGATCTCTTACTACACCTATCTGATAATGGGCGCGGTATTTTTACTCGAATCGGGTTACCATTACCGGGCGGGCCGGAAAAGGGAGATACTGCTCAATCTCGGATGCGTGATAGGAGTATTCGTCCTGGCCCTGGGAATAGCGGCGGTGCTGGTCTTTCCGGTCCGGGAATACGCCGCCTACTCGATCCGCGGCGGGGGAGGCGGAAGCGGCGGCGGGGTGGATTACGGCTACGCCACCAGTTGGAGCCTCCATCCCCGGGAGCTGATGACCTTCATTTTCCCCTGGGCGGCGGGTTACGGAAAAGCGACCTATTGGGGAGAGATGCCGTTTACTGATTATCCCAACTACCTGGGTATAGGCACTTTTATTTTTTCGGTTATGGCCCTCTTTCTGGTGCGTAACCGCTGGAAGTGGTTCCTCTTCGTGATCGCCGCCCTATCCACCGGGATAAGTTTCGGGCGCTTCTTTCCGCTTCTCTATGATCTGCTGTTCAAGTTCCTTCCCTATTTCAACAAATTCCGGGTCCCGGTCATGATACTGATCGTGCAGCAGCTTTCCACGGTGGTTCTAATGGGACTGGGCCTGGAGGCATACCTGAGACTGCATAGCCAGGATGGGTTGCCCCGCCTGCTCCGTCCCGACAGGATGAAATGGATACTGGCGGCAGTCGGAATAATATTCGCACTGGTGCTGGTCTTCCAGGGATCGGTTAGGGACGGCCTGTTGCAGAATCCCACTGTGGGCAGGAAGGTCAATCAGCAGTGGATTAACCTGGCGGCCGATGCTTACGCCAAGGACCTGGTCCGCACTCTCTTTTTTCTGGTTGCCGTGGGGGCGGTTCTATACCTGGCTTCCTTGAGGAAGATTCCCTCGTCCGTTATGATGATATCACTGGCGGCAATAGCTCTTATAGACCTTTACACCGTGGATGTCGGAGTGGTAAATCCCCAAAAAGTGTGGAACACGGAAAACGTCCGGATCATTAAATCAAAGGGCGACCGCGAGGTTTTCAGTAAGCCCACCCCGGCCATGGAATTCCTCAAGAAGGACGACAGCCTGTTCCGGATCTTCCCCGTCCCGGCCGCCCAGCCGGGCCGCTGGGGACTCAGCCTGTTCCCCTTCAGCGATAATAGCTACATGATGTCCGGCATATTTTCCATCGGGGGATACCACGCGGCCAAGCTGCAGAATTACCAGAACCTCATGGAGCTGATGTTTCAACGCGTCAACCAGGGTTCTTTTCCCCACCAGATACTGGATATGCTGGCGGTTAAATATTTTGTATCTATCTACCCGCTCTTCAAGGATAACTCTCCCTACCCTCTGGTTTACCAGGGGGACCGGGCCTATATATATGAGAATCCCGGAGCCCTTCCCCGCTTCTTCTTCGTGGATAAGTTCAGAGTCATTAATAAAGAGCACGCCTTGGGCGAGCTGGTCTCCCCCGCCTTTGATCCCCGGCGGGAGGTGCTCCTGGAAAAACGGCCACCGGGAAGGGTGGAATCCGCCTCGGGCAGCACGGTGGAGATAGTGGATTATAAGCTGAATTCGTTCGACCTGAAGGTGCGGGTGGAAAAACCATGTTTGCTGGTACTGAGCGAGATATTTTATCCCCACTGGAGGGCCCGGGTGGATGGCCGGGAAATGGAAATCTTGAAGGCTGATTACTGCCTGCGCGCGCTGTCCCTTCCGGCCGGCGAGCATGAAGTTACCTTCCGCTTTTATTCGCCGGTGCTGCGGGTATCATTGATCGCGTCGCTGATTTCCTTTATATTAGCCATACTGGTGGCGGTATTGATTGATCCGATCATCAACAGAAGAGGGAAGTGAAATGGAAACCCTGGTAGTGGTACCTACCTACAACGAAAAAGAAAATATCGAGAACATTATCCGGACGGTTCTGGGATTAGCGGAGGAGATCGACATCTTGATAGTGGATGATAATTCTCCCGATGGAACCGGTGACATCGTCGAGCAGCTGTCCCGGACCAATCCCCGGGTCCATGCTATTCACCGCCCGGGAAAGATGGGACTGGGGTCGGCCTATATCGCCGGATTCAAATGGGCCCTGTCCCATCCCGAAACGAAATATGTCTTTGAGATGGACGCCGATTTTTCCCACGATCCGGCCGCCATCCCGGAATTCTTGGAAGAGATAAAGAATAACGATCTGGTCATAGGATCCAGGTATCTGAACGGGATTACCGTCATCAACTGGCCGCTCAGCCGGTTGATTCTCAGTTGCGGAGCCAATATCTACACCCGTATCGTAACCGGCCTCCCCCTGAAGGATTCGACCGGCGGCTTTAAATGTTTCCGGAGGGAGGTCCTGCAGCGGTTGCCCCTGGATACCATCCGCAGCGATGGTTATTCGTTCCAGATCGAAATGAATTTTTTCTGCTGGAAGAAAGGTTTCCGGATTAAGGAAATTCCCATAATATTCACTGACCGGCGGGTCGGAATATCCAAGATGTCCAAAAAGATCATCTGGGAGGCGGCATTCATGGTTTGGCGTCTGAGATTCATGAATCCCCGGCGATGGAAGTAGCCCCTCGAACAGGTTTAAATGGATTTATCTATTATTATCGTTACGCACAACAGCCTCACCCCGATCGAGAAGTGCCTGGGTTCGCTGCAAAGCCACCCTCCTTCCTGTTCCCACGAAGTGATAATAGTGGACAATGCCAGCGGGGATGGTACTCCCCGCTTGATCGCCCGTAAGTTTGGAGAATTTACCCTGGAATGCAACCGGGAAAACCGGGGTTACTCCAAGGGGGTAAATCAGGGTATAGGATCGAGTAGCGGGAAAAAGGTGTTGATTATTAATCCGGATATCGAGGTGCGGGAAGGATCGATAGACCGCCTGATCGAGTTTATGGATGAGCATCCCCGGGTCGGCATCGCCGGAGCAAAATTACTCTACCCGGACGGAAGGCTGCAGTATTCCTGCCGCTCTTTCTACACCATCAAGACCCTGATTTTGAGACGCACCATCCTGGGAAAACTATTTCCCCGGGCCCGGGCCCTGCGGAAACATCTGCTTATGGATTACGACCACGAGCAGGCCCGGCGCGTGGACTGGGTGCTGGGCGCCTGCATGATGGTGAGGCGGGAGGCGATAGAACAGGTGGGACCTATGGATGAGCGATTCTTTCTCTACTTCGAGGATACCGATTGGTGCTTCCGCATGAATCAGCATGGCTGGGACGTTTTCTACGTTCCCCGGGCGGAGATGGTTCATCTCTATGAGAGATCCAGCGCCGCATCGATGCTCAAAAAGCCTTTTCTGCTGCACCTGCTCAGCCTGCTTCGCTATTATGAGAAATGGGACCGGGTTTTTTACTTCTTCCGCCGCCGCCGCGGGATGCTCAAGGGGCTGGTTTTTTTCCTCGCCGATCTGGTGGCCATGAATCTAAGCTTCCTGGCCGCCTATTATCTGCGCGCTTTCCTGCAGCCCTGGTTTACTTTCGGACTGTATCCGTTGAGTTGGTACCAGTATTTCATATTCTTCTATCATCTGGTTTTTATTCTGACCTTCATCTTTGCCGGATTGTACCGGATCAGGAGGGAAACCACTTCCGCTCAGGAGTTTGCCCAGGTCACCCGGGCCCTGATGACGGTATTCGCCATCCTGCTCGTTTCCACCTACCTGACCCGTTACCGGATATTTTCCCGGGCGGTGCTTTCCGGCCACGCTGTTTTTTCCGTGCTGGCGGTATTCTCCTTCCGTTACCTGATACGTCGGGTGCACCAACTGTTGGTGAGGTCCAATTTCGATTTAAAGAGAGTGGTGTTGTCCGGCAACGAAGAGGAGATCAGAGGTTTTTCCTCCGTGGTCGCCGAATCTCCGCGGGCCGGAATAGATATCGTCGGTATGATAGGCGATCAACCCGATGCCCTGGGAAGTTGGGACCAGTTCCCCGCCCTGGTGGAGAAATTCAAGATTCAGGAATTGATCATTCTTCCTTCCTCCCTCCGGGATAAACCGGTCACCGACTATCTTACCGGTCTCGATAAGAGGATGATCGATGTGAGGATCGTTTCACCCCTGGCCCGCTTCATGCCTTCGGGGGTAAGGGTGGAGGAATTAAACGGTACCTATATGTTTTCCATAGACCGCGGCACGAGGCAGCTACTCACCCGGGGCATAGCCAGAATGACCGATATAATGGTCGCTCTCTGTTTGCTTCCGCTATCCGCCGTCCTGACCGCTATTTGCCGGGTAGGGGGACGGTTATTCGGGGGAGTGAGATTTTTCCGGGAGGAACGTTTCGCGGGGGGAGGGGGTAAGGTTAACTGGCCCCGGGGACAAAAGAAATCAGGCAGGGAGATACCCGACATATTCAAGGTGGAGCTCTATCTCTATTTGCTCTCGGGGCGTCTCGGCCTGGTGGGACCTCCACCCCTGCTGCCTTCCTGGCTGGAGCCGGAAGCTTGCATCCCCGGGAGCTACCGGCCGGGAATCACCGGGAAATGGCGGGTCGCATCGTACCGGAACTGGCGGCACGCCCTGGAGGGAGAAATTCTCGAATATGGTGAACGTTCTGTTTCCGATTATCTTTTTATTTTGCTAAGATCAGTCAAGGCATGTTTATCTGGAGGTTTTCCGCAATGGTTTCACACCGGGGAAAGAGATTAGTGAGACGGTCGACAATAATTCTATTTAGCTTGATGATGCTGATAACGGGGGGGGCCAGCGGAGCTCCGGGAGAGTGGGAAACGTTTCTCAACTCCAGCGCGATCACCCGAATTATTAACCGGGGAGACAGTCTCTGGTGCGCCACCAACGGGGGAATACTGCTATACGACCTGGGCGATTCAACCTTTATCCAGTATTACAACGGATTGGACCTAAAGTCGAGTTACGTGACTGATATTGTTTTCGATCCCCACGGCAGCCTGTGGATATCGTATACAGGCGCGGGAATAACCCGCATAGAAAACTGGGAGGATAATCCTATATCCCGGCACCACGATGCCATTTACGACCTGATGCTCAGCGACAGCGTAACCTGTCTGGCCAGCGTGGAGGAAGATATTTATTACGGATCCCTTAACGGCATGGCAAAATTCTACGAGAACAAACACGCGCTGGAACCGCAGTTATCGGACAGCCTCTATCGCCACCGGGTGTACGATATATGGTACGATCCGGACGGTAATCTGTTGTGGATCGCTTTTTCCGGGGGAATCGCCCGGTTCAACCGTGACACCTATGCCTATACCCGTTACGCGCTGGGAGAGGTGTACGCGGTGTGCGCTCACGGCGGTGAAATCTACTGCGCCGGGGAAAACGGCGTGCAACTCTGGGACGGGGATTCCTGGGCCCCCTTCGGGGCGGGGCTGGCCGCGGCGCCGGTGGCGATCTCTTCCGGCGGGGGAGAGTTGTACTGCGCGACGCCCAACCGGGCTTACCGCTGGAATGGAGTGTTCTGGGCGGGGGTGGACGCCACGGGACTGAAGTTGATCTATCAGAACGAATACCGGATATTGTGGCAATTCGATACCATAAGATCCCTGGTGGTGGACGGCCGGGGAACCCCCTGGGTGGGTTGTGTGCTGGAAAAAGGCAGAAGAGGTTCCTACCTGACCGGTTTCGT
>JAFGPI010000046.1 GCA_016926065.1 Candidatus Krumholzibacteriota bacterium
CTGATAGGTGCCGGGCAGGAACGATTCGATAATCCCGCTCATCTGCCCGCCCAGTATCTTGTACGACTTCTTGGAAAAATCACAGCTGAAGGTAAAACCCATCCTGTCGTAGAATACGAACACGTATTTCTTGATGATCGATATCTCCTCCGAGGGAATCCATTTGCATACGAATTCATAGGCGGGATTGCCGTCCTCCAGGGTGATTTCCTCGTCTTTGAGCACCTCCAATCCCTGCAGGCTGTCGACCAGGGGTGAGGTTCTATCCCGGGCGAATTCCCGGATATCGTCCTGCTGCGGATTCCTGTCGATCGTGACCAGCAACTTGTGCTCGGATTCCCCGATAATCGGTCCCCGGAAAACGAACACGGTTTGATCCTCCCATTCTCCGGGGAGGTCGAATCGGAACTGATTGTGGAGCGAACCCATATTCACCTACTTCCGGTTATGATCAAATCGTTGAGGCCGTCCGCCGGCCGCCCTGCCCTCTGGTATAGCGCGGATGAAGAATCCGGATTCCATGGCTCCCGGCCGCCCCCACGGGAATTGGGCGGATGAAATTTCAGCCGCTGTTCCCCGGCCTGTTTTTCCCGCTATTCAAAGCAATACAGCGTCTGCTGGCCGGCCACCAGCACTTTGCCCTCGGCGTTCAGCGCCGGGGGGGCGAAAAATTCCTCGTCGGTTTTGGTGACCAGCCTTTCGAAAACCTTTTCGCCCGCGGGATCGAAAAGGGTGAGAAAAGGCCCGTTCAGGACCACCGCGTGGTTGTCCCGGGTAATGGTTATCCAGTTCCATTCGGCCGGTTTAAGCAGGGCCGTCCATTTGACCTCTCCCTTTTCCAGGCAGTTCAGCAGCATGGCATCGATGAAGTAAACCCGATCCCCCCCGCCGCAGGCCGGCGGCTGGTTCTCTTGCGGGGCGGAGAGCGCCAGGCTCCAGAGGGCTTCTCCCTCCAGGGAGAAGGCCCGCAACGATTTCTCCGTTCGGTTCTCTTCGTACTTTTCCGCCAGCAGGATCAGGTTGTCCCGGAGGTCGAGGGAAGCGGTCAAGGACAGGTCGACGCCGGTCTGGAAGGAATGGAGGGTTTTCCCGTCCGTGGCGTCGAATATTATCACCTGGTTTTGCTTGATAATGACTATTTTCGCCCCGTCGGCGGTCAGCAGGGCGTGGTCCAGGGAGCCTTCGTATTCCTGGTACCAGTTGACGCGCCGGTCCCGGCGGTTGAAGCTGTAGACGTGATATTTCCGGGGGGAGCGCATCGGACCTCCGGTGAACTGCACCACGGCGAGAACATTATCGAGGGCCGGTTTCAGGATCAGGGCGCCCGCCCAATCGTCCAGTCCCGGAATGACCCCGGGACTGCCCACCTCGTTTTGATCGTAATCCTGGCAGGTCAATTGGAGGGAGGGGCTGACGAAAGCCATGCCCCTCTGTCCGAAAATCACCTCGGCCCCGCCGCTGAGCGACAACTGGTATTTAAACTCTCCCCGGGTGTCGTAAACCAGCAGGTCGGATTCGGATCTCACCCCCACGATATTCTCCTTGAGGTGAACGGTGGCGGGGGTGATCATTATCTCCTCGTTGATCTCGATATATTTTCTGGACCACAGGGGGCTCCAGCGGGACCGCATCTCCACCGGAACGCAGGAATTCCTCTGGAAATTAGCAAAGGGCACCGGATAGGCTACATTTTTTATCTCAAGAGCCATCTTCTCTTCCTTTTTTTCGTTATTGTCATTCGATTTTGCCATACAGAATAAACCGGTTACCGGGACAATTACCAGCAGCGTAAAATTTATCATATGCCTGATCATGATCCATCCCGTCTCCCCTTCTAGGTTCCCACGAAGTTAAAGGTATTATCCCCCAGACCGCTCGCCGAACGTATCCAGGTCCGCACGTACGCTAAATCGGCGGAGCTGACTTGCGCCTGGACGGGGGTGGGATTGTTCCAGGTTGTTCCCCCGGGATCATGTCCCAGGATATACCTGGCTATCCAGCGCGAATCCACCAGTTCCCCTACCTTGAGGGTGGACAGGGGCGCCACCCGGGCGGTTACGTCGCGGGTATTGTTAAAGGTGACCTCGATGGTATAGTTGGCCGCGTTTTTGGTGGCGGTCTCCGCCGCGTTTCCGGCGGCGGTCGCCTGCACGTTGGTTTTGCCGTCTGCCAGCTCCGCGGCCTTAACCTTGGCGTTGATGGCCGAATACTCCAGGCAGATGGGAAAAAAGAACAGGTAGGTTTTCTTGAAATCGGGTTTGGCCCCGCTGTTCTTCAGATAGAACCGGTTATTGAGAGCCTTGAGCTTGGCCTTGACGTCGTTCATCCACACGGTCTTGTCCACCGCCGCCCAGTTGTTCGCTCCGTGGTCGTGAAAGATGAAACCGATCTTGATAAAAACCACCTGGATTCCGTTGAAGGCGAATCCGGGCGGATTGGCCCCGATCTTGATGGTGCGGGACATCTCGTCGGTGCCGATCTTGTAGAGATGCAGGTCCACGCTGCCGGTTCCGGTGTTCTGCGCCCTTTTCGATTTGAACGGTTTGTAGATATCGCGGTAATCGTGGGGGTCCTTCTTGAGATGGAAATGCATGGTTTTATTGGCCCCGCCCTTTTTATAGCGGTGAACGGCCTGGTACAGGGTGCCGTTGAGTAGTTTCTTCAGCTCGTTGTTATCCTCGGAGGCGTCGTTTATACGGTTTATGAAATGATACAGCTCCCTCATCCGCGGCGCCCGGTTGGTCTGCATCATCGATCCCAGGTCGTGATGGTAGGGCATGCCCGGATAATACTGGCCGAAATAGGAATCATCGTCGTTCTTATGCTCCCCCTTGTCATACATGTAATCGTCGTACAGGCCCGTGGCGTGTCCGAATTCGTGGGACACCGTGAGGCCCTCGAACTGCTTGCCGTCGATATCGGTGTAGCGGGCGGCGCCCCCGTACTGGGCCGCGCTCAGGTAATTGCGGATCTTGTAGTCGGGGTGATACATCTTGGAGGTGTCGATTCCCATTTCCCCGTCGTTGGCGTTATTGGTGATGGATACCGTGCATTTATGCCGGCCGCCCCGGTCGGCCGTCTTGGCCTCAAAGAAATAGTAGGGCTTGATCTGGATCTTCCCTTTCCGGTCGGCGTCCAGCTTGACTGGTTCCAGGGTGTATCCTTTATAATTCCAGCGTTCCCGGGCGTTCTTGCACCCCAGCCTTTCGAAGTTCTCCAACTGGATGTTGGTTACCCCGGAGGCCACGAAACGGCCGTTCCAGTACACGATCAGGAAGGAGCGTACCTTCAATCCCCCCGGCCCCTTGATGGGACAGCAGTAGTGGAGGTAGATCAGGTTGAAATTTCCCACGATTTGGCAGGAATGCCGGTTATGGGGCTGTTCTATCTTGAAAAATACATTGGCCTCGTTGGCGGCGGGAGCGGCGGTCACGGTGAGGCGGGTGTCGCTTTGCACCGAATCCACCGTGTAGGTGGTGGCCTTCCAGGCGTCATTGAACCAGGTGAACAACTTGTGCCCGGGGACCACGTTATCCAGGAACTTCGTGCCCGTTCCGTTGATGGTCTGGCTCCCGCCCACCAGTGACACCTTGGAGGTGGTGTCCAGGTATAGGCTCTGCACCTTCATGTTGAGGTGGGAGGAATCGTCCTTGAGGCAGGCCGCCCGGCAACCCTTTATCTGCATCTTGGCCGGATCGAAGGTGCCCGGGGCCTGCCCGGCCCGCTTGTCGAAGACGCCGTAGAATTCGTTGGCGAAGAGTATCCCCCGGGTGTCGGGCGGCACGTCGGTGATGACGTTGTTATAGACCGCGCCGTCTTTTCTGAAATCGATGTCGCTGAAGCAGGGGGAGGTGACCTTGGGGGCCTGGATGCTTCCGTCATTGCGCAATTTGTACAACTGCAGCTCCTGCTTTTCCACGTGGAAAAGGGTTATCCTGGAATTGGCGGAAAGGTTCTGGGCGCCGTTGTTCTGATCCTTATCCTTTATGTCCTGCTTGCCGTCGGCCTTTACCAGCACGATATCGTCCAGGGAGAATATCAGCGGATTATTGATGTCCGACGGCTTGTTGCCGTAAGGCTTGAGTTTCAGTTTGTCCTTGAGCACGTCATGGAAGCGACCGCCCCGCCAGGCCGCCCCCTCCTTGTAGCGGACCATGTAATTCTCGGAGGACCACTCTTCCGGCAGGTCGTAATAACACTGCCTCTCGGCGAACTTGTCCGGCTTCATCAATTTATTGATATCGTCGTCGGCCTCTATCACCAGCTTCGGCTTGGCGTTCTTATCCTTGGTATACACCCAGCGGCGCTTCTTCTTCCCCGCGATGGTGATGGCGGTCTTGAACTCGAAATGAATATTCGTCCGGGCCCCGTCGTCGGTCACCTTGACCGTATATTTCCCCTCGTTGTATTTGGTGATGGAGGGTATCGACTCCTTCTTTTTCGCCGCCCCGGCTCCGGTGTAATGGTAGGCCAGGATGGTCAATCCCTCCGGCACCTGGGTGATGGGCGGATTTTTTTTCTTTATCTTCTTGGCGTTAAAGAAATCGAATTTCAGGTGATAGGCGATCATGCTGAGGTCGTCCAGGGGGCTGATATAATTCGCCTGGAAATGCCCGTCGTAGTAGAGGGGGCACTTAATTGCCTTGTGCGGTTGATTTTCCGCGGCCGGGCAGATGAATTTGGGAGTGCCCTTTTTCACCCCCGGGACCTGATCCCGGTAGAAGAAGAGCGCATCCACCCGGCGGTATTTATCCTTATGGTATTTGCTGGCTTCGGGATCGTGGAGGGGAAAGGAGTCGGCGCAGCCCACGAACTTCTTCCCCTTGGAGGGGAACTTGAGGTTCTTCTTGCGGTATTTAGCCAAATCCTCTGGCTTTATTTTGAGAAAACCGCAGATATCCTCCAGGTACAGATCGAAGACCGCTTTCCAGATCACCTTGGGCCATTTTTTGTCGGCGTCATCCTTTACCTTGTCGGCCAGGTCGTCCGCGAATCCCAGCTTGAAATATTTTTTAGCCGCCGCGAAAAAGTTTTTAAGCGCCTGGTAGGTCTTGTCATCCCAGTTATTATCGATATTTTCCGGATCGCAATCGAAGTCGGGGCGGGAGAAGCTGAAATAGGTCATCATCCATTTATAATCCTGGATGACGTGTTTGTCCAAGGCCAGATCGGCCCAACGGTCTTTCTGACCGTTCAATAGGCAGTAGATGGCCTCGGCGCGCTTCTTGGACAGGTCGAAATTCAACGCCGTGTCCCCGCCCGGATCGGCATGTCCGGCCAGGACCAACTGGCGCCGGGGATCGAATTCGAACTGCTTATAGACGGCCGCCAGGGAGGCGATACCTTCGAACATGGTGAGGTTGAGGAGATCGTTGGCGTCCCCGGTGGGACCGTCATCGCTCCCCACCCGTGCCGGCATCAGCACCACACTCTTTTGATTGTACAGGCCCTTCCCGAATTCGATGATGTCGACCGATTTTTTACCGTGGCTCAGTACCGTCTTAATGTTCGTTTCCGCCATGGTTCGCCGTTAACCTCGGGTTTAAAGGATCAGGCTTTCTTATCTTTGATATCATAGGAGTATTCAATCTTGCCGGGTGGAAGGTTTTCTATCTTGGCGTAGCCCTGGCCGTCCAGGTAACCATCCCGGACATCGCCGTTGGGCAGAAAAACCCTGTATTTAACGTTGCCGATCGGATTATCGTCCTCGTCGCGAAGTTCCAGCTCGGCGAAGTCTTTGTAAACCAGCACGTTCGATTTCGAGGTCAATCCCGCCACCGAAACCATAAAATAGAAAGAGGGGTAGATATAACCGCCCTTTTGCATCTTTGATTCCTGGTCCTCCAGCAGGTCCTCGTCTATCTCCAGTTCCCACTCCTCCTCTATCTTGTCACCGCTCAGCTTGGTATCGATCGTTTTGAGGAGCCGGTCGGCGAAGTTTATATCCTTGATAAAAATGCGCAGGCTTGCCTTTTCGTCCGCCTCCACTCCCACCGTTTCCACCAGTAGCTTGACCTTTTCCCCCACCCGGGCCCGCGGGGCAGACCACTGGGCCTTGGTAATTCCCTTGAGGGCGATTTCATAATTGCCTTCCTTCAAGCCGGTTTGTTTCACCTCTCCCATCAGGGGAGCGTTTTTTTCCTGGTTGTCCGGCGATCTGACCGTATAATTCACTCCGCTGACCGGTTTACCCCCTTTATCGACGAATTTCACGTCCAGGAAGTGTCCTTCCGCCGCCGCGGCCGCCTGCGCGGTATCCTGCGCGGCCTCTCCTCCGCCTCCGCCACCGCCGCCCCCTCCCCCTCCACCGTTGCCGATGAAAACATTGGTGCTGCCCAATATTATTTCGGCTTTGTTGGTGGGGGGCTTTTGGAAGGGCCCCCCCTGAGGGATGTGGGGAGGCGTGTTGGAGGCGGTGCTTCCCACTATGGCCGCGGACATCCCCGCGATCTTAACCGAGGAGGAAAGCTGGCCGTCGAGTATTCCACTGA
>JAFGPI010000047.1 GCA_016926065.1 Candidatus Krumholzibacteriota bacterium
AGAGAGGGATTCGAACCCTCGGTGGAGTCACCCCCACACACGATTTCCAATCGTGCCGATTCAGCCAGCTCTCGCATCTCTCCGCTTCTTTTCTTCCTCTCTTACTCCGGCAAAAAACTCCTTGAGCAGGCCGGTGCTACGTTCCTCCAGCACGCCCCCGGTGACTTCCATCTCATGGCCATAGAGGCCGGAACGGTGAAGATCACCGATCGAACCGCAGGCACCGCTGCGGGGCTGCCTGGCTCCGTATACCAGCCGTTGCACGCGGGAGAGATAAAGGGCTCCCAGACACATATGACAGGGTTCAACCGTAACGTATATCGTACATCCTTCCAGCCTCCAGTCACCGACGGTCCGGGAGGCTCTTTCCAACGCCAGCATTTCCGCGTGCGCGGCAGCGAGCGAACGGATTTCTACCTCGTTGTGAGCCCGGCCTATGATCTCCCCCTCCCGGACGATGACGGCGCCGACCGGAACCTCTCCCCTTTCCAGGGCTTTCTCGGCTTCTCCGAGAGCCTCACGCATCCATTTAATATCCATTACATTTTGGTCAGCTTCTGCGGAATAGCATTGATGATCGCCTCGATGACCATCATGGCCACGTCCTCGTAAGGGGGAGCGGCGTACATATCCTTTCCGGTGGCGGTGCGCCCGGACACTATCCGGTCTATTCCCGCGTCGGAGGTCACCCGCACCCGTTCTCCCTCCGTTCTGACCGCTTCCTTGTAATTCTCATCGGTGGCTTCCCATAGTATCTTTCCCGTCAGCGGCTCAACCAGACTGATCGTTATCCCCACCTGGGTTACCGAGGCCGTTCCCGCCTCGCGGTAATCGGCCTCATCCTTGTACCACAGATAAACGTGGGGAATGAGTACCAGGTCCGCGCTACAGTGCGTTTTTACGGCTTGCAATATCTTGGGATCCGCCTGGTTGTTCTTTATCCACTCCTCCTTATATTCGGATATGTCATCTCTGAGCTTTTCCTTGGCCAGCGCCACCATAAACTGGTTGGGCGCGATGAACCTGTAATCCGACCGGATGGAAACTTGATTCCACAGCACTCTTTCGGTGATCCTTTCCGACTCGCGGTTGGGATCCTCGCCTTTGGTAACCGAACTGATGACCGGTGATATCACGATCGTTTGCACGCTGCCGGGATTGAACTCCGGTTCTATCTTTATCAGTGAAGGATGCTTGCTTTTGCATCCCCCCAGCAAAAGCAGCGCCACCGCCACCAAAACTGAAATAAGTCTTCTCATAGCCTTCTCCCCGTCTTAAGTTACAAGATTCTTTGATAACTCCAGACAGCCTAACATAACAATGCCCGCCGGCCCCTGTCAATTGACAATTGAACCGCCGATCGAAATTCGCGGCTTCTCGGAACCGGGCGTTAAAGCAAATCCGGTAAGAGATTACCCCCCTGCGGACGGGGAGGGGAAGGATGGCGGGGAAGGGAGGATATAGAAATTCCCCGGCCGTGCAAGGTCAATGCTTATCCGGCCGGGGAACCTGATACTCCTTGGTTGTCGTACTCCCTCTCCTCCCTACCAGACGTTGAGCGATATATCGGTGGAAGGATCGATCTCGTTCCAGGCGATCTTTTCCACCTGTCCGGTAGTGGGGAAGGCCGGGGGAGGACTATCCAGCAGGCGCTCGTCAAAATTGTAATCCTTATCATAACCGGTGGCTATACCGTAGCTGTTGAAGGTCCCCACCGGGCCTCTCTGTTTCTGAATGATCCCGCCCAGCACCACCAGCTTGCCCCGGGGGCTGCCGCTGGCATAATTTTCCACCGTCCAGGAGGTATTGAGGGCCATAATCGCCGCCATAACCGTCTCGTCGGCGGAATCACGGTTTTGCGTGTTATCCTTCATCTCCACGTTCGACTCGGACACAATTCCCAGCAGATCGGTGGAGGCCGGATCGACCCTCGGGTCGGTGTAATAAACCAGATTATCCGTGATCTCTATATCGCCGTTGCACCCCACCGTGACCTGGCCCCTGACCGTACCTTCCACCTGAGCCTTACCCTGCACGTATATCACTCCGTTGGCGGGATAGCTCATGTTGGAGGTGACACCACCGATCGTTACCTCCAGGTAGGGATTGTCGGCGGCATCCAACCGGAATTTGATATACACCGGATTGCCGTTCAATTTCAATCCACCCGGCTGATTGGCCGCGTTCAGCAACATGTCGGTGTTGAGCGGAAGATCGATCAGCGAGGCGTTCAGGGTCAGTCCCTCGTGAAAGGTGGGATTATCCTGCGGAGGTCCGCCATGGTAATAATCGACCGAGGACGCTCCGCTGGATACCTCTTCGAAGAAAACTGGCATTCCGTATATATGCATCTGGTCGTTGGTATGCACGGGCCCGTGGAACTCATCGCCCGAATAGAACCAGATGGTGCTTCCCGAGGGGGATTTTTCCAGGTCGGAGAAGTAGGCGTAGCGGGAGAAGTTCTGCTGGCCCACCTTGACCTGCAGCACCTTGGTGATCCCGGTACCGTTCAGCGTCGCCCGCACGTTCACATTGACGAAACGGGTGGGATTGCCGGTATTCGAGTCGAGCGGATCGAGATAGGCGGTGACGGTTCCCTTGTTGTAAAGATGCAGCGTATCGTACAGAATCACCGGCTGATCGCGATTCGCTCCCGATCCCAGGAAGGGCACCGTCATCTCGCTCAGATAGCGCAGGCTTTTTTCCACGCCGGCTTCAGCCAGGTAGAAGGCCTGTTTATCGAGCATCTCGTTGGTGGCCAGCTGGGTTTCGTTCACCGAGATGGAGCTCACTCCCATCACGATCCCGGTCAAAGCCAGCATTACCAGGATGACGATAATCAGGGCCGATCCCTGCTGATCGCCGGTTTTAAATCCGTGATTCATCAGTTTCATAAAGCATCACCTTTCCGGGCCCCTAGGGCATGGCGGCCTTTTCCCTAACCAAAACATCATCGATATTCCAGCCAGCATAGACCAGTCCGCCGTCCGTTTTCAGACCCCAGCGGAGGGCGACTTCACTCTCTCCATCCGCCCACTGGGAAATATCTATCTCCATGAATATCCAGCTGTTATCGGTTATTTCACTGTCGTTCTGCCAGATCTGGGTCCAGGGACCGTTCCTTCCCTCGGTGCTGATGTGGATGGTGGCCTGATCGTAGGCCGGCTCCTCCACGTTGAGCCAGCGCTGGAACTGGAGCACCAGATTGTTGTGTCCGCTGCAGTCAAGCAACGGAGAAACCAGGTAACTCTCGACATTGTTCTGGTAATCCCCGTTCCATCCATCGACTCCGATATCGTTTCCGTACACGTTGCTGCCGGAATGAGCGGTCGAGGGATCGTGGTTGCCTCGATCAGTTCCTCCATTACCGGCCGGCGCTCCTCTCTGCCAATCGTCCTGAGTCCTTACCAGGTAGGAATCCCAGCCCTTGTCAGTCTCGAAATCGTCGTCGAAAACGATGTAGGAGGACGGATCCTGGGATATGGAGAAGACCGGGCCGTACACGTTGGAATTGACCGATTCCTCCCCTCCCGTCTCGATGGCCCTGACCACGTAATAATATCCGATCCCGTCCACCGGCGGATCGAGACTGAACAGGTTATCGTCGTAGAAGGTATAGGAGACCGCTCCCACGGCCGTTATCTCGCCCACCACGTGACTGAAACCGGTATTCACCGTTTCCCGGTATACGCGGTAAACGATAACGTTGTTGGTACAGTGCCCGTCATCGGCGGAGCGGTCGAATATCACCGTGATACTATTTCCGGCGTCCGAGGGAGTGTCGCGCGCATCGGTGATCCGCGGCGCTCCGGGTTCTCCGTCCGACATCGTATACCCCTCGTTGGAGGGAGCGGATTCCCGGTCATGATCTTGGTCAAAGGCAGTGGCCTGGTAATGATAAAATTCGCCCACCACCGGGGGGGAAGTGGGATTGGAAACCGGTCCGTCCACGAACAGGTAGGTTTCCGAACCGTCGGCCGGCATATTTCCGATCTTGGAGTAGGCGCCCAGGTCCCCCCGCCGGTAGATATTATAATGAGTGACCCGGCCGTTGAGGGGAATGTCCTGGGGCGCGTTCTCGAAGGTAACATTTATCGATCCGGTGGCATCGCAGAGGATATCTTCCGCCATCAGATTTTCGGGAGGATCCAACTCCGTGTTCCGGAGCGGTATGGCGCTCATCTCGTTGGAGGGGACCTTTTCCCCCCCAAATCCCACGGTTATCACGCAATAGTTATACTCCGCGCCCCTCATCAAGCCTTCATCGAGATGCGTATAGGTGGGCGATCCGGTGGAGACGACGGAGTATATGTCTATCCAGTCCGGATCGAAAATCGCCTTTCGCCTTAAAATATATCCCCACACATCCGAGGGCACGCAGTCCTCGGAAACGGATTTATTCCAGGAAACGACCAGGGCCTCACCCTCGTCGTCGGGATAGTCCGTAACACTGGTAAGCTTGCAGGAGGAAATCGTCCCCGAATAGTATACCGCTCCGTACTCGTTCGAGGGAATCGATTCAACCGTATCACCGGCCGCCCCCACGGCCAGCGCCATATAATAATAATTATCTCCGGCGGCGGGCGGTACTCCGGATAGATTATTGGTGGGATTGTCCAGGTACTTGTAGTAGTCGGAGCCGTCGGCGTTGATCCTGCCTATCAGGGTCTTGGAGAGGGTTCCTCCGCCCTTCGCCACTCCCCGGAAGATTTCATACTGGCTAACCGTTCCCCCGCTTGCCTGATCGTCGGAAGACTTTTGCAGCACCACCGTGATCTCATCAATGGCGTCACAGGGCGTGTCAAAGGCGTCCAAGATGACCGGCGGAAGCGGTCCGTCCGGATTGGGTGTAACCGGTCCGGCCACATTGGACGGGTTCGATTCCTGCGGACGGCAATCCCAGGCGGTAACATAATAATAGTAGGCCTGAAAAGGCTCCGGACCTCCGGCCAAAGATGATTCATCATCCAAATAGGTATAGCTGGATACCGCCTTGGGAACCAATGATCCGACGCATTCCCACGAGTGATCCCCGTCCAGCCTCCGGTAGACGGAATAGCTGATCACATCCTCTTCCCCGGCCAATTCATCATAAGATCCGTTGAAGGCAAGAGTGACACACCTTCCATTGTCGTTGGGGGTGTCCACGGCGTTAAGGCTGGTGGGCGAAATAGGAGGATCTTCGCAGGCGTGAAGATTGGCGCTCCCGGTTCCCACGTTCCTCGCCCTAACCTTGCTGGTCAGCACTATCGAGCGGTAGACCCGCGGATTGCCGGGAGAGCTGTGCGGCCCGGAATACCCGGCCTGCAGCAGGGCGGACTCGCCCTCAATCGATATTTCCACTTCCAGTATCTTATCCAGCAGGTTCTGGGGCACCGGGGATAAGGTGGCGATCTCCGACTGGCTTAAGATGCCGTCGTTGTTACCGTCTCCCCACAACACCACGATTCCGTTATTGTTGAAGTCACCGAAATACTTGAAAACCGGTTCGGGGAATTGACCGTCGGGATAGTTGTCCCGGCCCCGGATCCCGTAGGCTATTATGTCCTTTTTCCATCCGTTCTCTTCACGGTACAAGGCATAGTCGTGGGGATTGTTCGTCTCCACGTACCGGTCGTTGTTATCCACCAGACCGTTATCATCCCGGTCCAGGGTGAACCGGATCGTTTCGGCGTTGTTGTTATAGCTTTGCAGGGTGCCGAGATTCTCTCCCGGAAAGGTCCCGATCATGTATGTCCCTCCGGTGCTTACCGGCACGTTTTGGTTGATATTCATCCCCGGAACTCCCGCTACTCCGGTGGAGATATCGGAGTTGTAAATTACCTGATAGGGAGCGGCATCGATGAATATCGGCTGTCCGTTGAAATCGTCGATATTCAATCCCGCCAACCGTAGTTCCCTCTCCAGGGTCTCCAACGCCACCCGCGCGTTCTGCTGAGCGTTGATGAACTGGTTCTGGGCGTCGGCCGCCTTCTTCTGGGAGGTCAACACGTTGTACGAAATCATGATCAGCAGGGACCCCACAAACAGGGCTATCATCATTTCCACCAGCGTGAATCCTCCGGGATATTTCCTGGAATTTCTCATAATCATATCTCCCCTAAACCGTTAAAGATCGATATCCTTGAACCGACTGATACTGGACCGGAGTTCGACCTCTCTCTGCCGGCCCGTTTCCATCCATTCCACCCTTACCGTAATTTCCTTGAGAACGCTTGCGCCCAGGGAGTTGGTGGAGTCGGCGATCGCCACGATCCTTCTGAAATTGGAAAAATTGGCATTCCCTCCTCCGATCTGCCCGTAGTCCTCGTTCGGGAAATTAGCGGTGGTAATGGAAGAATACCGGGTGGAGCTCATAATCTGCTCCATTCTCTGGTGGGCCAGATTGGTAGCGGCCACGGTATGCTTGGAACTCATATTGGAATGCATTACCTGAAACATGACCCGGCTCAGGCCCAGCAGGCCTACGGCGAAAACCGTCATGCCCACCAGGACTTCCACCAGGGTCATCCCCCGGTTATTGTTTTTCTTTTCACCTATCTTCAACATGGCGTCCTCCACTATTACTCGCTTAATTATAGGTCGGCCTTTGGAGAATTACGCTCCCGGTGGAGCGTCTTACAATCATCATCTGATCCGTCCCCCGTTCCTGTTCGCGGAATTCCAGCTCCGGCATCACAAAAATCAGCCCTTCTTCGTTGGTGCTTCCGTTGGAATAGAAAATGACCCGGGGCGGAGTGCCGGAGAAAGTCACCGGCCGCGTCACATAATCACCGTCCGTGTCAACCGTGCCGGCAACCATTCCGAAAACCTGTCCCCGGGGCAAGTCGTAGGGTCCGTATATTCTTTCCCCGTTATCCTGACGGCCGTTCCCTCTGCTGGTGGGCGAAAATCCCGGCAGGGAAGGATTGCCATTGGCTCCCCCGTCATCATCGATAATGGTGATCGAAGAATTCTGGGTATCGAACAGGACGATAAAATTATTTTTCTCCTGGATGGCCTTGCTCCGCGCTTTCCTCAACACTCCCATGACGATCGATGCCGCATCCTTGGTCTGGTAGTGGCGCAGTAGCTGAACCACCGGAGGAGTTCCGATTGCCAGCACCAGTCCGAAGATCGATATGGCAACCATCAGCTCCGTCAGCGTAAATCCGTCTTTTTTATTCACTTTTTTTTCTCCATCTTAATCCACGGTCAAACCATACATATCATCTCTGACCGGGCTTCACGCTAAAGGCGTACCATTATCAGAAAATTCATTAATTCCATCATTTATAACTGGTTACTGATTGGATTCTTTTGGAGCGGGTGCCGATTAAGTATCAATTTGCGAAAACCCGTTGCAAAATAGATGATGCATTTTACGATATTCTATTGCAATAAAAGAAGTTATGTCTGCGTTTGGGTACTTATCGGAAAGCCTGGGAAACCGCCGGGAATCCTGCGAAAATTCTCTCCCTAGCGGGATCTTCCCCGGATTTTCATCAGGTCGTTCCACCAGCTTTTGTTCAGGAAAGATTCCTCCGGATAAGTCAGCATCTTCTCCAGGAGAGGCGGGGTAACGGAAAAAATCAGAATATCGGCAGGTAGGTATTTTCTCATGGCGAAATCGGTGCCGCCGATCACCGCCCGTTCCCGATTGCTGTTTTCCAGCTCCCGCCAGAGGAGACCGCAGCCGGAGGAAAAGGTGGCCAGGATTAATTCCGGATCGGAAGACCAGTAGGCTGCCAGGGTCATAAGGGCCGAGAGGCGATCGGGATCGACCAGGAAGGAGAGGCTCCGAATATTCTCCCAGCGCTCCAACCGCAACGGTCCCAGCAACAGGGTGTTGGAGGACGGCCGGGGGGGCCTCGCCCGGTCCAGGAAGGATTGGGCCAGGGAGGGAGTCGCTTTCAGTCCTTCCCCCATCGGCGCTCCTTCTCCATCGGTAAGAAAGTGGGCCATATAGGGAGGATATCCCCGGCCCAGTCCGAAGGCGTTCTGGGCTCCGGGACAACCATTTTGGGGATCGCTGAAACCTCCCTGATCCCTTTCGATCACCAGCGTTTCACCTTTTAACCAGCGTTTGTAATAGGCGAAACAGCAGGATCTTCCGGAGGCCCGCACCAGTTTTCCGAAATCCTCGGAGGGGGGGCAATCGTAAAGGGCTATAAGGGGGGTATCCAATCTCAGGGCTTTACGTAACCTTTCCACGCTTGCGGCGGGGGGAGACATGATCTTCTCCTTTCCGGTCGGTTCGATCTGGCGGCACCGGAGTCATCCCCCTCCCCCCCGGGACCGCCTATCCCTCTCTACCCTTAAAGCAGCTATCCCGGAGGGGGCGAACAATCTCAATCGTAACTTACCCTGGTATCCTCATCGCTCAGGGTGGGAGCGATAAGCGGTTTCCAGGAGGTATTCTTCCAGGTTCCCAGCCGGGTATGCATCTCCAGGTATTTTTGGGGAATGGGATGGGTGCCGATGACCACCTTTACCGGGTAGCGTTTTTCCAGAAAATTCCGGAAGGTGTCTATATAGGGACAGGGTGGGTAACCCACCACCAGGCCGGTAGCCAGATGAATAACCTCCGCTCCATTCTTCACCATCTCCTCGCCGGCGTACTCAATATTTCCACCGGGACAACCATCGCAGGAGGTATAACCGACCAATTCAACCTCGGTGTCACCGTAGATGCTGAAAGCTCCTTCCTTCTCTCTCATCGCCCGCAGGCACTTCCCTCCGGCGCAGCGGCGGTATCGGTCGCAAATAATTATTCCTATCTTTTTCCGTGACTTCAAGTCCACTCCCTTCGGTTCATCCGGCCGACGACTGGTAGTCTGACCGGACCCTGTCCTTTTATTTAGAATTCCTTGCCCAGGAGATACGCTTTCCGCAAATTCTCCTCCCTATATCTATCATTCTGCAGCACCATGCCGCCCAGTATCTCCATGCGAGCCTCCCTCACCCCCACTCCCAGCAAACGATCCTGCAGCATGACCTTTCTCATACTCTCGGCAATCCCGGTTTCCTCCAAATGATCGGCGGTATGCCCGGCCGGACAGATAACCAGCCCCTTTTTAATATCTATTCTTGATTTAACGTGCTCTCCCTCTTCATAGGTGTAAGCATAACCATACGATAACACCCGGTCAAACCATCCTTTCAGCGTCGCGGGGCAATCGCTCCACCAAACCGGATAGATGAAGACCAGCCCCTCGGCCCTGTCAATTTTCTCCTGCTCTTTCTTGACATCCGCAGGTACCGGAGCATCCGAATCGTTTCCGGTTTCTCTTTGATATTGAGCCAGATCCATAGCGGGTGAAAAATTCATCTGGTAAAGATCGCCTAACTCGTAGCTGTGCCCGGCTTCCTGCAGTCCTCTCAAAAAGGAGCTCAATACCTCGAAGGTAAAGGACCTTCTGCTCGGATGAGAAAATACTACGTAAACGTGCAACCATAATCTCCTGGTTTGCGGCAACCACCCCCCGCTCCCGGCGTCAGGGTAAAAACACGCTCCGGGCGGAGCCGGCTCATCCGGTGTTTCCCCGGGAGGAGGGAGAAAACATTTTCCGGTCATAAAACTATATTGTCAAGATTCTGTTTTGGAAACTGGATAGAATCATACCCGTAGCGTCGAAATCGCTCGGTTCCGGCTATTCCCCAAAACCGGGGATAGATTCCAGCATCTTTTCCTTGGCCAACAACCGCTGCCAATTGTCCTCGACTTCACGCTCTATGGTTTTTATCTCCGCGTCTTTCAGATGGCGGAAACGGCCCTGGGCCAGGAGATAGTCCCTGACCGGCGTGGGTTTAAAATCCTTCCACACCTTCAGCTTCTGACCGTTCCGGGTAATCTCCAGGATGGGATAGATCTTGGAAGTCACCGCCCGGCGGGCCAGGGAGACGGAGAGCTCCGGGGGAGCTTTCCAGCCGGTGGGACAGGGCGCCAGGATCTGTATGTACTTGGTGCCCCGGGTTTCCTTGGCGATCTGCATCTTCCGCATAAAATCTTCCGGGTAGGCCGTGGAGGCCGTGGCGATGTAAGGAATAGAATGCGCGGCCATGATTTCCACCATGTTTTTCTTGGGACGCTTCTTGAAATTCGTCACCGGCGTGGTGGTGGTCCAGGCGCCCACCGGAGTGGACGAGCTTCTCTGGATCCCGGTGTTCATGTAGGCCTCGTTGTCATAACAGACGTAAATTATGTCTTCGTTCCGCTCCGCCGCCCCGGAAAGGGCCTGCAACCCGATATCGAACGTTCCCCCGTCACCGGCCCAGGCCATGACCGTGGACTCGGTGTCGCCCCGCATCTCCAGACCGGCCTTAAGCCCGGAGGCCACCACCGCGGCCGTCTCGAAAGCGGTATGATAGATCGGCAGATCGATGCAGGAATTGGGGAAGGATCCGTCTATGACCGACCAGCAGCAGGCCGGTATGGCCAGAACGGTTTTCGGTCCCAGCACTTTCAGGGCGAAACGCATGGCCTGAGTCGCCCCGCAGCCCTGGCAGGCCAGATGTCCGGAACTCATCAATTCTTCGAGAGGCATTTTTGCCGGTTTCATGTCTTCACCCCAATCCAGTTAATATATCTATGAGGATTCTTGTCCGTGATGGCCTGTTCGGCGATCTGCCGGATAACGCCGGGAGTAATATCCCGGCCGCCCAGACCGGCGATATATCCCAGGATGGGCACGTCGGTCCGCCCGTAGAGGGCGCTCTTTATCTCCTGGAAGAATATCCCGTGGCCGCCGAAGGATATATTCCGGTCGATCACGGCCACCTTCTTCGCGCGGGAAAGAACCTCGAATATCTCCTCGAAGGGGAAAGGCCTGAATACCCTCACCTTCAAGGCGCCGATTTTTACGCCCTCATCCCTCATCTCGTCGATAACCGCCCGGGCGGTCGAGGCCACGGTTCCGGAGGTAACCAGTATAATCTCGGCGTCGGCGCAGCGGTAGGGGTGTATCAATCCGTACCCCCGGCCGAATTGTTTCTGGAATTCCCCGTCCACTTTTTTGATCAGGCCCACCGCTTTCTCCATGGCCTCCTGAATCATGTAGCGCAGCTCCATGTAGTGCTCGGGGCTGGCCAGGTTGCCGAACGAATGGGGATCATTGATATCAATTTTTATATCCGGATGATAAGGAGGAAGGAATTTGCGCACCTCCTGGGCTTCCAGGATATCCACGATCTCGAAGGTGTGGGAGAGGAAAAACGCGTCCATCACTATCATCACCGGCATCTGCAGTTCCTCGGCCACCTTGAATGCCTGGGGAATGGTGTCCTGTGTTTCCTGGTTGCTCTCACAGTAAATCTGCAACCAGCCCACATCCCTCTGGGAAAGCGAATCGTTCTGGTCGGTCCATATGCTCCAGGGTGGGCCCACCGCCCGGTTGATATTGGCCAACACTATCGGCAACCGGGCACCCACCGCCCAGTGCAGCATTTCGTGCATGAGCAACAATCCCTGCGAGGAGGTAGCGGTAAAGGTGCGCGAACCGGCCGCGGCCGCGCCCACGCAGGCGGCCATGGCGCTGTGTTCCGATTCCACCTTGATAAATTTCGCGTCGATCTCGCCGTTGGCGCACATCTCCGAGAGGAGCTCCACCACGTGGGTCTGGGGAGTAATCGGGTAGGCGGAGATCACCTTCGCCTCGGAGGCCCTGACGCCGTAGCTCACAGCGTGGTTTCCCATGATGACCTTTTTCATTTTCCCTCCTCCCGCGTTGAAAGGGCGTTGCGCGGGCATTCATGAACGCATACCAGGCAACCCTTGCAATAGTCATAATCGATCTCGTATTCGTCCCGCAGGCGTTTAATGGCCACATCCGGGCAATATACCCAGCAATTATCGCAGTAATTGCATACCCCGCAGGAAAAGCAGCGATCCGCCTCGCTATGCGCCAGGACGTCGTCAAATCCGGTCTTGATCTCCCGGAAACTACCGGTGACCTCGGCCTGGGGGATGCGGGGAACCCGGTTCCGCTTGGATTCGGTGAAGTAATCGGTATTCATGTCCTCGATACCTACGGTATGCGGATCCTCGATTTCCGGTTCCGGCTCGTTTGCCAGGAGGCGGTCTATCTTTGCGGCCGCCTTTTTCCCCGCGGCTATCGCCTCCACCACGCTGGCCGCTCCCTTGACCACATCTCCTCCGGCAAAGACCTTTTCCCGGCTGGTATTACCGTTTTCACCGAAGGTGAGGATAAGATTCCATTTTTGTTCGAGCTTTTCTTCCAGCCCTTCCAGATCGGCCGTTTCCCCGATGGCGGTAAAGAGGGTATCAACCTTCATGGTAAAGGTTTCACCTTCGATGGGAACCGGGCGCCTTCTTCCCGATTCATCGGGATCGCCCAATTTCATCTGCTGGAAGACCACACCGGATAATGTATTCTTGGTCCGAATAATCTCCAGGGGCGAGGCCAGGAAATGTAATTTCACCCCTTCTTTCTCGGCTTCCTCTATCTCCTCGCTGATGGCCGGCATCTCGTTGATGGTCCGGCGGTAGACCACCGTCACTTCGCTCCCGGAGCGCAGGGCGCAGCGGGCGACGTCCATGGCGGTATTTCCGCCTCCGATTACCACCACCTTCTTGCCGGCATCCACCTTCTCCCCGCTGTTGATCCGGTGAAGGAATTCCAGGCCGGGCACCACTCCCTTCCCCGCTTCGTTCTTCACTCCCAATTCCCGGCTTTGGGATAGCCCGATTCCCAGAAATATCGCCTGGAACTCATCCTCCAGCTGGGAGAGGGAAATGCCCTTGCCCAGCTTGATCGAGGTTTTTACCTCGATGGGGCCGGATTCCAGGATGGAAGCGATGGCCTTGTCCAGAACCTGATTGGGCAGACGGTACTCCGGTATTCCCCACCTGAGCACCCCCCCCAGGGCCTTCTCCTTCTCGAAGATGGTTACCGGATATCCCCGGCGCGCCAGGTAGAAGGCGCAGGTCAGGCCGGCGGGACCGCTTCCAATAACCGCGATTTTCTCTTTCTTGCTGCGCTTGGCCTTTTCCATCCATTGGGGATTCTGGAATCCCTGATCGCCGATGAAACGCTCCAGGGCGTTTATATTCACCGCTTCGTCATAATCCTTTCGCGTACATTCACTCATGCAGGGATGGTAGCAAACCCTGCCGGTGATGGCCGGCATCGGATTATCCTCGATGATCGTTTTCCAAGCTTCATCATATTTTTTTTCGGTGATCAAATAAATGTAGCGCTGGATATTTTCCCCGGTAGGGCAACCCAATCTACACGGTGATGTCTTGAAATCGTAATAGGGCCTGACGTTCCGCCACGAACCGGTCAGGTTCCATAACATGCTGCTGATCGTCATGGCGCGTATCGGCATTTCCCGGTAATTTTTGAATTCAACTTTTTCAACCATTTGCCCTCCAGCCTTCTGATCGAACACCTCTGGGGGTTCAAATCCTCTATATCTACGCTGCCCTGAAACAGCCCCGGTTTAATCAGGAAATGATCTTAACCGCATTAAAGGCATCCTCCGCTGCCTGCATGTTTTCTTCTTTTTTCAAGGGGACAAATCCATCGATCGCCTGTTTGACGGCATCCAGGGAAACCAGCTTGGTGGCCCCGGAAAATGCCCCTATGATGGCGGTGTTGACGATCGGCGCCGCTCTGGATCCCAGATTATGCCTTAACGCTATCTGGTTGGCGTCTACCGTCGCTATGTGGTAATTGCCCATCAATTCACCGTTTTCGACCGGCCGGTTGGTGTTAATGACGATCCAGCCCCCCTTTTTCAGCCCCTCGGTAATATTCACCGTGTCGATAAGTACGGCATCCAGCACGATCAAATGGTCGGGCTCGTAGATCTGGCACCTTTCCCTGACCTCTTCGTCGGATACACGCGTGAAGGCCACTACCGGCGCGCCACGCCTTTCCACCCCAAAAGCGGGAAACGCCTGAACGTACTTACCCTCGTTGAAAAAGGCATCCGCCAGTATTTCGGATGCGATCACCGATCCCTGGCCTCCACGCCCATGGGTTCTAATTTCGATCATACCCAGTCCCTTCCTCACAGGTTAATGGAAACATCGTGTCGAATAAACTTGTGCATTTGTTAAAAAACTGGGCCTTTTATCCATAGATACCAGCCCACCTGTAGCTTACCTGGATCACCTTGAGGGGTCAAGGTATTTGTATTATCTCTTATAATTTAATCTTTATTTATGGTCCGGGCAAGCCAATAAATAACCGCCATTTTGCCAAAAACACCGCTTTTTCTCCCCCCTCAGGGCTTCGGAAAAGCTCCTCAGGGATTCAGAAAAGGGCGTCAATATCATTATAAGCATATTAATAATAGCCAGTTAAACCATACGGCCGGGAATGGCCGCGGTCCCTTCCGGGAAATCACCCGGGCGGGGAAGAATCCTTTCCTCCCTCTCCATTCACCTGCTATGGAATTCCTGTCCGTGGGGTAAAAGAAAATTACGCCCAGGAGGACTCGAACCCCCAACCTTCTGGTCCGTAGCCAGACGCTCTATCCAATTGAGCTATGGGCGCAATCTGCTCTAGTCTTCCAGAGGGAGGAGGGGGAAATCCGGAGAGCTTGCCGGTAGCGGGGATTTCCCCTTTTCCCCGCGAGATCACTCCCGCAATCACCCCTTCTCCCACTTTCGCCTTAATCTATATATCTATTAAACGATGCCCGGTCAATCAAAAATTCCCCGGCGATTAAAATCATCCCGCCTGTCAGCGATCATTTCCCGCCGGAATTATTTCCCCTCCCGGGCCGGCAACGCGGATAATCTATCTCCCCCTGCCCGTTCAGCGGCGGGGCTAACCCTCCCCCCCCTCAGGGCAAGGGTATGGTTGGTAACCGAAAGGAGAAATTCGCGGTCGTGGGATACAATAATCATCGCCTGGGGAAGGGTGAGTAGAAGGGAACGGATCCTCTCCCGGGATTCCGGATCCAACCCTATAACCGGTTCATCCAGGAGCAGGGCATCCGGTTTCATGGTCAGAATTGAGGCCAGTGAGACCAGCCGCTTTTCCCCTCCCGAGAGATGGTGGGTAATACGTTTTTCGAAGCCCTGCAGGCCCAGAATCTCCAAGGTTTCACCTACGATTATTTCCGTTTCCTCCCGGGAGCGCCCCTGGTTAAGGGGGCCGAAAGCCAAATCCTCCAAGACGGTCGGGCAGAAGAGTTGATCCTCCGGGTCCTGGAAGAGCAGTCCCATCCTTTCGCGGACCTCCCAGAAATCACGTTCCGTTCTTCTCTCCCTGCCGAACACCTCGATAGTTCCCCGGTCGGGCTTGAGCAATCCCACCGCCAGATGGAGCAGGGTGGTTTTGCCCGAGCCGATGGGTCCGGTCAATCCCACCCGTTCTCCGGCGGCAAGCTCCAGCCCGGCTTCCACCAACACCGGTCTATCTTTTTCATAACCGTACCCTATATTTTTAAATCTCAACAAAACTCTACCGGCACCCATCCGGGTACCCCCCTTTACCAAATCCTCCAGATGTTAAGATAGATGGCCCCTAGTAAAATCGAACCAACCGCCAGGGACAGGATACAAAAAATCAGGTCCCGGCGCTGAAACCGGAAATGCGTTATTATGTGGAACTTTCCTTTAAATCCGCGGCATTTCATGGCCGCCATGATGCGTTCGGAGCGCTCCAGGCTCCTCACCAGCAGCATGGCCAGCAGGAAGGCGTAGCTGCGGTACGAATGCAGGTTCATGCGGGGACGGAAAGCGCGGGCCTTCATGGCCCGCAACAAGGTTATATATTGATGATGGAAAAGATCCAAGTATCTCAAGGTAAACAGGAAGAGGTGGGTGAGCTTAGCGGGAACCCGCAGATGAAAAAAAGCGTGGCCCAGAATCATAGGCTCCACCGTCCCCACCAGCGCGGCGAATACCAGCACGATGGCGTTGGCCTTGAGGGTAATCAGAGTGCTCCATAGCAGCCCCTCGGAACTGAAATCGATCGATAGCACCGAAAAGGCCGTCCGGCCGGTAAAAGTGACCGGTACCAGCAGGAAGAGGATAAACATGAATAGATTTACCCGGGCCAGGCGCTTGAGCAGTGGTTTGAGGGGTAATCTCGACAGAGCGGCCAGCATCATACCGATCACCACCCCGACGCATAGCACTCCGGAGTGGTTGCTGAGCGCCATCAGCAGGGAAAATCCCAAGGTCACCAGGAGGCGCGTCCGCGGGTCGAGGCGGTGCACGCAGGTGTTCCCCGTATAATGAGTCACGCAGCTCATGCAGATCCATTTCCTTCCCGGCCCGAGGGCACCTCGAAGATCGCCGGATAAACGCGGCTCAGGAAACTCACCGCGAAACCGGTAAACAGCCCTTCGATCAAGACCAGTCCCAGGTGGGGACCCAGAGCCAACCCCACGATTACGGCGAGGTGCTTTCCGCAGAGCAGCAGCGCCCCCGCCCACAGGACGAAGGAAATAACCAGGGCGGTCACTCCGGCGGCCACTCCGCCCAGAAAACCGCCCCTTCCGGTTCCCTTCTTTCTGATATACCCGTTAAAGAGATAATAGCAGATCACCGCCGGCAATCCCATGGTCACGGTGTTGATACCGAGGGTGGTGATACCTCCATATTGAAAGAGCAGCGCCTGTAGAAACAGGGTGACCAGGAACACCGGAATCGCCGCCCAACCCAGGATGAGCCCGGCCAGGCCGTTCAGCAAGGGATGGACGCTGGAGGGTCCGAAGGGCAGGCGCAGCACCAGCGAGGCGAGGAAGATCACCGCCGACATCAGCGCCGCACGCGGAATCTGCCGGTCCTGCATGGTGCGTAACCCGATCGTCACTCCCACCGCCGCCACCAGTGCCCCGGCCGCGGCCACGGGGACCGGAGCTACTCCTTCGGCTATATGCATCGAGTCCCCCCCTCCGCTCCCGCGGCGCGCTCCCCCGAAATCCCCCGTTTCCGGAAAAAGAGGGAGCACAGCCCGAATAGTCCGAAGATCACGCTGATCCCCACGATACTCCCCCGGATACGGTCGTCACCGTCGCGGGAACCGCCCGCCCCCCGGGCGGTTCCCGCTTCCACCTCGATTTCCACGCTGACTTGATGCCCCATTCCATCCCCCACCGTTATCCGCCAGAGCCCATCCCTATCGGGGCAGAATGCGAAACGGCCTTGGCGATCCGTCTGGGCGGTCATAAATTCGGTTTCCTCCGCGTCCGGTGAATAGACGATAACCTCGCAGAAGGACATCGGACTGCCGTCGTCGTACACGGCCTCTATACCCACGGTCCGCTCCCTGACGCTGCAACGGGCGCCGTGGGCCAGCGCGGGAACCCTGACCGCCAGGACTAAGAGAAACAAGAAGAAAACTCCCGAAATCTTTTTCATTTTTCGCTCTCCTCCCCTTTATCCCTACCGGACTCTATTGGATTTTTCCGGTCCGGGTCGGTAACCTGAAAAACCAGAGAGCAACTCCTTCCCCGCACCGACGCCGTGGCCAGATACGATCCCGCTCGGGGAATATCGATTGCGGCCGGTTTCCCCGGAGCGGTCCGGGCGGAACGGCTCTTCCCGTTATCCCATAAAACGGAGACCGCGCCCTCCACCGCCTCTCCATCCAGATAGAGGGAAAGGGAAAGAAATGTTCCCGGGACAAGCGTCGATAGAGCGGTCTCCGGCACCAGCTCCAGGCCCTTTCCCCCTAGGTACCGTCGGGGATGGTCCTCCTTCTTCTCCCCGATCAGTATGGCTCGCAGTTCAAAAGCGGGATCCTCCGCCTGGGGCCGTTTAAGGATTACCTCCAGAATATATACCCCCGCGGAGTCCGGGAAAAACCTCCCCCCCCTTTTTTTATCCCCCAGGGTGGTCCGCAGCTTTTCTATCGATCCATCCGGATTATGCACGCAACAGGAGGAAATCACTTCCTCCGCCGGAGCCCCGGAAGACTCCGGGAAGTAATGCCCGCCGCATACGAAAAAGTCCACCTTGGAGCCCCGGACGGGGAAAAAATCGCTAACCTCGATCCAATGCTCGTGGGCGGACGCTCCGGTGGCCGGCAATGATCCCAGCGCAAGCCAGAGCAGGGATAGAGACACTCTATTCATGATTCCTTTTTTCCGCATCTGTCTACCTCGTTTGTTAAAATCCTCAGCCACCTTAGGCCGGTCGAACCGAAGCGGCGGCCCATCGCCCTCCCCCGGTGGAACCGGGCCAGCGGTCCCTGCCCTCCCCGTAATATCGAAAGGGGAAGGTGTCCAAACCGGACCGTCACGGAGGGACAATCCGTCCGTCCGCTCCGGGCGGACTCGGTTTCAAAACTGGTACATCATCGTTATACTGGCGCGGAGGGAATCGTGGCCTTCGCATTTACCATATTCGATACCAGATTTTAAGGTTACGTTACGGGCGCCCAGCGGCATATAAATCCCGGGCAAGATCGACCAGTCATCCCCGGTGTCCTCCACCGCGCCCCGGGCCTCGATCCCGGCGGCTATTCCGTGGGGATCATCCGACAGGGGCACCTTCATTCCCAGTGCGCATACCGTCCCGTTCATCTCTCCGGCGTGCTCGTGTAGAAGATTGAAGGTGAAATTGCCGTGTTGCCCGAAGCCCTTGCTGATTATCAGGATTCCCGAAAACAGGTTGTCCTCGCTGCCCAAGACCTCCCGGGACCGCTCGAAGGGTATCTCAAAACCGGCCCCCAGGGCCACATCCAGCACCCAGCCCTCGGTGAGCCGGTACTGTATATTACCCGCCAACGCTTCCATGAAGGGAGAAGGCCCATAAGGTTCATAGGCAGGCCTTTTTCCCTCCACCACGTGATCCGGTCCGAACTTGGCAAAGTGGGTGTGAATATCGAACATCAACCGGTTGGTGATGCCCCGCGATATACCGGGTGTAAGCTCCCAGTGATCGGATCGGGGATTATTATGGTCATCCACCATGTAGTCGTAATGCAGGTGGAATATGAATTCTCCCTTACGGGCGGTGTTATAGCTCTCCAAGTCAATATATTCCATGGCATGATGCGCCCGGAGGGAACCGGGAGCCAAAATAACCATGGAAATAATCGACCATACCACGATCTTCTCACGCATCGATACTCCTCTCGGTTATAATCCTTCTACAAACCGCTACCGGTGGAAGCCGCCGCCAGCGAACAGTACTTTACTCCCTTGGTGGCCTTGAGCCGGCGGGAAAGTTCCCTCACCCTCCCCGGCGTTCCCCTGACCACTACTATCTCCAGGCAGTTGCAGTGATCCAGGTGAACGTGCGAGGAGGATATAATCAATTCATGGTAATCATGCTGTAAATGGGTGAGGCGGTTTGACAGGTTGCGCTTATGATGATCATAAACCATGACAATGGCCGCCGCCACCTCCTTACCCTCCTCCCACTCCTGCTCGACCAGGTCATCCCTTATAAGATCGGAAACGGCCTTCGAGCGGGTGGGATATCCCTCCCTTTGTATCTTCCGGTCGAACTTATCCAGGATGCCCTTATCGATCGACACGCTGAATCGAATCAAGTTTGACATATCTCCCTCTCTGAAAAATAATACAATTATAATAATCGTAATACGATTATCCGAAAATAAAAGCTTCCAGTCAACTACTTTATTAAAAGGTGAAAAATATTCGATCACTCCCGACGGGAGCAATATAAATGGCGGAGAGGGAGGGATTCGAACCCTCGGTAGAGTTTAACCCCTACAACCGCTTAGCAGGCGGATGCCTTCAGCCGCTCGGCCACCTCTCCGCGTTCATCCATTTTTATCATTTGGCGGAGGGCGAGGGACTCGAACCCCCAAGGGATTGCTCCCGGCGGATTTCAAATCCGCTGCCTTACCAATTAGGACTAGCCCTCC
>JAFGPI010000048.1 GCA_016926065.1 Candidatus Krumholzibacteriota bacterium
GACGATCTGGGGCGATGACCAGAGGTACGAGGACACCTATTTTAAACGCTTCAAGAATGTATACTTCACCGGAGACGGGGCCCGGCAGGATGAAGACGGTTACTTCTGGATCATGGGACGCGTGGATGACGTGATCAACGTTTCCGGGCACCGGATCGGAACGATGGAAGTGGAGAGCGCGCTGGTCAGCCACGATACGGTGGCCGAAGCGGCGGTGGTACCCATGCCCCACGAGATCAAGGGACAGGGGCTGTACGCCTTCGTTACCCTGCAGAGCGGCGTGGAAAAGACCGAGGAGCTGAAGGCCGTGCTCCGCAAGCACGTGGGAGAGGAGATCGGCCCCATCGCCAAGCCGGACGTGATCCATTTCGCCGATGCCCTTCCCAAGACCCGCAGCGGTAAGATCATGAGAAGGATCTTGAAGAGCATAGCGGCCGGAAGCGACGATATCGGCGATACCACCACTTTGGCCGATCCGAAAGTGGTTGAGCACCTGCTGCACGATCGTAAGTAAAGATTCAAACCGATCGGTATAGAGGGGGTGGAAGGATTCTTCCACCCCTTTTTTGTGTCTCGCCCGCCGGATGAAAATTGACTCCCGGGCCCCCGGCCGGGAAGGGAACGCTTCCCGGGCGCGGGGGCGGTGCGTATCATCATTCAGATTATAGGCCAGAGATACCGAACGCTTCCGGGGCGCGGGGGCGGTGCCCGCGCCTTGATCTTCCGGGGGGAATCTTGCCCGCACCATATATTGACAGAATTGTGTTATTGATTTAAGCTTATTATGGATTTACAGTACCCGGTCCGGGTTTTGTGAGAAGTATCGTTTTGCAAGGCCGGCTGAGCTTAAAAGGACAAAAAGGAGAAACAGCGAATTTTCTATACAATTGGATCGGTCCGCCGCCAGATCTCCGGACGGTCCGGGGCAAGGAGACGTTATGTGTGGAATTATCGGTTATGTGGGGAAAAGCAACAATGTGGGGCAAATACTTCTCGAAGGCCTGAAGAGGCTCGAGTACCGGGGATACGACTCGGCCGGCCTGGCCATCGTGCAGGACGGAAATTTGGTCACGGAGAAAACGGCCGGCAAGATCGTGAAGCTGATGGAGAACCTGAAGGGTTACGACCTGTCCGGGCATTTGGGAATCGCCCATACCCGCTGGGCGACCCACGGTGAACCGAATCGCATCAACGCCCATCCCCACTACGATTCGAATATGAATATCGCCTTGGTGCACAACGGCATTATCGAGAATTACCTGACCATCAAAAAATCCTTGGAAGCCGAGGGACATAAGTTCAAAAGCCAGACCGACACGGAGGTGCTGGCGCACCTTATAGAAAAATTCTACGATAATAGAAATCTGGAGGACGCGGTTCAGAAGGCGCTGGAGATGGTGGAGGGAACCTATGGTTTATTAGTGATTTCCAAGGTTGAACCATACAAGATCGTGGGGGCCAGGAACGGTTCCCCGGTGGTAATCGGCGTGGGCGACGACGAGTATTTGATCGCCAGCGACGTGGCCGCCATATTGAAGCATACCCGGCAGGTAATCTATCTGGAAGACCAGCAAATGGTGGTTGCCACGCCCGATCATTTCAACACCATGACGATAGAGAACGAATATGTGGAGCATGAAATCCAGAAGATAGACTGGGATCTGGAGATGATCGAAAAGGGTGGATTCGAACACTTCATGCTCAAGGAGATCTTTGAGCAGCCGGAGACCATCCGCAATGCCATTCGGGGCCGGCTTATCACGGAGACGGGCCACGCCCGGCTGGGAGGATTGAATCTCAGCGACCTGGAGCTGAGAGAGGTGAGGAGGATAGTGATCCTGGGATGCGGAACGAGCTGGCACGCGGCCCTGCTGGGAGAGTACATGATCGAGGAAAAGGCCCGTATTCCGGTGGAGGTGGAGTACGCCAGCGAGTTCAGATACCGGAATCCGATCATGGAAGAAGGGACCTTGGTTTTCGCCATCAGCCAATCGGGAGAGACCGTTGACACCTTAGCCGCCCTGCGGGAAGCCAAGAGCAAGGGCGCGCGTTGCATGGGGATATGCAACGTGGTGGGGAGCACCATCGCGCGGGAGTCGGAAGGAGGAGTGTATATACACGCCGGTCCGGAGATCGGGGTGGCTTCCACCAAGGCCTTTACCTCTCAGATAACGGTATTGAGCCTCTTGGCCCTGGTTCTGGGAAGGATGAGAAACATATCTTCGGAAGAAGGCCAGATAATAATCAAGGCCCTGGAGATGATCCCGGATCAAGTGTCAAAGATTTTGGAAACCAGCGACAGGATAAAGGAGATCGCCGAGCAGTATCATCATCACAACAACTTTCTCTACCTGGGCCGGGGGGCGAACTACCCGGTGGCCCTGGAGGGGGCTTTAAAACTTAAGGAAATATCGTACGTGCATGCCGAGGGATACCCCGCGGCCGAGATGAAGCACGGTCCCATAGCCCTGATCGATGAAAACATGCCGGTGGTGATCATCTGCCCCCGCGACGCCGCCTATCAGAAAATCTTGGGAAATATCAACGAGGTCAAGGCCCGCAAGGGTAAGATCATGGCGATTACCAGCGAGGGGAACGACGAGCTAATAAAAATGGCCGATCACGTTATCTTCATTCCCCAGACCCTGGACTTCCTATACCCCATCCTGGCGGTTTTACCCTTACAGCTCTTGGCCTACTATATCGCCGTAATGAGGGGTTGCCATGTAGATCAACCGAGAAACCTGGCCAAGAGCGTCACGGTGGAATAGACGCGGCGGCCGGGCGAACCGGGATAAATATGGCCGGGATGACTCCGGCGGGCGATCCCCGGTATCTTAACCAGAAGGAGTGTTTATGAAAGAGGTAGTGTCCACGGACTCGGCCCCGGGCGCGGTCGGTCCCTATAGCCAGGCGGTGAGGGCGGGAAAGATACTTTTTATATCCGGACAGCTGGGGATCGATCCGGCCGCGGGGATTTTGGAAAAAGGGCTGGAGGCTCAGGTAGATAGGGCCTTGAGGAATATAAAAGCGATCGTGGAAGCGGCCGGAGGGGGCATGGAGAATATATGCAAGACCACCGTGTACCTCGCCTCAATGGAGGATTTCAAGATTATGAACGGCATCTATAGCGGTTATTTCACGGAAAAATATCCCGCCCGGGCGGCTTTCGAGGTGGGTAAGCTGCCTCTGGGGGGGCTGGTGGAGATCGAGGCCGTAGCCGTTCTGGAATAAGGTAGGGCTTTACAGATACCGGTTGATCTATTATTTTTTTCCCCTGGTGGGAATGGATGGGTTCTGGTGGGCCCCGAGGACTTCAAATCCTTCTGCCGGGTGCTAAAACCATCCGGGGTGGGTTCGATTCCCACACGTTCCCGCCATTTTAGCTATCGTTCCGGTACGAGCGGGGTGGATCGGGGAGATGCGGAATCCTGGTTGTGCACGGGAATATTATCATATGATAGGGGATGAAAAGAATGCGGGGGGAGTGGGAACCGCGCTTGGGGCGGGCGCGCTGCTGCTGTTTCTGGTGATATTCACTCCCGGCCCGGTTTTCTCCTCACCGGCCGCCGGGTATTCCCCCCACGCTCCCTTGGCCGCCTGGGCCGACAGCGTGATTTCCGGTACGGAGCCGGGACGGATGACCCTGGATGAAATAAAAGGAATATTATCGAGGGAGACGGGGGAACCGGTGATAGAGGGTACGCGGTGGCAGCGGAAAAAGAACGCCCGGGTGGCGATGCTATGCTCGCTGTTTTTTCCGGGCCTGGGTCAATTTTACAATGAAAAGCCGGTGAAGGCCCTGATCGCGTTGGGATTCCAGTCGTACTATCTTACCAAGGTAATGGTCAATTACCGGAATGAGAGAAGGGCATCCAGGCTGCGCGATTCCTATCCCAAGTGGGTGACCATAGAGGTTCCGGGGCAGGATCCGGTAGTTATTCTCAACCGGGATTGGCGCTACCAGGATGCCTGGCTGGAAGAGTACAAGGCCCGGAAGATCGATTGGGTATGGTGGTCGGTGGGCACTTTTTTCGTGATCATGCTCGACTCGTATATAGATGCCCATCTGCATGATATGAGATTCCGGGTGGAGGATTTGCCGGTTCCGGAAGCCACCGGTTTGTCGCTGGTTGTTGATTTCTGAACGGGGATGTCGCACTATGAGGCGAATGGGGGATGGTTAGGTGGTGGGGGGAGGGTAACTTTTTATAATGAACCACGTATTTTGGTATGAGCAGTCGTCCGGCGGAGGATACAATGGGAAATGATGAGAAGGTAAAAGTGAAAGCACCGCGCGCAAGCGAGAAAAAGCATAAATCAAAATTCAGGGAATATTCAGAGATCATTGTGACTGCGGTGGTGTTGGCTCTGATAGTCCGGGCGCTGATTATTCAGAGCTACCATATTCCTTCCGAATCGATGGAGAATACCCTCCTCAAGGGAGATTTTCTCTTCGCCACTAAGTTTATTTACGGAGCGAAAGTGCCGTTGATCGACTTGCGTCTTCCCGCCATCCGAGAGCCCCGTCCGGGAGATATCGTGATATTCAAATTTCCCGGAGATAAAAAGACCGACTATATTAAAAGGTGCATCGCCGTGGAGGGTCAAACGGTGGAGATAATCGGCAAAAATGTCAAGGTGGATGGAAAGCTTTTGGAAGAAGGATACACGAAGCATATCGATAAAAATGCCCGCCGGCGGACCTTCGGACCTTTCACCGTCCCCCAGGGCCATATATTTGTCATGGGGGACAACCGCGATAATAGCTACGATTCTCGTTTCTGGGGCCCTCTGGATAAGAAACTAGTCAGGGGTAAAGCCCTATTTATTTATTTTTCAATAGATTACAAAAAACACTGGCTGCGATTTACCAGGATCGGTGACATCATCAGATGAAAACTTTGCTAATTCCACCGGACCGTCCCCGCGGCGGGATATACCGTTGGTTAAGGTAAGACCGGAATTTTATTTGCATTCCCCGTTTCGTTCTTTAAGGTCGCGGATTTTTATATCAGCGCTCAGAGGCTTAACCGTTCTTGACATGGCGCGGTTGATTCTCTAAATTATTCCAGAAATGTAGCAGACGGCTAGGGAGAGTCCGGGAATGATTATGGATCATGATATATCACCTTTTGAAATGTCGATACTGAAGAACGTTATCGATCTCTATGTGGAAGCCGGCAAACCGGTGAGCTCAAAGATGATCAAGTTGAAATACGGTCACCGGGCCAGTACCGCCAATATCCGCCAGGTGCTGCACAAGCTGGAGGAGAGGGGATTTCTGTACAAGCCTCACGTCTCCGCCGGCCGGGTTCCCAGCGACACCGGTTACCGCTGGTACGTGAACAGCATTCAAAAGGTGTTTCCACTGAATAGTAGAATGAGGGAGGAGGTCCGCAACCGCATCGGACAGGATCTGGGCGATATGCGCGATATCATGCGTAAGACCGCGCGCCTGCTGGGTGAGATCACCAATTACATGGGCCTGATGATGGGGGTGATGCATTCGCGCGAGGTGATCAAGAAGTTAAGCATCATCCAACTGGATGGAGGGGGAGGCATGGTGGTCCTGACGCTGGTTAATGGCGGGGAGAGGAAGGTCCGCATGGAATTCCCCAAGCGCTATTCCCCGCATATTATAAACCGGGCGGGAGCGATTATCAACGAACATATCGCCGGATATTCCCTGGAGCAAGCCCAGCTCAGGTTGGACAGCCTGCTTAAATACGGGATCGGGATAGAGAGGGAAATAGCCGGGCTCATTGCCGAGGAGGCCGAATATCTCTTCGACTGGGCCTTCGCCCTGGAATACCACTTCGGTATAGATAAACCCCATAACATACCGGAACTTAGCGACCCCAGGCTGCTGCACAACCTGGTCCGAATCATGGGGGAAAAGAAGCTGATGCTAGATCTTTTGAAATCCCGTATCGATAGCGATATTCTGGTTACGATCGGTAAGGAGAATCAACAGGATGAATTCGAGGAATTCTCCATCGTCACCCAGCGTTTCCAGTCCGGCGAGCATATCGGGGTGCTGGGAATACTGGGACCGACCCGGATGAGTTATCCGATGGTTTTTTCCCTGCTTAACGGAATTGACGAAGAGATTAAATGCAATCATGGTTAATGCGACGATCCAATGAATAAAGGACCTAACCTAGGGATTGAACGGAGGCGCGGCCTTGGCTGATAGCGAGAATCAGGTGGAAGAAAAGGGCTCTGAGGGCGAGGATAAAGAATTTACCGTGGAAAAACCGGCGGGGAAAGGAATGGATCAAGTGCCGGACCAGGATGCCGACCTGCCGGAAAGCGTGGGAAGGGAAACTCCCGCTGGCCTCGGAGAATGGGAGAAGACCGCCGAATCAGGCAAATCGCAATCTTCCCGGAGCAGGAAAACCGGTAATAGCAAAGAATCTAGCCATAGGGGCGCTAAAAAGGGTAAAACCAAGGAACTGGTGAATCTCCTGGAAAAGAAGAACGAAGCCCTGTTGGAGCTCGGAAAGAAATTGGAAAATTCCGAGCAATCCATTAAAAACAAAGAAGATAAGATACTTCGCCTGGCCGCCGAATTTGAAAATTTCAAGAAGCGAACCAGACGGGAATGGGATTTGCACAGAAAAAGGGCGAACGCAGAGCTTTTACTGGATATTTTAGGTGTTTTGGATGATTTTGACCGTGCCTTTGAAGCATCCACCACGACAGGGGACCACTTCGAGAGCGGCATCAGGTTGATCCATTCGACCCTTTTGGATGTTTTAAAACGGGCCGAACTGATGGAGATGGAGGTTCTGGGGAAACCTTTCGATCCCCAGTTCCACGAGGCCGTGGGAGAGACAGAAAGTAATGAGGTGGAGGCGGGTTGCGTCGCTCACGTGGTACAAAAAGGATATTTACACCATGGCCAGTTGTTGCGGCCGGCCAGGGTAATCGTGAACAAGATAAAGGCGGAAGGTGAAAGTTAAGGGTAAAGACCTCTATCCGGCGTATTAAACAGATTGAGGAAAAAAATTATGGGAAAAGTCATTGGAATAGACCTGGGAACAACCAATTCGTGCGTGGCCGTTATGGAAGGTAACGAGCCGGTTATCATTCCCAATGCCGAGGGAACGAGAACCACACCCTCGATAGTAGCCTTGGCGAAAAATAACGAGAGGCTGGTGGGGCAGCTGGCCAAGCGGCAGGCCGTGACCAATCCGGAGAACACCGTATACAGTATCAAACGTTTTATCGGTAGAAGGTACTCGGAAGCCGAAAATGAAATCGGAGCCATCACTTTTGGAACCAAAAGGGGGAAGGCGGACGAGATCCTTATCGAGATGAAAGATAAGAGCTACCGGGCGGAGGAGATATCGGCCATGATTCTGCGCGCCATCAAGAAATTCGCCGAGGAATACCTGGGCGAAGAGGTCGACCAGGCGGTGATCACCGTTCCCGCCTATTTTAATGATGCCCAGCGCCAGGC
>JAFGPI010000049.1 GCA_016926065.1 Candidatus Krumholzibacteriota bacterium
TCCTCCCCCGCTCCCCCATGCAGGGCGATAAAAACCACATCCGCATCCAGTATCTGCCGACTGCTCAACCATTCGAAGATCTTTGCTCCGGGCAACTTGGATATCCGGCCGGGCGGCTCCCGGCCGATGGAGGTGATGTCGGGCTCTCGCTGCTCCTCCACCGGGACCGCCGGATCAAGGGAAAAGACCCTGTGATTCCTCCTGCGCAGCGCCTCTATTATCCCCCGGCCGCTGGAGAGGGACACCGCTCTTTCGGGCGAGTCCCCTCCCAAAAGGACCGTGACATTCATCTTCCTTCCGTTCGTCATTACTGCTCCGATTTTTCCTGACTCCTCGCCCCTGGAACCGGTCGGCTTTTCGCTCCCGGTCATTTCTGAATCTCCCGGAGCGCCCGCCGGAGCGAGGCGAGCACTTCATCCTTTCCCCTGATCGAGATTATGGTGGTAAGGTCCGGACCGTGCTCGTACCCGGTCAGGGCCAGTCGCAGGGGCAGGAAGAGATCCTTGCCCTTCACTCCCCCGGCCTTGCCGGCCTCCTTGATCACCCGCCTGATCGATGCCTGGTCCAGTTCCCCGGCCGCTTCGAATCCGGCGATGAATAAACCGAGCAGGTCCTGGGCCCCGGCGAGCTTTTCCCGCGTTTCCCCGCCGTAGCGGGGAATTCCGGGGCTGAAGGACCGGGCTTCCTGTTCGAACAGCGAAAAACAGGGAAGGTTCTCCGAAACCACGTCGAATATCTTTTTCAAATCGCTTTCCGCATAGCGCTCCAGGAATATCGGGGGCATATACTCCCTCGCCCCGGTGAAATATTTTTCCGCACCTCCGGCGCGGATATGCTGGGCCGATATCCAGTTCAGCTTGGCCTCGTCGAAAATGCTGGGGCTGTCGGATACCCTTTCCAGTTCGAATTCCCCGGCCAGCTGTTCCAAGGTGAGGATCTCGCTGTCCCCCTGGCTCGACCAGCCCAGAAAGGCCAGGTAATTCACCAGGGCCGCGGCGGGGTATCCCCTTTCGCGGTAATCCCGGATGTTGGGGGCTCCGTGCCGTTTGCTCAGCTTGGTCCGGTCCTCCCCCAGGATCAGGGGGATATGGGCGAAGCGGGGCATCCCCGTGCCCAGCGCTTCATAGATCATCACCTGGCGCAGGGTGTTGGACAGGTGCTCCGCACCCCGGATCACGTGCGTGATCCGCATGGAGGCATCATCCACCGCGGCGGCGAAATTATAGGTGGGCAGTCCGTTGGAGCGCAGGATCACGAAATCGCCCACCATCCCGGCGGGAAAGACCACCTCCCCGCGGGCTATATCGTCTATCCTTTTCTCCTCCCCGGCCGGCACCAGGAAACGGATGCTTTCGGGCAATCCCGATTTCCGCTTTTCTTCCCGCTGCCTCTCGTTAAAGCCGCGGCAGGTTCCGTCGTACTGGGGAGGCCGGCCGGTCTGCTTCTGCTCTTCCCGCTTCTCCTCCAGCTCTTCGTCGGTGCAGAAACAGGGATAGGCCCGGTTCTCGCCCACCAGCCGTTGCGCCTCCCGGCGGTAGCCTTCGATCCTTTCCGATTGATAATAGGGGCCGAATTCGCCCCCGCTGCCGGGACCCTCGTCCCAGTCCAGCCCCAGCCAGCTCAGGTCCTCCAGCAGCATCCTCCCGAATTCCCCGGTGGATCGCTCCCGGTCGGTATCCTCCACCCGGATAATGAATTTTCCCCCCTGGTGGCGGGCGAACAACCAGTTGAACAGGGCCGTCCGGGCGCCCCCCACGTGGAGGTAACCGGTCGGGCTGGGTGCGAATCTCACCCTTACGTCACGCAATCCATACTCCTATCATTCACTTTATCCGCCCGCGGGAGGGATCCTCGACCGCGCTGGAGGATGGCGGTGGCGGATGTTAAATTTTCATCCCCCCGCGCGCGAGGGCTCACTCAGCCGCCCCCGCTGATCTTTTCCAGCAAGACCACCGCCCGGGCGGCCAGGGCCCTTTCCTCGCCCACCGGCCCCAGTCCCTCTCCCCGGGTAAATTTCACGGAGACGTCCCCGGCGTCGATACCGAGCGCGCCGGCAATTTTCGCGATCATATCCTTCCGGTAGCCGGACAGGCGGGGCCGCTCGGCGTGCACGATACAATCCAGATTGACCACGCGGTAATCCCTGCCGGCGATCATCTCGCCCACCCGCTGCACCAGCACCAGGCTGGAGATGCCCTTGAACTCGTCGCTCTCGGGAAAATGCTCCCCCAGGTCCCCCAGGCTCAGGGCGCCGAGCAGCGCGTCGCAGACGGCGTGCAACAGCGCGTCGGCGTCGGAATGCCCGGCCGGACCCCTCTCGCTCTCGATCTCCACCCCTCCCAGGATCAGGGGGCGTCCCTTCACCAGGGGATGAATATCATAGCCGATACCAATTCTCAGTCCGTTACTATTCATGGTTTCAATCCATCCGGGTGAAGGGAATAAGACGGTCCGTCCTTACCGGCCCGGCACTATTCTCCCGCTAGATCACCCCGGCAGCCCGACGGGAAACAGGAAATGAGATCAATATCTTCCTTGACCGTGATCTTTATATTCCAACGCTCGCCCTCGACCACCTTGACCGGAAATCCGGCGGCCAGCACCAGGGTGCTTTCATCGGTGGCCCGGCGGACCGCCTCCTCGGTCGTCTGGAAGGCCCGGCGCAGGGTATCCACGCGGAAGGCCTGCGGGGTCTGTATGTTCACCACCCGGTCCCGTGGTATTATGCTCTCCAGGCTGTCATCCCTGAGCCGGCCCAGGGTCTCGGTGGCCTGTAGGGCCGGGACCGCCGCCCCCACCTTCACCGCTCCGGCCACGACCCTCTCGATAAGGGAAAGGGAAACAAAAGGCCGGCAGGCGTCATGCACCAGCACCAGCTCGGATGACTTTATCGCCCGCAGGCCGATCTCCACCGATTCCTGCCTGGTCTCTCCCCCGGTGATAACCCGCAGGGGGATATCGGGAACCTCCGCGGCCAGCGTTTCCTTGGCCTTATCCTCCCATCCGGAGGGAACCAGCACGATAAATTCCCCGATTCCCGGCCAGGCCCTCAGGCTTTGGATGGAACGGGATAAAAGGGTGCGGCCCTCCAAGGGATAGAAGCTCTTGGGCATCTCCCGCCCGAACCTCAAGCCCCTTCCCGCGGCCGCTACCAGGCAGGCCGTTTTATTTTGATCCATGCTTAAACTCGCTTTCCCCCATAGCCGGCCGCGCTCGCTCTTCCCGGCCCCCTAGAATATTTCCACCTTGAGATATTTCTTGGGATTCTCCTTGATATCGGTGACCAGTTCATCCAGGCCGGTAATGGCCGTTTCCAGCCGGTCGAGCAGCTCCCGGTCCTGGATCAACGCTCCCAGGGTGCTGTCGCTGCCCTCCAGCCTTTTGACTATTTCCGCGATGGCGGTGGTCACCTCAGCCATCTGGTCGAAGAGCAGTGGAAGGTTTCTGCTGGTGGTATCGAGCCGGGCCAGCAGGGAGTCGATGCGGATTTCGTTGCGCGCCAGCAGCGAGTCGATGCGCTGGGTCGAATTGCCGAAGGAACGCACCCCCTGGCGTAGACCGTCCGCATTGCTTTCCACCATCTTCTTTAATTCCTCGGTCACATCGGCAAAATTCTCTATGGTATTCTTCAGCTTATCGTCCTGGTAGAGGATTTGGGCCACCTTCCGCAGGTCCTGAGCCAGCAGCTTGAGGTCATCCACCCCCTTGACCATGGAGGCCAGGGCCTCCGAGATCCCGGGATCGTAAACCCCCCGCAGCATGGCTCCATCCTCCAGCGGGCTCTCGGAATCGCCCAGGATGATGGTCACGATCCTTTCCCCCATTATCCCCTGAGTCTGCAGCACCACCCTTGAATCTTCCGGTATGCGGACGGAAGAGTCGATGGCCATGGTCAGGACCACATCCCTCACCCGCAGCTCGACCCGCTTGACCTCCCCCTTTTCCACACCGTTCACGTTGACCACGTCTCCCGGATCGATTCCCCCCACCTCGGGGAACATGGCCCTAATCTCGTATGTCTTCTTACCGATTTTGAAGCCCTCGAACCACATCAACCCGACCGAGAAAATCAGGACCGCCAGGAAGATCGTAATTCCCACCCGTAGCTCCAGGGTCTTGTATTTCATCTTTGGTTCCCCGCCTCTCCGGACATCAAACCGTCCTGATCGGTCCCTCGGAACGTCCCTCTATAAATTGCCTCACCAATTCATGATCGGTGGCCGCCACCTCGGCGGGAGTGCCGGTGAATATTATCCTGCCCCCATGCAGCATGGCGACGCGGTCACCCACCTTGTAAGCGCTGTCGATATCATGAGTTACCACCACCGAGGTGATGTTAATCCCATGCTGCAGGTCCCTGATCAACTGGTTTATCACGTCGGCCATTATCGGATCCAGCCCGGTGGTAGGCTCGTCATAGAGCACCACCTGGGGGTCCATAACCACCGCCCGGGCCAGGCCGACCCTCTTTTTCATCCCCCCGCTGAGCTCGGCCGGATACTTATCGTATACGTCCTTTAATCCTACCAGCTTGAGTTTTTCCAGCGTCTTATCCCGAATCTCCTCCACACTCAATCCCGAATGCTTTTTCAGGGGAAGGGCCACGTTTTCCCCGACCGACATCGAGTCGAAGAGCGCAGCTCCTTGAAAAAGCATACCAAAGTGCATTCTCATTTCAAATAATTTTTTCCGATTAAAGTGTGTAATGTCTTTATCCTCAAAGAAAATCTTCCCCGAGTCCGGTTTTATCAGGCCCGTGATATGCTTCAGCAGGACGCTCTTCCCGCAGCCGCTCTGCCCGATAACCACCAGCGTTTCGCCCCGCCGGATATCGAGGTCGAGATCCTCCAGCACCTGCTGGCCGTTGAATTCCCGGCGAATGTTTCTCAACCTTATGATGGTATCTGCTGGTTGATCGTTCAAACTCCATCCCTTCCTACCGGGGCCCCCGGGATAAGGGGTGGGCCTTCCCCGGCGGTTTTCCCTCGATCTTAATCGGGCGCGAAGATAACCCGGAAGATCAAGGTGGCCAAGAGGTAATTGGACACCAGGATAAGCAGGCAGGAGGATACCACCGCCCGCATGGTCGACATCCCCACGCCCTCGGCGCCCCCCTCGGTTTTGAAGCCGTTATAACATCCCATCAAGGCAATGATAAATCCGAAGAAAACAGTTTTGATCAGACCTCCCACCAGGTCCTGGTAGCGAAAGAGCATCTTCAATCCGTATTCGAAAAGGTTGAAACTGACTCCGATAGAAATCCTGGCCACCACCATTCCCCCCAGAATGGCCAGCAGGTTGGAAAAGACCGCCAGCACGGGAAGCATCACCGTGGCGGCGGTGACGCGGGGAAGGACCAGGTATTCGACCGGATCGATGGCTATCATCTCCATGGCGTCTATCTGCTCGGTGACCTTCATGGTTCCCATCTCGGCCGCGATGGCCGCGCTTATCCTTCCCCCCACCACCAGGGCGGTGAGGACGGGGCCCAGCTCCAGGGTGACCGATTTTCCCACCACCGCGCCCAGATAGCGCAGGGGCACGAATCCCTGGAACTGGTAGGCCGCCTGCACGGCCGTCACCGCTCCCACGAAAACCGAGGTGACCAGCACCAGCGGAATCGATCCGATACCGATCCGTTCCATTTGCACCAGGACGTTGCCCATGTTGCGGAATACTTTGGGGGAAAGGTGGAAAATCCGGCATATTAGAATAAAGATTCCGCCGATCTCCTCGACGAAACCTAGAAAATACCTGCCCAGCAGGGTAAAAATCCTCAAGTTGCACCTCCGCGGATGCTGCCGCGAATCCACCGGGTGATAATTTTACCGCTATCCCCGGGTGGCCGGGATCAAAAAACATCCCCCGGTTCGGCGACGTCGGCCGGGGCCATAGACCGGAACCTGGTGTAGCGTGCTTCGAACACCAGGTTCACCGTGCCGGTGGGCCCGTTGCGCTGCTTGCCGATGATGATCTCGGCGA
>JAFGPI010000050.1 GCA_016926065.1 Candidatus Krumholzibacteriota bacterium
AGGAGTAAGCACCTCCTGGAGAAGGAGCACCCTGCTGGTCCTGGCCATAACGCTGCACAACATTCCGGAGGGGTTGGCCGTGGGAGTGGTATTCGGGGCCGCCGCCTCAGGATACCCGGGGGCCTCGATCGCGGGCGCGGTGGGGCTGGCCGTGGGCATGGGAATTCAGAACTTTCCGGAGGGACTGGCCGTCTCCATGCCCCTTAGAAGAGAGGGATTGACCAGGTTCAAGGCCTTCTGGTACGGGCAGCTCTCCGGTATCGTCGAGCCGGTGGCCGGGGTGATAGGGGCGGCGACGGTGGTCCTCTCGCGGGAGTTGATGCCCTACGCACTGGGATTTGCGGCAGGGGCGATGATATTCGTGGTTATCGAGGAGGTCATCCCGGAGTCCCAGATGGAAGGTAATACCGATCTGGCCACGATGGGGGCCGTGGTGGGGTTCGTGTTGATGATGATACTCGACGTCGCATTCGCTTAGAAAAGGAGAAATACATGGAAAGACAGATTACCACCATGGGGGGAAACCCGATCACCTTGATCGGCCCCGAAATAAAGGTCGGGGATACCGCTCCCGATTTCACGGTGCTGGATAATTCGCTTGATCCTAAAACCCTCGCCGATTTCGGAAAGAAGATCAAACTTATAAGCGTGGCCCCTTCTCTAGATACCGGTGTGTGCGATACGCAAAACAGAAAATTCAACGAATTAGCCGCAAATCTATCCGACAACGTGGTGGTCCTGACCATAACCGTCGACCTCCCCTTCGCCCAGAAGAGATGGTGCGGCGCCGCGGGTATCGATAGGGTGATCACCCTTTCCGACCACCGGGACGTCTCCTTCGGCAAGAACTACGGGGTGCTGATCAAAGAGGTGAGGCTGTTGAACCGGGCGGTTTTCATCCTGGACGAGAACAACGTCGTCAGGTACATCGAGATCGTGAAGGAAGTCTCCCACGAGCCCGATTACGATAAGGCCATGGAAGCCCTGGGCAAGCTATAAATGATGCCGGAGATTTATGGGGGCTCACATTTGTCCCTCACTCCCTATTCTTTTCCAGTTTTTCCAGCATCTCCTTGGTGTGAGTGTTATCGGGATTGAGCACCAATGATTTTCTGTAATGCTTCAGGGCGAGCTTGTTGTTATTGAGCACCAGGTAGGCTTCGGCCAGGCTGTCGTGGGCGTTGGCCGATTGGGGATACATTTCGACGTTCATCTTGAAGACCTCGATGGCGGCATCGATCATCCCCCTGCCCATCAGATTGTATCCGCAGTAGTTGAATTCGTTTTCGTCGAAGTATAACCGGTTTTGAGCATCGGCCCTGATTTCGCGGTACTTTGCGATCCCGGCGTCCGTTCCCGAATCAATCATCGTTTTTTCCACCGCGCAGGCGGCGGATTCGGCGAAATATCCGCGTACCTGCCCGCCGTATAAGATATACAGAACCGGATAAGGCATGGTGGACTCGGCATAGCTCTTGGGCAGATTGACCAGCAGGGTGCGGTCCTCATCCAGTACGCTGGAATAAAGGATTCTAAAAGTGCCTATCGATACGGGCGATCCATCCTCTTGCGCCGCTGAGGGATGATCCGCGAGCATAATCAGACAAATAGCTATGGGTATGGAGATTATAACGATTTGAAATTTATTTTTCATTAGGCTTGTCTCCTCACCGAATCAGGACCAGCTTGCGGGTGAAAGATTTCGATCCCGCCCGCAGCCTGAAAAAGTATATGCCGGAAGCGACCGGAACGCCCCGCCGATTCGTACCGTCCCAACCCGCCTCGTAGCGCCCCGGACCGCGGATGCCCTCGAACAGCACCCGCACCAGGGCACCCCGGATATCGTATACGCTGAGCGTCACTTTTCCCCGCGCCGCTATGTCGTAGCGGATGATGGTGGAGGGGTTGAAGGGATTGGGGTAGTTCTGGTACAGAACCGTCCTCAGCACCGGGGTCCGGGCCCGGTTGACCGTTTCCTCCAGGAAGGACCCGCTTCCGGCGATCAGGATGAATCTTGCCTCGTCCTCCCTCTTCACCCGGCGGCTGCGGGACAGGAAGAAGGAGTATCCATTGTCCCGCCGCAGATCGGTGAGCTTTTCCAGTCTCTTGTCAAAAAGCCCCAGCTTCACTGTGGCGGGGACCGTTTCCAGGCCGCCGAACTTCAGCGTGACCAGATCGCCGGCCGGGTCCTGGGAAAAATTCTTGGCCACGTCGAAATGCCAGGCCTGTCCTCCGGTGTCCTCCGGTCCCGGTGTTTCCGAGGGCTCCCGGGGGGGCGGGGATTCGAACCCGGTGCGGATATCTACGGTGTAGGGTCCGGATAGGCCTTCCCAGTCGGCATGGGGGAAGTACAAAGACAGGGAAGGGCCGGGAGCGGGCGGAGGCTCCGAGCGGTCGGAGCGGTCCCACCGGTTGGAGGATCCCGGGCTGATGCCGAGGAGGTTGCGCCGGTCAGCGGCGGATCCGGATGAGACCTCGAGGGAGATGAGCCAGCCCTCCTCCGCCACGGGCGCTGTCCCGTCCGGGGGTATTCCTTTCAGTCCCGGAAGAGTCGCTTCCCGGCAGGGAATCCTCAGGGGCACCTCGCCGGAGCTGATATTTTTCACCCAGTAACCCTGAAAGGGAAGGAGTAACTCGAAATCGTAGTAATAGCCGTTTTCTCCCGACCAGGCGACCGGGGATTCGATTATTTGCGATTCCGCCTCTGCCATGGTGAAGGTGTCAACCAGGATGGAGTCCCAGGCCACCGGGAAGTAGAAAGGATTTCCGATCTGGTTCCATCCGGGCGAGAGGACCAGGTTGAAGGCGTTCGAGCCGGAAACGGAGTATCCGGTGATGGGAGCGGTGTTGATTTTATGCGGGGATTTCGCGATCAACCAGAAGCCTTTCCCCGGGGCGGGCCGGAAATATTCATGGGCCCATTCGTCCGAGAGCTCGGCGTAATCCAGGCTGTCGGGGATATAGCGGAAAGCCCTCCACTGCAAGGGATCGTAGGGTCCGAATTCACGCTGATCGGATAGCAGTGCTTCCAGGGTCCCGGTGAATTCCGCAGCCAGGTATAGGGGGATCGAGATCATGCGGTATTTCTCGGCGGGGCTGCGCGAATCTTCCTCCAGGTTGGCCACGGTGACCGGAATGGACCGGGGATTATCACCGGGATCGGCCGGGGGGTCGGTGAGGGTGCCGTGGAGGGTGATGGCTTCAATCCAGTATTCCAGTCCCCGCGGCCCGGCGCAGGAATCGGGTATGGTTACGGTAGCGTAGGGAGCCTGGTAGGAAAAGGGCATTTCCCGGTAGGCGGTCTCTCCCCCCTTCCGGAAATGGATCGATCCGGAGTTGAATACCACCCCGGTGGGGAGGTATACCTCCACGGCGACGGCCCGGTCTTCCAGGAATCCGGAACCGGAGTTCGGCTGGGGGATCGAAGCGACGTTTGCCGCCGGCTCCACCGCCTGGGTGTGGAAGGAGCCCGGGGCCCCGGGAGGATCGGTGGTGAAGATGCCGCTGTTCTCCACCTTCACGTAGTAATTCAAGCCCGCTTCGGTGACAAAGTATCCCGGAATAATGGCGATGAAATCATTCGCCGAGCGTACCAGGGGGATGCTGTCGGCGAAGGACCCGGATGCATTTCCGGGCCGGTGATAGAGATAGCCCCTTTCCACCCGGACCCCGGGATAGGGAGTGGCTATCAGGGTCAGGGCCTCTCCCAGCGGCACCTCCGGGGCGGGAACCAGGAGGCGGCTGTTTATCTCCAGCGCGCGCACGTCGGAGGTGACCGCGATGGAAATCAGCGGGGAGAGAGGATCATTGCTGCCGATCAGGATCTCTCCTCCTCCGTCCAGGTCCTCCACCGGCTCCAGAAAGAGGGTCAGCGAGTCGTCCTCCCCCGGTGGAATATCGAAGGGAGTTGGCCTGTCCACCCGCTGGTTGGCAAAGGGAAAGTCGATCTGGCTTACGGTGAGGATTTCATTTCCCCGGTTGGCCAGGGGCAGCTTTACCGCCACGGTATCACCCACCG
>JAFGPI010000051.1 GCA_016926065.1 Candidatus Krumholzibacteriota bacterium
AGCCGATTTTTTATCGGAGGCGATCGTGAGCGGGGTCAGATCTATAGCTATATTAGGCGGCGGTGAAGAAGAGCTGAACATACTGAGTGAATTTCACCGCAATCCGGGGTATAATATTATCGCTATCTATGATCGTGATCCCATGGCCGTGGGGTTGGAGATAGCTGAAATTATCGGTATTCCCCGTTTTTCCGACAAATCGTTCATCCAGCCTTTCAGCCAGGCGGACTATATCATAGTCACCGATAAACGCGGGCTTTACACCGAGGAAATAGCGCTTCTAAAGCAGTACCAGAAGAAAATCATTAATCCTTCCGAAGCGATCAACTGCCTGTCCATGGATAGCGCCGAAGAAGTAGCGGAACAACGTTTCCCCTGGCCTTCTCATTTGGAACAAGCCCTGGAATACATCAACCGTATTACCGATCGAGAGAGGCTATTAAAGTGGTTACTGGAAATCTCGGTGCGCACGGTGGAAGCCACCTCCGGCTCGATCATGCTATATTCGGAGAAAACGGCGGAACTGTATATCGGCTACGCTTCGGGATTAAGCAAGGAAGTGGTAAAAAATACCCGGCAGAGGATCGGGGAAGGTATCGCGGGCCGGGTCGCAGAGGACCGGAAACCTAAACTTATTGAAAAAACGATAGATACATCTCTCTACGAACAGGGCCGGGAAAGGGAACTGATTCAAAGCGCCATATCCGCTCCCCTGGTTTATCAAAACCGTTTGATTGGGGTGTTGAATGTTTCCACCAACCGCAATGAAAAAAGGCTTTCCTTACAAGACGTTGACATTATTGAGCTACTGGCCTCAAAGATATCACCGATCCTGGAACAGCACTTAAGAATCAATGTGCAGGATATCCATGAAATTGAATATAAAATAAGAAATTACCTAGAACACTTGTTCCAGCTGGACGCCGGCTTTCACGATAAATTCTCCCTCCTGTGCAAATTTATCGCCGAGAAGCTGGAGGCCGATACGGTGACCATATATACCGCCACCGACGAAGGAGACTGGCTCATTCTGGGAGGAAGCGACCGGCATGCTCCCATCCAGGACCAGGCGCCCCGTATCCACTGCAGCAAGGGCAGCCTGGCGCGGGCCTTCCTGGATGGAGAGGAGGTGTTAATGACCGAAACCAAAGACTATTCCCGGACCGAAGTGAAGAAAAGGCAAGATTCCATGAGTACCATATACCTTCCTCTGGAACATAATAATTCCCTGGGTGTCATGGTGCTGGAATTTTCCGGGCTGGGCGCTTTCGAGCGGTTCCTGAAATTGAAGGACACGCTCCGCTTCCAGATAGGATTTTATGTCTATTCCCTGTTGCGGGATGTGAGGCAGTACCGCAAGATGAAAAGCTTGGAGGAGCTCTCAACCCTTACTCCATATTTGATGGAACTGAATGGGATCTCGAAGTGCGTCAACAAATTGCCGGAAATTCTCTCTTCCCTGATCAGCGCCTCCTCGGGGAGTTTCCATTACCTATACGATAAAAAAAGTAAAAGCGCCTATTTCAATTTTCCTCAGTCAACCGAGGAGAAAAAGACGCGGATAGAATTCGACAGGGAAATGCTGGAACGGGTGCGGGAGGGCCAGGAACCCAAATGTCTCAGTTTTCTCACCGTGGACGTGGATACCTACGAAAAACCACCACTCTACAAATCGATTATCGGGTATCCGCTTTTCCGGGAAAATAAGCTGTTTGCCGTTTATATCGGTTATGACAAGGTACCCACCACCCCCTTGGATTCCTCGACTTTCGGTAGTCACGAGATAGAGATACTGTCCAAGGTGAGGAATATACTCGAAACGATCCTGACTCAGGATGATTATCCCCGAAAAAAAAGATCACCGGTAAACTTTAACGATCTACTTAAATTAAATCAAAAAATGCTATTCGATCGTATTGACGAAGAGATTGAAAGGGCCGAGAGATACCATCATGGCTTTACTGTAACACTCTTTAGAATCAATGGATTAACCGAATTATTTAAAGCAAATTATAGAAAATCGTTGGTCTTGATAAATGAATGCAGCCAAAAGATACGGAAGCAGGTGCGCAGGACCGACTTTTTCTCCTGGATCGAAACCGACCTGTTTGGAATACTTTCCCTGGAAAGTTACCAGCGCATAGCATACCTGGAAGGCCGAATGATCGGTACGATTAACGAGGTGCTGAAAGATAGTGAAATAGTCGATCAAGATAGGTTTAATGTCACCAGCTCCTATGTTCTCTTCCCCGGGGCCTCCGACAGCGCGGTGGAAATGATCAAAGAGGCCAAAACCAATCTCTGAAATCCCCGCTATATGCTCCATTCCCAGGCCGCTCGCCATATCTATATTGAGCCCCAGGTGCGCCGCGAAGATTATTGGCGGTGTGGAGGTTATTTTATAACGTTTTCCGGCGTTGATTTTGGTTTCCATTCACTGTTGCTCTTTACTCCCGGGCGTGCTATCTTTTTGATCCGGACAGGCCAATGGATGGTGGTTTACCTGAACGTACAACATCTTGCCCTGATTCATTTAAGGAGTTTATCTTGTTTCCTATTAATAAATTATCTCCAGAGACTTGTAGCAAGATAGCGGCCGGGGAGATCATTGAGCGGCCGGTTAATGTAATCAAGGAACTGGTGGAGAACTCCCTGGACGCCTCTTCAAGCAGGATAAGGGTGGAAGTGGAGGGAGGCGGCAAAACACTGATCCGGGTCGAGGACGATGGATTGGGAATCCCCGGCGCGCAATTACCTTTGGCGGTTCAAAATTATTCGACCAGCAAGATCAGGGAGATAGACGATATCCATAGCGTAAAAACCCTCGGATTCAGGGGCGAAGCGCTGGCCAGCATAAAAGCGGTAAGCCATCTTACCATTAAATCCCGTTCGGCCCAGGAGGATATAGGGCGGGAAATGCGGTGGAAGGGATCCGATCTGACGCAGGACGGACCGGTGGCGAAAAATCCCGGTACCGAGGTCCTGGCCCGGAATCTCTTTTACAATTTACCGGCGAGGAAGAAATTTCTTTCCAGTGATGCCGCAGAATTGAGACGGATCACGGCCATCCTGCAGAGTTTCGCGCTGTCCTTTCCCGAGGTAGGATTTACCCTGACCGGAAACGCGAAGGAGATTCTATCCTATCCGGCTTCTTCCCTGGAAGAGCGGGTGGAGGTGGTATTCGGTTCGGGAGTATTTACCAACCTCAGGTTTTTTGAGAGGCTGTTGGGAGCGGTCAAGATATATGGATATACATCCTTGCCGGGATTAACCCGGGGTAACAGATCGTTGCAGTTTATATTCGTAAACCGCAGACCGGTTAAGGATAAGTTGCTGGGGCATGCCCTAAGGCAGGCTTATCAATCCCTTATCCCGGGAGACCGTTTCCCCCTGGGAACGGTGTTTTTGGAGGTACCCCCGGGAGCGCTGGATGTAAACGTTCATCCCACCAAGGCGGAGGTCAGATTCGAATCGGAGAGAGAAATACACCGCCTGGTATCCTCCACCATCCGGGAGGTCCTGAAGGGGCAGGGCAATACCATTTCATTTAAAAACAAGGTGGAGTCGGTGTACCGGGCCATATTCCCCTCCGGAGCGGGATTAAAAGATACGGACCGGAAAGAAGGATTCTACCCGGGCGACTCCGCGCCCCAGAACGGTATCCCGGGAAGTTCCACCCTGTCGGAATCACGTCCGGGCTGGTTGTTCCAGGAGCTTCCGCAATCCCTGTTTGAATTTCAGGGCGGTGAAGAATCGGCATTTACTCCGGTACGGCTTTATTGGCAGCTTCATCAGAGCTACATATTTATCCAGATCCGCGGAGGAATGGTGGTGATCGATCAGCACGCCGCGCATGAGAGAATTCTTTACGATCAGGCGGGGAAAAATCTTAAAGGGGGAAAGGCGATAATTCAGCCTCTCCTGTTTCCCGCCACCTTGGAGTTATCGGTGGAGGAATATGAAGAGTATGAACGTATATCCGCTCATCTTCCCTCACTCGGATTTGAAGTCGAACCCTTCGGCATGAGGTCGGTTATCGTGCGGGGAATCCCCGCCGGCGTGAAGAGATGGGATGACGGTCTTCTGCTGCAGAACATACTGGCGGAAAAGGGGATCGGTCATGGCGGCATGGAGGACTTGCTGAAAACCTATGCCTGCCATGCCGCCATCAAGGCGGGGGACAAGCTATCCCTGGAAGAGATGGAGAGCCTGACCGATCAGCTTTTCGCCACCGAATTCCCCTTTACCTGCCCGCACGGAAGGCCCACCATGCTGCGGGTGGAGTTGGCGGATATTGAACGCCGGTTCATGCGCACCGTTACCCCGGAGAGCAAGTAATGAGAGCCCTGATAATAATGGGCCCCACCGCTATCGGAAAAAGCCGCCTGGGATTTAATCTGGCCCGTAAACTGGAGGGAGAGATCGTTTCGGTGGATTCCCGCCAGATATATAGGCGCCTGGATATCGGCACCGCCAAATCCCCCCCTGAAGATCGGCTCAAGGTCAAACATCATCTCCTGGATATAGTGGATATCCCGGAGAAACCCGACGCTCACACCTTTGCCGGTCTGGCGCGGAAAGCCATATCCGATATACTTTCTAGAAACAAAGTGCCTATTTTGGTTGGTGGCTCCGGTATGTATCTCCGCTCCGTAACGGAGGGATTGTTCGAAATCGACCTGGACCGCTCGTCCCGGGAAGATTTTTCCGCTCGGATTGAAGATATCGGCACCGCCGAACTTTACCGCCGATTACTGGAGATCGATCCGGCCAGTGGCGGGAGGATTCATCCCCACGACCGCTATCGGGTCGTCAGGGCGCTGGAAGTTCAAGCCCTTTCCGGTATAACCTTGAGCGAGCATTTCAGGAGGCAGAAAAACCGGGAGACTGACACCGCGGCCCCGGAGTACCTAAAGATCGGATTGGTCCTCCCCCGGGCGCAGCTGCATGAAAAAATCAACCGCCGCACCCTCCGCATGCTTCGAGGGGGGTGGGTGCCGGAGGTGGAGGAACTTCTGGAAAGCGGGGTAGATCCTCGCTGGCCGGGAATGCGCACCCTGGGATATCCGGAAGTCATCGCCCACGTCCAGGGAAGATTGAGCCGGGAGAGGATGATAGATTCCATCCGGACCAGAACGCGCCAATACGCCAAGAGGCAGATGACCTGGTTCAGGAAGGAAAGGAATGTGACCTGGCTGGATTTATCAAAAGTCGAACCGGAAGAGCGGATCCTGAAGTATCTTGACAGCCAGGAGGGGAACTGATAATTTTCAAGCAAAGGAAACCGAGAGCGGGCATAACTCAGCTGGTAGAGTATCAGCTTCCCAAGCTGAGGGTCGCGGGTTCGAATCCCGTTGCCCGCTCATATTTTTTTGAATAAACCCTGCGGGCAGTTTCTGCCTGTGGGGATTTTTATCTGGATCGACATGGCGGTAATAATTAAATCCGTTTCCGCTGATTCCCGCTTTTTTAAAGCCGGTGATGAAATTATATCCATAGAGTCCCAACCGGTGGAAGATCAACTGGACGTGATATTCCTCACGGCGGACGAGAGGCGGGCGGAGTTTCGGGTACGCCGGAAAAACGGGAGGATACTAAAAAGAAAGATCGCTCCGGCCGAATTCACCCGGGCCTCCTTAGAGCTGGAACAGATGAGGTTTAAGCACTGCGGGAGCGATTGTATTTTTTGTTTCGTCGATCAGATGCCGCCGAATCTGCGTGATTCCCTCTACCAGAAGGACGATGATTACAGGTTGAGTTTTCTTTTCGGCAATTATGCGACCCTGAACAATATCCGGCGGCCGGAATTAGATAGGATCATTCGCTACAATCTGTCTCCCCTATATGTGTCCGTGCATTCCACGCAGCGCCGGATCAGGGAAAAGATGTTCGGGCAGGTCATGCACCGCGATATTTTGAAGGTTATCCAGAGACTGGTGGAGGGAGGGATCGTTATCCACTCCCAGGTAGTGCTGGTTCCCGGCCTCAACGACGGCGCCGCCCTGGAAAGAACGGTAGATAATATCTTCGCATTTTATCCCGGATGTAAATCTCTGGCGGTGGTGCCGGTGGGATTGACCAGGCACCGGAAGGGGCTGGAACATATACGCCGGGTCGGTACCGGGCAGGCCCGGCAATTACTTGACTGGGCCAAGACAAAGGGAGATGATTGCCAAGAGAAGACCGGCGGCGACCGCTTCCTCCAGATGGCGGATGAATTCTATCTTCAGGCCGGACGGGTTTTTCCAGCCTCCGGCGACTATGGAGACTACGATCAGCTCTCCAATGGGGTGGGGATGAGCAGAATGTTTATCGAGCGGATAAAAAACGATATCGAGCGGCTCGGCCGTAAGGACCGGATTAAAACCGGATTTACCGTGGTAACCGGAATCCTGGGCGGAAAATTGCTGCGCCGCTACGTGCTCCCGCTGGTCGAGGAGAAACTCCCGCAATTCCGGATCGGTCTTCTACCGGTCAAAAACCGCCTCTTTGGATCGATGGTAGGGGTCTCGGGATTGCTCTCCGGTAAAGACATAGTCCGGGAGGCCAAGCGGGCCGGAACGATACAAGGACCTCTATTGTTGCCTCCCAATTGCGTGAACCACGAAGGGAAATTGATCGACGATGTTCTTCCCCGGGAAATCGAGAGGGAATTGGGAATGCCGGTTCTGATTCCGGAGGAATCGTTTCTGGAAAACCGTATTATCCGGCTCAGCGAAGGGCGTGCCCGGTGATGAAAAAAGAAGCGGTGGTGGCTATTATCGGGAAACCCAATTCGGGTAAATCAACCCTGTTTAACCGTATCGTGGGGGGGAGGAAGGCGATCACCCATGCCACTCCCGGGGTCACCCGGGACCGGATGGATGAAGTGACTACCTGGAACGGCGTCAAATTCAGCCTGATCGATACGGGGGGATTCAGCCTGGACCGGGAAGACCCCTTGCAGCCACAGATAACCGAGCGGATCAAGCAGGTGGCTTCCGAAGCGGCGGTGATCATATTCTTGACCGATATTGATACCGGGCCGACCGTCGAGGATGAAAACCTGTTACGGGTGCTGAGAAATAACCGGGATAAGATGATCCATGTGGTGAATAAGGTGGAAAGCGAGAAGGATAGATGGGGAGGGGCGGAATTCTACAGTCTGGGATGCGGGGATATTTTCTTTATCAGCGCCCTGCATGGATTGGGAGTGGGAGATTTGCTGGATGAGGTGGTATCCCGTTTGCCGGGAGGGGGGAAGGTTACACCGGATGAGGGCGAGGCGCTGAGGATCTCCATCGTGGGCAAACCCAACGTGGGAAAAAGTTCGCTGGTAAATTCCCTTATCGGAGAGGAGCGGCACATAGTCTCCGCGGAGCCGGGAACCACCCGGGATGCTTTAAATATTCGTTTGACCTATCATGGACGGCGGATAATCATGGTGGACACGGCGGGAGTGAAGAGGCGCGCCAAGACGGAAAGGGGTCTCGATTCCATCAGCAGCCTGAAAAGCTTACGCAGCGTGGAGGACGCTGATATAGTGCTGGTTATGATTGACGGATCGGAAGCCGAGATCTCCCGGCAAGATGTCCGGGTCGCGTCCCTGGGACATAAAGCGGGGAAGGGGATCATCATCCTGGTGAACAAGTGGGATCTGGTCGTCAAGGACAGCAAGACCTGGGATAATTATACCTGCAAGGTGAGAGAGGCCATGCCTTTCCTTTCCTATGCTCCCATTTTGTCCATATCGGCGACCGAGAAAGTACGCCTGGGCAGGATATTTCCACTTTGTTTCCATATACAGGAGGAAAGGGAGAAACAGGTCCGCACCTCCACTCTGAACCAATTGCTGGAGGATATAACCACCCAAAATCCTCCCAAATTCTACAAGACCGGAACCGGCAGGATCTTCTACGGAACGCAAACCGGTGTGAAACCTCCCACCTTCACCCTGTTTGTGAACCAAGCCGCCTATTTCCCTCGATCTTATATCCGTTATATCAATAATCAAGTAAGAAAAATGTTTACCTTTGAGGGAACAGCGGTTAGAATATCGCTGAAATCCAAGGAGTAGCTGGGATGGATCTGGCCTGGAAAATCGCTCTTGTTATATTGCCGTGTTATTTTCTGGGTTCCGTGCCTTCAAGTTACATCATGGGCCGGGTAATAAAAGGAATCGATTTGCGGGAGCACGGGAGCGGGAATCTGGGGGCCGCCAACACCTTTCGCGTCCTGGGAGCCAAAGCGGCGGTGCCGGTGCTGCTGTTCGACGTGGGGAAAGGTTTTTTAGCGGTGAAAATAGTATCAATCTTAATCTCGGGTAGTTTTGTTTATACTTTAATCGCCGCCCTGGTGGTGGTATTGGGACATAATTACTCCGTTTTCGTGAATTTTTCGGGGGGGAAGGGAGTAGGCACGACATCCGGTGCCTTTCTGGCCATGGCGCCGATCGCGGTGGGCATATGTTTCCTGGTGTGGATCATGGTGCTTTTGATTTTCCGTATCGTATCCCTGTCCAGCATGGTTTCCGCTCTGCTGCTGCCGGTCTCAATTGTCATATCCAACCGTTATCTGGGCGGAAATACGCATGTATGGGTGCTCTATCTATCCATCCTGGCGGCCTTGCTGGTTATTTACAAACACCGCTCGAACATCAGCAGGCTTTTCAAGGGAACCGAGAATAAAATTTTCTAAATTGGAGTTACGTGGCTGGTAAGATCAAAAATAAAATAAAGATAGCAGTGTTGGGAGCGGGGAGTTGGGGGACCACGCTGGCCCTTTTGCTGCATGATAACGGTTACCGGGTGGTACTATGGGAATTCTATCCGGAGCTGGCCGAGGTTTTGGTCCGGGAACGGGAAAACCACCGCTTTCTCCCCGGGATTAAGATTCCGGATTCGGTTGATATCACGGCGGATTTGAATGAAGCCGTGGAGAAAGCGGCCTATCTGCTGTTCGTCACTCCCAGTCATACGGTGCGGGGGATATCCAGATTGGTGGCGGAATCTGCCTCCTTCAATCCCCGCTGCGTGGTAATTAATGCGTCCAAGGGATTGGAGGAAAAAACATTATGCCGAATGAGCGAAATCTTGAATCAGGAACTTCCCCAGGACGGTAAGGATATCGTGGGGCTGCTGGGTCCCAGCCACGCCGAGGAGGTCAGCCGGAAAATGCCGACATCCATCGTGGTGGCCGGACCTGATCAGAAGGTTCTGGAAAAGATTCAAAATCTGTTCATGACCGAGTATTTCCGCGTCTATACCAACACCGATCTAATCGGAGTGGAGCTGGGTGTCTCCCTGAAAAATACCATAGCCATAGCAGCCGGTATATGCGACGGATTGGGATTCGGCGATAATACCAAGGCCGCCTTGATAACCCGGGGGCTGGCGGAAACCAAGCGTTTGGCCAGTAAGCTGGGAGCGCGGGATGAAACGCTGAGCGGTTTATCCGGCATGGGAGATCTTATCGTGACCTGTATAAGCCGGCACAGCCGTAACCGCTATGTGGGAGAGCAGATCGGGCGGGGGAAAAAATTACCGGAGGTGCTGTCCGGGATGGTTATGGTCGCCGAGGGCGTTAAAACCACCAAGGCAGCGGTAAAGCTCGCCTCCAAGGTGGGAGTGGAACTTCCCATCACCGAGCAGGTGTTCAAGGTGCTTTTCCACGATAAAGATCCTAAATTAGCCATAAAGCATCTGATGATAAGAAAAGCAAAAAAGGAAATGTATTGATTGCTTTCCAAGCGGAAGAGGGGTGAATTTAAAAAGGCGGAATAGTTATGAAGAAGGAATTCCACAAGCTCTATTACTCGATTAGTGAAGTGAGCGAATTAATGGGGGTCAAAGCCCACGTTCTCCGGTACTGGGAAACTCAGTTTCCGGTATTGAAACCGAAAAAGAACCGGGCCGGGAACCGGACCTACCGGGTACAGGACATCAAGTTTATCCTGACCATCAAGAGTCTGCTGTACAATAAGGGGTACACCATTGCCGGTGCCCGGCAGAAATTGCGGGACTCAAACAATAATCCGGATATCTTAATCGAGCAGCTTAGCATCCCTTTCGTGGATCCTGAGAAAAGGGAAATTTTCTTATCCTTGAAGAACGATTTGCTGGAGCTCAAGGAACTGGCCAGCAAGCTGTGAAATACCGGGGGGAGGTCCGCGCAAGCATACTGGAAGATGAAATACGGGAAACGTTTGTTGGGGTAAACGAAGCTGTCATTTTACGCTTGTTTTTTATATCTCAGCAGGTTTATTTTAGGCATTGGTCGGGGCGTGGCGCAGTCCGGTAGCGCACTTGCATGGGGGGCAAGTGGTCGCTGGTTCAAATCCAGTCGCCCCGACCATATTATTACGGTGGGTGCGATGTACGGTGAATACGGAGCTATCATTCCTGCCCTGAACGAGGCGAAGCATATTTCCGAGGTCATATCCCGGCTCAAGCGATTCATTCCCGAGACCAATATAATCCTGGTGGACGACGGTTCGGAAGATGATACCGCCGCGCTGGCGGCCCAAGCGCAAGTAACGGTGGTCCGGCACCCGGAGAACCGCGGTAAGGGTGCTTCCCTGAAGTCCGGTTTCCAGAAAATCTTGGAATTTCCCCGGGTGGAAGCGGTATTTACCCTGGACGGAGACGGCCAGCACGATCCGGCGGAAATACCGGTTTTCGTGGAAGAATACCGGAAAAAAGAATGGGATATTATCATCGGCAGCAGGGCGGACAATCGGACCGGAATGCCTCCCATCAGAAGGATTACCAATACGGTAACCTCCTGGATAATGAGCCTCCGGGTAGGATGCAGGATAGAGGATTCTCAATCCGGTTACCGGCTGATAAAAACCGAGTTGTTGAGAAATATCGGTCTGGTGACGAACCATTATGAAACCGAAAGCGAGATCGTGATCAAGGCCGGGGCGCGGGGGGGAAGCATAGGTTCGGTACCCATCAAAACGATATATGCCGATGAGAAGAGTAAGGTCAGGCCGTTCCGGGATACGGTTAGATTTTTAAAGGTAGTGGTAAATAGCTTTTTCTGGTAAGCCGGCTTGCCTTACCGGGGGTGTGGTAAAAGGTGGAATTTGCCCGGGGAAGGGGGAGATTTCCGGAGGGAGAGAAGTGAATTCGAAGCGAGAAATAACCATATTGGTGACCAATGATGACGGCATACGGGCGGAAGGGATCAAAGCCTTGACCGGAAAACTGGAAAGATTGGGCCGGATCATAACGGTCGCACCCGAAAATGAGCAGAGTGCCACCAGCCACGCCATTACCCTGGACAAGCCGTTACGGATCACCAATTATTCCCGTAACCGGACCGGCGTACACGGCACGCCCACCGATTGCCTGCTGCTGGGCATCCATGGAATTCTCGGTTACAAGCCCGACCTGGTCGTATCCGGCATTAACCACGGTCCCAACATGGGGGAGGATGTGACTTATTCCGGAACGGTCGCGGCCGCAATCGAGGGATATATCCTGGGGATTCCCTCCATCGCCGTGTCGCTCACCAGCTGGGAGCCGGTGGATTTCTCGGCGGCGGCCGATATCTCCGCTTTCCTGGCCGAAAAAATGCTGGATTCCGCCTTTCCCAAGCCCTCTCTGTGGAACGTGAATATTCCACCCCTGCCCGCGGATAAAATAAGGGGCATCAAGATAACCAAGCTGGGATCCAGGATATACAACGATATAATCACCAAGCATGTTGATCCCCGGGGCAAGGACTGTTTCTGGATCGGGGGAGGGGAGCCGGGCTGGAGTGACGAGGAAAACACCGATTTCGCCGCGGTTTCTTCAGGTTTTGTGTCGATCACGCCCCTACGCGTCGATCTCACCGATTATAAGAATATATTCGAATTGAAAAAATGGGGATGGGAATGGAAACCGAATTAGATTTCACCATTGCCCGGAGGAGAATGGTAGTCGAGCAACTCGCCTCCCGGGGGATAACGGATGAAAGGATCCTGGACGCGTTTGGGCGCGTTCCCCGCCATCTTTTCGTGGATCCGGCTATCGGAAACCGGGCTTACGATGATTGTTCTTTTCCCATCGGATACGCCCAGACGATCTCGCAACCATACATTCAGGCCCTGATGATCCAGCACCTGGGAGTCGGTCCCCGGGATAAAGTGCTGGAGATCGGGACGGGATCGGGCTATCAAACGGCCGTTCTTTCGCTTCTTTGCCGGGAAGTCTTCTCCGTGGAAAGGATCGGGGCCCTTTCCAAAAAGGCGGCTGAAATCCTGGGAAGGATTGATACCGGCCGGATTCGCCTGCGGATCAACGATGGATCAAGCGGGTGGCAGTTCTACTCCCCCTATGACCGGATCATAGTATCGGCGGTGATGAACGCAAGGCCGGACCATTTAATCGAGCAACTGGCCGATAAAGGCACACTGATTGCACCGGTAGACTCGGGATCGGAATGTCTGGTGCTATATAAAAAACTGGACGGGAAATTCAACGAGCAGCGCCTGGCACCTTGTTCCTTCGTGCCTTTACTGAAAGGAGTAGAATAAATTTGTATCCCCTTTTTGCCTTTATCCGGGATGTTTCTCCCCGGTTGATGACTTTTTTAATCGCCATGCTTCCCATATCCGAACTGCGCGGGGCCATACCGTACGCGCTGGCGGCCGGCGGACTCAAATGGCCGGAGGCGTATCTGTTCGCCGTACTGGGGAATTTTCTGCCCGTTATTCCCCTCCTGCTTTTCCTGGAAAGGATTTCCAACTGGTTAAGGCGCTACCCCATGGGGGACAGGTTTTTTACCTGGCTTTTCAAGCGTACCCGCCGCAAAGGCAAGCTGGTGGAGAGATTTGAAGCGTTGGGATTGGTTCTTTTCGTGGCCATACCGCTTCCGGTAACCGGAGCCTGGACCGGGTGCGCAGCCGCCTTTCTTTTCAAGATTCCTTTAAAACTCTCCATCCCGGCGGTGGCTGGCGGAATTCTTATCGCCGGTTGTGTGGTGACCCTGGCCAGTATGGGCGTGATTTCGTTTTGGGGTATTTAGGCATACCGGAAAATCACGGGGGAATAGTGCCCCCGGTGCGATTTCGTTTGAGTTGTAGCGAGGTAAATGCTATTTTTAACAGGCAATGTCGGGGCGTAGCGCAGTCCGGTTAGCGCGCCTGCTTCGGGAGCAGGAAGTCGCTGGTTCAAATCCAGTCGTCCCGATCTTTTTAATTATCTTTTAGATCTTGGCGGCCCTGGCGTCGTTTCTCTTCTTGCCTGCACCGGGCCTCTCAAGAAACGAGCATGGAACCCGGAACTCTAATTCTCGCCATCGTCCTCGCCGTCCTCATCGGCGGCATCCCCTCCGGCCTGCTGGTGGCCCGCCACCTGAGCGACCTCGACCTCCGGTCCGTGGGCTCCGGCAACATCGGCGCCACCAAC
>JAFGPI010000052.1 GCA_016926065.1 Candidatus Krumholzibacteriota bacterium
GAGAGCCCTTCGCCCAGCCGCAGGCTTCGGGGTTGTATGCCGATCAGTATCGGATCACCGTTCCATTCTTCCTTCAAAAACTTTATCATGTAATGCAGGGAGAGGCTGTGGGTGCTGCTGGCAGTCTGCATCAATTTCTCCAGCGGGATGATCCGCGCCTCCCCCGGCTCCCCCCCGAATTCGACGGCATCCACGTATATTACGCTGTCCAGGCCCATTTTCTCCACCCATCCCCCGTAATTTTCGGGCACCTCCGCGCAATCCACAATCGGCATATCGAGCTTCCCCTCCAAATCCGTGATAAGGGCGCATCCGGCCCCGTCATCTCCCTTGAAGATGTTTCCGATACCCACCACCCCGAACCTTTTCCCGGCCAGCCGCCGGACCAGCTCATCCTTTAAATCTTTCATCGATAATCGATTTCTCCTCCTGTCGGAGCGGCCTTCCCCGCGGAGTGCCCGGGGGTCCGCCCCTCCCTTAAACGCAAGCAAAATAGCGTGGACCACCACGCGAAATATATCTAATGCTATCCCTTCGTTCCCGGCGCCGACCGCCTCCTGAGCCCACAGCCCCCGCTACCGACGGATCCCGGCGCACCGGCTATTTTAAAAAAAAAGGCCCCATGCCGGGGCCTGACGCTTCCTATTTCCGGCGCGGATCAGCTCGATCCCCATTCGTCGGTGAGGATATAGGCGGCGCGGCAGTTGGGGCAGAGCACCTTCATGAAGTTATCCCTTTCCATGGCCTTTCGCTCGTTGTTTCCCGTATTCTCCTCCACCAATTTCATCTGGCCGTACTGCTGCACCACCAGGGTCGGATTGGCGAAGTATAGCTCGCCCAGCTGCTTGGCTATCCAGGAAAGGTGCTCCCGGGCCGTTATGATCCCCCCGCATCTCTCGCAGAAGATCAATTCCTTGTCGTGCGTGTTTATGGCATCATCCACATTCAGACACGATTTCTCGAAATCCGGATCGAGCTTAATCCCCTTGCCGGTGATACAGTATTCAAAACATTGGCTGCAGAAGATGCATGACCCCCAATGCCGTTCGATCCGCCTTACCTTGCGTCCCAATTCCTCCCGGTATTCATCCACGATGGTGATCGCCCCGGCGGGACAAACCTGGGCGCAGGCCCCGCAACCCACGCATTCCTCCTCCACATAGGTGGGGGTGCCGCGAAAATGCTCCGGGACCACGGGGGCGACCTTGGGGAATTTACTGGTATAGGGTCCCTTAACCAGCGCTGTTATTGCTTCTTTTAACTCTCTTAATTTCGGCTTACGCATGCTACTTTAAAACCCCCGCTGAACATCTCCCGTCTCCGCCTCAGGCTTTATCCTCGGAGCCTTCACGGTCATCGGCGTATTTATCCATGACACTCTTTTCCCACAGGCGGATGCCGGAACGGTGCGCCGCGCGGGCGATGGCGTGCGCCCCGGTGGGAGAGGTCATCAGCACAAACCATATACAAAGAAGGGCCTTTATGGCAATAGGATTGAATCCGGTATAAAACAGAACGCTTAACAGGATCATGCAGGTCCCTAGGGTAACGCACTTGGTGGCGGCCTGCAGCCTGTTATAGATATCCGGCAACCGCACCAGCCCGATGCACCCGATCACGTCGAAAGAGACACCCACGATGAGGAGAATCAACCCGATTGTCTCATTCATCGAAGCCCCTCCCCTCGAGATACTTGGCCAGGGCCAGCGTTCCGATGAAACTCAGAAGCGCCCAGGAGATGCCGATATTCATGTAGAGATCCTTCTTGGTGATGATCGAATAGATGGCGCAGAAACCTACCACCAGGGTTCCCAGAATATCGATCGCCACCGTCCTGTCCGGGGCCGTCGGCCCTTTCCCTACTCTGTACAGGCAGAGGAAAACGCATAGAACCAGTAGTGAGATAAAAACGATCACTCGAACACCCTTTCTAGCAGTTTCTCAAAACGCTCGACGATAATCTCCGTTTCCTGTTTCGGATCATCCGTGGAAATATTAATCCAGTGCACGTAGATATGATCGCCCACTATATCCACACTCAGAGTTCCTGGTGTAAGTGTAATTGAATTGGCGAGAAAGGTCCTCGCCATCTCCGTATTGAGTTTGGTTCTTACCTTGACGATCCCCGGTTTAATGGGAAGATTGATATTCAACACGCGGTAGGCGACGTCAAAATTGGCCTTTATCACATAGAAGAAAAAGGTGACCGTATAAACCAGGAACCAGAAAAATCGCACCGGGCTGAGGATCTTGACCGCGTTCAGCGGGAATATGTCTCCCAGCAGCAGGTCGGCGATGAGAGCAACCACTACTCCCACCAAGACCTCCTGCCAATGCAACGACCAGGTCAGAAGCAGCCAGATTCCTAAAAGCAATAAAAAATGAACGAAGCGTTTCATCTTCAACCTTTTCTCTCTACTACCCACCGGTTAGGAGATTCATGAAAGCCGTCTTATCCAGCAGGATATCCTTGGCCGCGACCAGCAGGTGGTCCTCCACCACCTGATAGGCGAGGCCCATCACCAGGCAGAGTGCCGCCAGGATAACCAGCGGCAGCACCATGGCGAACGGGGCTTCCCTGACCTTCGCCAGGGCCGGCGGAACCGCTCCAAAGATCGCCTTTCGCTGCAGCTTAATGAAATACAGCAGGGTTATAAAGCCCACTACCACCGCAATCGATCCGTAAATCCAGTATCCCGCCCGGAGCAGGGCCAGGATGATTATCAGCTTGCTCCAGAATCCGTTAAAGGGCGGCACTCCCGCTATGGAAAACGATCCTATGGAACAGGTCAGGCCGGTAAGCGGCATTTTTTTTATCAATCCGCCCAGCTTGTCCAGCTGCCGCGTGCCGGTACGGTATTCGATCGCTCCGGAACAGAGGAAGAGGAGCGATTTGAAAACGGCGTGGTTGACCAGATGGAAAAGCGCGCCGATCAAGGCCAGGGAGGCGATCAGCACGTCCACCTCGGGGTTGAAGGCCAGGCCCAAGCCGATGAGCACGTATCCCATTTGACTGATGGAGGAATAGGCCAGCATCCTCTTGAAATCAGTTTGACCGAGGGCCAGCAGTCCCGCCACCACCATGGAAAGCGCTCCCAGGAACATAATAAGGGTGGAAACCAACGTGTTCCGGCCGATCACGTTAAACATAATGCGCATTATGGTGTACATCCCCAGGGCCTTGATCAGCACTCCCGAAAGCATGGCGGAGATGGGCGCGGGCGCGCTGGGGTGGGCGTCCGGAAGCCAGGCATGGAACGGAACCGCCGATGCTTTAAGCCCGAAGCCCATGATGAACAGGGCGATCACGAAGGCCAGCGCCCGGGGGGAGGTGGTGACCTCCAGCTGGGCGGCCAGGTCCGGCATGTTAAGCGTCCCGGACATGGAGTAGAGGAAGGCGATCCCGAACAGCACCGCGGTACTGGCCACGCCTCCCAAGATCAAGTATTTAAAGGACGCCTCCAGTTCCCGCTTCCCGGTGCCGAATCCCACCAGGGCGTAGGAGGCGATGGAGGCGATTTCCAAGAAGACGTAGAGGTTGAACATATCGCCGGTGATAACCACCCCGTTCATGCCGGCGATCATCAGCATGAAAAGGGAGTAATATTTAGGCTTGGCGGTGTAGGTGGTCATGTATTTGAAGGAAAATATGACCGCCAGGAAACTGATGACGTTTATGACCACCAGCATCAAGGAACTGAGCCCATCCGAAACCAGAAGGATGCCGAAGGGAGGATCCCAGTTGCCCACTTTGTAGACGAAGGGGGCGAGAAAGACCATTTTCACGGCCATTACGGCCAGCACGGCGGTAACAATAAAGGCGATATAATCGGCTATTTTCTGGTTCAATTTGCATACCAGAAGATTGAAAAACGCCGCCGCTAGGGGAATCGCCGTGAATAATGGATAATATCCCTGCATTTGTACTCCTGCTTAGCTCCTGTTTATATTCCTTGCTATCCTTTAAGCTTGTTTATCTTTGACATATCAAAGGTCTTGTATTTTTCATAAATCCTCAAGCATATCGCCACCATCAGGGCCAGCGTGCCGAGGCCGATCACGATCGAGGTCAGCACCAGAGCCTGGGGCAAAGGATCCACTCCCCGGGAGGTCAATTCCTCCACGCTGACGTTTTTCAACAGGATGGGAGCTATGCCATCCTTCTTATAGCCGATCAGAATCAGGAAAAGGTTAATGGAATACTCCATAATAACGATGCCGATGATCTTTTTGACGATATTCTTCTTGGCGATCAGGCAGTACAATCCCATTACCATCAAGACCAGGGTGAGAAAATACAAGAACATCCTTTATTCCTCCCCTCCCGACTCTTCAACATCGGTCATCTGGTATATAAATCTGCCGAAGATCGAAAGAGCTATAAAGATAGCGAACAGCGAAGCGGTCACCTTTATACCGATGGCTATATTACAGAGGGGGATTATTCCGGCGCTGAAAAGACGGAACTGCTCACCCTTGGCCAGAAAATTAAGGAAGAAAGCTCCCGCCGTAAATCCCAGTATGCCGATCACAATAAACGCCAGCGCCCCCAGGTTGTCCAGCACGGACGCCGCGGTATTGCTCATCTTGCCCAACGCCAGCTCCCGGCCGAAGGCCAGGGTGAGTATCACGTAGGCCGAGGCCAGGATCACGCCCCCGGCGAATCCGCCTCCGGGTGTTAGGTGCCCGTAGAGCACTATATAGGCGCCGAAAATAACGATGATCCCCATGACATAGCGCACGATCGTCTTGACGATAGAGGTCATCCCCTTATTCGTGTCACGAATTTCATTTTCCAGGTTGTCCATCTAACGCTCCCTAGAATCCTTCAAAACTGTCCTTGATATCATCATCTTCCAGTATTCCGAATTTTTCGCTGTCTGCCTCGGATTTCTCCTTCCGCCCCTTGCGGCGTAGAATGACGAAGGCCCCGATGATGGAGGTAAACAGCACTGTCGCCTCTCCCACCGTATCATAACCCCGGAAATCCAGCAGCACGCTGGTAACTATGTTGGTGGCTCCGGTCTTGGCCGCGCCCGTTTTCAGGTACTCCCGGGAGACCCTCATCAGCGGTTCCCCGAACCGCGGCAGTTCCTGCAGCGCGAACCAGGAAAAAATAAGGAAGAGGCCGAAGAAGATCAGGCTGCTCACGTAAGGGAATGTGTCCCGGGCCCCCTCTATGGCGGTGTTATCGGTGGTTATGGTAGCCCTGATCAATATGACCAGAATGAGTATTTCAACCACCACCTGGGTAATGGCGATATCGGGGGCTCCCAGCATCAGGAAAACGATACTCAGGCAGAAGCCCACCACTCCGCATGAAATAACGGAAGAGAGCAGATTCTTCGTTTCTATGGCGACAATCGAGCCGATTATCATAATGGCGATTAGTATAAGAAGAATGATCCCCATCCGTTTACCTTTCCTTGATCCATTACAAATGGAACATCAGAATAAATGCCAGAATACCTAATCCGATTATCGCCCAGGACAGATAGGTGGAAAGGATACCGTTATGCAGCGATCGGAGAACCTGCACCAGGCTGTTTCCCATCTTTCCCCATATATTATAAAAGTCGAAGGCGCCTTTCTCACCATCCCTGAACAGGGCCGTGTAGGCCGGATAAATTTCCTCCGTGATCGTTTTATAGAAATGCGTGCCCGGAATCCTCAATTCCTCGTTCTCCATCACGTTACCGCCGATCCAAACGTTTTCATCCACCCGCACGTTCCGGATCCGTCCGAAGGAATAGAATATCAAGCCGGCCAGGATACCGGCAATCAATAATATCGTGGCCGGCACGGGGCTCCAAAATCCCTCTCCGGTGGTCACGCTCAGGTTATCCACCCGCAGGCCGGTAATCCCGGCCACCGCCGGATTGATCAACCTTTCCAGCGGCAGGCTGGCGTATACCCCGAAAACCACGCAGAGGATAGCCAGGAAGACCAAGGGGAAAAGGAGAGGGAATCCCACTTCCCTGGTTCCGTCTAACTGCACCTTCCTCCGTCCCAGGAAGACCGAGTGCAGCACCTTGACGAAGGAAGCCAGGGTAAGGGCGCTCCCGAAAATCGCCACGATCAGAAATATCACATGAAATCCTCCGCCCTCCAGCATGCCCTGATATACCAACCATTTGGAAACGAATCCGTTAAAGGGCGGCACTCCGGAAATGGAGAGGGCGAAGATCAGGGTGCTGAGGAAGGTGACCGGCATCAGCCGGGCCAATCCTCCCAGCTCCTCCAGGTCCGTGGTGCCGGTGCGATGCTCCACCGCGCCGGCCGAAAGGAAGAGCCCGCTCTTGTAGACGGCATTATTGAGCATGTGAAACAGGCCGCCGACTATGGCCACCGGGATGCCGCTGCCTATACCGAGCACCATGTATCCCACCTGGCTCACCGCGTGGAAGGAAAGCAGCTTCTTTAAATCATGCTGCACCAGGGCCATCAGCACGGCAAATATAATGGTGATCGATCCGATGATCATCATCGTCAGCGAAAGCGCCGAACCGGGTTGAATGGTGAAGATATTCAAGGTCAGCCGGGCCAGCAGATAGATACCGAGCAGCTTATCCAGCGCCGCCGGGAGAAAGGCCATCACCGGGGCGGGAGTGGAAATAGCCATCTCCGGCACCCAGGAGTGGAAGGGCATGGCCCCGGCCTTGGCGATCGCTCCGATAAACAGCAACAGGAAGGCCATAACTCCCAAGGGCGTTCCGGTGGAGATGGTCAGGGCCGACAGGGAAAGCGTCCCGTACATAAGCCAGACGAACAGCACTCCCAGCATCATGGCCGCGTCGCTGAATCCCAAAACGGCGAAACACTTGGCCGCCGATTTCTCGTGACCCGGACCGCCCAGGTTGACCAGGGCGTAGAGCAGCAGCGTCAAGATCTCCCAGAATACCAGGAGCAGCAGCAGGTTGTCCGCCAGCACCGCCCCC
>JAFGPI010000053.1 GCA_016926065.1 Candidatus Krumholzibacteriota bacterium
ATAAATAGCAGCACCCGGCAGCGCTCCACGTGCCGGAGGAACTCCATGCCCAAACCCTTCCCCGCATGCGCTCCCTCGATCAACCCCGGTATATCTACCATGCAGAAAGAAGCCTCTTCATCGATGCGGATAATACCCAAAGTGGGGTGCAAGGTGGAAAACGGATATTCCGCCACCCGGGGATGCGCGTCGCTCACCGAACGCAGCAGGGTGGATTTACCCGCGTTGGGAAGTCCCACCAATCCCACGTCCGCGATTAATTTCATGGTAATCCGCAGGGAGCGTTCCTCCCCCGGTTGCCCGGCGGTGGCCCGGCGGGGAGCCTGATCCCGGGCGCTCCGAAACGCGTAATTGCCTTTGCCCCCCCTTCCTCCCGCGGCTACCAGCACCTGCTGACCCGGCTCCACCAAATCAGCCAGCAGGGCCCCGGATTCCATATCTTCCACCACCGTCCCGGGGGGGACCTTGATTACCACCTCCGGGGCACTCTTGCCGGTTTTCCTGGACCCCTCGCCGGGGCTGCCTTTCTCGGCCCGGTATGCCCTGCGATATCTAAGATCGAGCAGGGTGCGCAGCTGCGGATCGACCGTTACCCTAACATCTCCCCCCTTGCCCCCGTTACCCCCGTCCGGTCCACCGCGGGGAACATACTTTTCGCGCCGAAAGCTGACGCAACCGTTGCCCCCCCTTCCAGCACTCACTTTTATCTCCACCCGGTCTATAAACATATCCCTCTCCACCGAAAATTCGGTCCCGGATCAAGCTCCAGACCGACGACCTAACCACGGGTTTCTTGCTTCCTCTCGAAATACTTGCCCGGATTCAGCACTCCTTCCGGATCGAAAACACCCTTGACATCCCTCTGCAGCTGCATTTCCGGAGGCGAGAAGAGCAGCTCCAAATACCGGTTCTTGGTGATCCCTATTCCGTGTTCGCCGCTGAGGGTTCCGCCCCATTCCACCACCCGGGTAAAGAGCCTTTCCACGAACAGCTCGGTGCGCTCAATTTCCCGCCGGTTACGACGGTCGGTCATAATATTGACGTGAAGGTTTCCATCGCCGCAGTGACCGAAAACGTAGCAATCGAGATCCAAATCCCCAGCCGCGGCCTGGATAAAGGATACCGCTTCTCCCAGCCTCCCCAGGGGCAGGGCAACATCCTCATTCACCTTGGTTATCCCCCGGCGGGCCAGGCTGGGACTTATTGCTCTTCTCAGATCCCATAGTATCCCGCGTTCGCCCTCATCATGAGCGGCTATCCTGGAAAAATCCTTCCGCCGGCAGAAATCATCCAGTAAACGGTGTTGGGACTCAACCACTTCCCGGTTTCCGTCTATTTCCACGAAAAGATAGCTACGGCTCCTGTCCAGTCCCTTGATATCGCGGTAATCGCTGACGCAGTGCATGGTTTTGGAGTCGATATATTCCATCACGCTGGGGCAAAATCCTCTCCGGATGAGTTCCGCGGCGGCATCCATCAGGCGCTTATCGCTCTGCGTCGAAAGGAGCAGCGTGCGGTAAGCTTCGGGAGATGGCAAGATCCCCAGAGAGGCTGAGTATATGACACCCAGCGTCCCTTCCGCTCCGGGAAGCAGGGCCGCCGGTCCCTCCAGGGACGATTTGGTCACTTCCCCCCTGGTGCTCAGCCAGACCAGGGTACGAACGTATCGCCGGGTAACCCCATACTTATAGGCCCGCGGTCCACCGGCGTTTTCGGCAATATTTCCGCCCAGGGTTGATACTTTCATGCTGGCGGGATCGGGAGGATAGAAATACCCGTGAGGTTCAAGATAATCCTGCAGTTCCTGGTTGACCACCCCGCATTCTACCTCCACTTCGTAATTGTCCCGATCCAGGTGGATGATTCTTCTCAGCTTCTCCGTGGATATAACCACCCCTTCTCCGCCGGGCACCGCCCCCCCGGAAAATCCTGTTCCCGCCCCCCGAACATAGACCGGCACTTCCAATCGGGATGCTTCATGCAGGATCCGGGACAGATCGTCAATATGAGCGGGGAAAACCACCGCGTTACATTCTCCCCGGCGGCCGGTGGCATCGTAGCCGTAGGAGATCCGGTAGAAGGCCTGGGTAAAAAAGGTTATATCCCGCAGCCGGAGAGTAAGCGCTTCAACTTTGGTGGTCATGTCGCTACCCGGTTTATCTTAAAGATAATCGTGGACAAACCGCTCGAAGCGATCCAGTGCCATATTCAGTTGCTCCTCGCCCGCCGCGAAGGAAAAGCGCACCATATTATCGCAACCGAACGGCCCACCCGGAATCAGCAGCAGTCCTTTTTCGTTGAGGAGTTTTTCACAGAACTGGCCGCTCCCGGTCACCCCACAGGGGCCATATAGCTCCGAAACATCGGCCAGGAAATAGAAGGCTCCCTCCGGTTGAGGAAAGGAGATCGCGGGAATCCTCGCTAACCTCGCACCAAACATATCCCGTCTTTTTTCAAATTCAGCCCTCATCTCTTCCCGCCTATCCGCTCCACTCTTAAGGGCCTCCAACGCCGCCCATTGGGAAATCGCGTTCGGGCAACCGGTGGCATGAGCCTGGTAGGCACCCATTCTATAGGAGAGTTCCTCTATGGCCAGGGCGAATCCTATGCGCCATCCGGTCATAGCATAACTTTTCGATACTCCGGTAATTACCACGCTAATATCCTTCAATCCGGGAACCAGTTTGACCGGGGAATAGTGTTTAATCCCGCCATAGGTGAGGAATTCGTAGATTTCATCGCTGATAATCCCGATCTTCTCCTCCAGCAGGAGTCGCCCCAAAGCCTCCATCTCTTCCCGGCTGTAAACGATCCCCGCCGGATTGTTGGGGGAATTCAAGAGGAGTACGCGGGGCCTGCCGGAATTGATTTCGGACTTCAATCTCTCCGCCGTTAATTTGTATCCCGTCTCCGCCGTTAATTCCACGATCCGGGGCCGGGCGCCCACCAGTTTCACCATTTCCGGATAACTTACCCAGTAGGGCGTGGTGATCATCACTTCGTCGCCGGCATCCGTCATGGTATAGAGAGCGTTAAAAATCGAATGCTTGGCGCCGTGGGAAATAACCACTTCCTTCCAGCCATAGGGGGAACCGAGTAATCCGGTGTACGCTTCCGCCACGGCCTTCCTCAGGGGGACGATCCCGGCGGCCGGAGTGTATCTGGTTTTACCCTCCTGGATGGCCTTGATCCCCGCCGCCTTGATCAACTCCGGAGTCTCGAAATCGGGTTCTCCCGCGGCCAGCCCCACCACGTCTTCCCCGGCTTCCCGCAGAGCGTTGGCCTTGGTGTTTAAGCTCAAGGTTATGGATGGTTCGATATCGCTTGCTCTCTTGCTGACGATTCCCGACACGATAATTCCTCCTGGGGTATGTTGAGGGATCATTCCCGGTTCTACCGGGGCCGCCATTCCTTCAGTTTTTGAACCACGACCGGGGGTACCAAACAATCGATATCTCCCCCCAGCCTATAGATCTCCTTGACCAGGGAACTGTGAAGATAGATATATTTCTCGCTGGGCATGAGAAACACCGTTTCAAAATCCGGATCCAATTTTCGGTTCATCAGGTTAATCATCAATTCGTACTCGAAATCGGATACCGCCCTCAATCCCCTGATTACCACGTTGACTTTCCTTTTTTCGAATTCCTTCACCAGTAATCCGGCGAATGAAATCACACTCACACTCCCCATCCCCTTCAGGCTCTCCGCCACCAGCACGACCCTCTGCTCGAGGTTCAGCAAGGGCGCCTTATGCACGCCGGCGGCCACCGCCACTATGACCTCGTCAAAAATCCTGGATACCCTTTCGACCAGATCTATATGCCCGTTGGTTATGGGATCGAAGGTCCCGGGATAGAGCGCTATCTTCTTTTTCAAGTTGGCCTACCTTCTTCCCTGATAATAAAAATCATTCCCGGTATCTAAAATAGGTTACCAGGGTCTGTCCGAACTTCCTTACTCTCAGCTTTTCCAGCTTGCCGTTATCCTCTATTTGAATTTCTTCCCCGCTCTCGATTATCAGGTACCGGCAAATTTCCCGGCCGGCCTTGCTCAGCATGGAAGCCACCCGGCCGGCCAATTTACTGGAATAGGGCGGATCGGCGAATATTATATCATAGACGGAACCGGTTTTGATCGTTTTTTCCAGGAATTTAATGGCATCCCCCCGGTGGATCCTCACCTCTTCCCGGGAAAGTCCGCACTTCTCTATGTTACCCTGCAGCGCTCGCAGGATATTCTTATCCTGTTCGACGAATACCGACCGCTTGGCACCCCTGCTTAAAGCCTCTATCCCCAGGGAGCCGGAGCCGGCGAAAAGATCCAGAATAACCGCACCCTGAATCTCGCCGTAAAGGGTATCCAGTACCGAGCCTTTAACGATTTGGGCGGTGGGACGGAACTGGGGGCCATGCCCGCCCCGGAGCGTTATGCCCTTCATTTTTCCGGCGATGACCTTCAATCCTGCTCCCCCGTCAGTGCCCAATCCCGGATACTCCCTTTCCGGCATGTGGAGGATAAAAGACGGAGCCTCCCGGGGCAAGGAAAAACGGCGGGGAATGTTCGGCTTTCCTGGCGATCCGCGGGGAAAGGAGGGATTGAGCGGCAAAGGACGGCGGCCGGGCCTTCCCCCTCAGAGTGGAGGGATGGATTGACGGCGGTATCCGCGGCCGCTCCGGCCGTGATTAGGCCGGCTATCACGGCGGAACCGGGGAGCCCTCACCGGGGGGGAAAGACAGCGGATCGCCTTCCCGGACAAAAAAAGCTCCCGGGAGTCAGGAATAACTCCCGGGAGCACGACGGTTAAGTGGAGGGGGCAAGGTTATTCCACTATCGTCGGAGTAACAAAAATCACCAGTTCCTGCTTTTTATTGGCGGTTGATTTTTTGGAAAAGGCCCTGCCCAGGAAGGGGATATCCTTTAAGAAAGGTATGCCCTCTATGACTTCGGTATCCACCTTTTTAATCAATCCACCGATAACGGCGGTTTCACCGTTATTCACGTTTACCCTGGTATCGGCCTCGGCCGTAGCGATGATCACGCCTCCCTGGGAGGTTGACTCCGACTGGAGTTCGCTGACTTCAGGATGCAGATCCAGGGTGATGGTACGGTCGGTATTTACGTGAGGAACGACCTTGAGCATGATTCCAACCTTGGTCAACTCGGTGATCGGATTTCCGGCTTCATCGGCCACGATCAGCGGTATTTCCTTACCCACCAGGATACTGGCTTCCCGGTTATCCATGGTGGTGATCCGCGGGTTGGAAATAATATTGGCCTGGTTCGATTTTTCCAGCATCTGAATGATGGCGTTGAGCTCTCCCCAGGAGCGGACCGTTCCAAATCTTATATTGCCGACTGAATTGGTGATATCGGCGTTCACATCGGCGCTTCCGCTGACTCCTCTTTTGTAGAAGTTCATGACGCCCCAGTTGACACCCAATTCCCGGGCCGCTTCCACATCGAGTTCGACCAGTTTGGCGTTTATGTCAACCTGGAAAGTTTTCTTATCCAGGGATTTCACCAATCCCTCAATTTTATCGAGATTCTTTTCGATGTCCGTAACCACCAGGGAGTTGCTCCCCAGATCGACATCGATCTGTCCCCGGCTGGACACGATATTCTGCAGCGCGTCCTTCATCTCCTTGGCATCGGAATTGTTGACGAAGATGATGCGGGTTTCCAGCGGAAGCAGATCATCGCCCTTCCTGGCGGCCGTCTTCTGATCCAGCTCCTCCTTCATCAAGGATGACATTTCCGCCACCCTTATCATCCCGTATTCCTCCCGGTAACCGTATCCGTGGGCCTTCAGGAGGATATCCAGCGCCTCCTCCCAGGGACAATCCTTTATGTGAACATAGACATCTCCCTTCACATCCTTGCCGGAAACGATATTCACTCCGGCGAAGTCGGAGATGGTTCTGAGGACGGTTTTGATGTCCGCACCCTGGGCATCGATTGTGATCTTGCGCGATCCCATGGGCATGCCGCTGCCGCTGGCCGGCGCTCCCCTTACGTAGGACTCCGACCAGGGAAGAGATTCCGCCGCCGGGGGCGATTTGACCGCCGGTGAAGGCTTGACCGATTCTATCACCGGGGCCGGAACCGTGCTCTGCTGCGACTGCAATGGCCCGGGAAAAGCGTCCTTTTTTACCTCCTGGGTCTTGATCCAGGGCGAGGAAGCGGTTTTTACTTCCTTCATCTCGGCCGGCCTAATGCCGGCCTTCTCCTTTACCGGCGCCTCGGCGGCCCGTGTCACCGCGGGTTTGCTCTCCCCCGCTGCCTCTTTCTCGGCCGCCGGCTCCAGCAGGGGGAAAACCGGACCCAGGTTGGCCGCGGGCAGCGTTTTGGCCGTTGCCGGGACCGCCGTTTCGGTCCTCTTTTCGGTTACCGGAATGAGCGGTTCGCCCTTTTCCCTGTGAGCGCTTTCCAGCGGGCGAAGGGACTCCCCGTTACCGGTTATTTCCACTACCTGGATATCGCCCTGGTTGAACAACTGATATTTTACCTTCTGTTTTAGATCGATAACGATCCGGCTGATCAGCCTCGGTTCCACCTGGTACTGGCTGGTACGCACCCGGTATATGTAGGGATTTTCCGCGTTACCGGTAATCCCGTTCAAATCGTACCGGGCTCCGATACAATCCACTACCAAACGGTCGGGTTCATTGACCATGAAGGCCTTGAATTCAATATCGCCTACCTTACTGATCTCCAGTCTGATTTTACCGGCCGAAGGAACGATATTGAGACCATTGATCTCCGGTTCCAGATTCCCCGCCTCGATACCGAAGCAAGGCAATAATGATACTGCCAGAAAGATCAGAGCAAGTTTGCGGATACTCAGCATCTTATTCTCCTTTTTCATTCTTATCCTCCAGCCGGAGGGTCACCGTAGTGGTTTGTCCGAACATCGCTATTCTGGCAATTACCGAACGGTCTCCCACCGAAACAATACTGCCGTTGCGCACCGGATCGCCCGCTTTCAGTATGTAACCATAACCATTGTTATCCTCGAGCATGGCAAATCTTTCCAATCCGCCGGAAAGAACCCCCACCAGCTTTACTCCGTAAATATTTACCAGCTCATATTCTGATTCCTCGAATTCACCGGTCACCAGGCTACGGAATGGATCTCTTCTATTGAAGGCTTTGTAATAGTATCTCTTTTCCCGGAGTGTCTTGGAATCGGCATCCTTATCCTCCGCGCACGCCGGCGAAGGCGGTATTGTCGCCATGAGGAAAATAACCGAGATGACGAATCCCCAGAGAACCATCCTGGACATATTACATATTCGTTTTCTCGTTCTCATTTACCACTTCACCACCTTCCTGCAGCGTATACGCGGTCATGACCATTTCCGCTTCCACGGTATAAGTTCTACCCAGTTTGTATTTGTCATTTATTTCATTATCCTTCAAAGGCCTGATGCGAAGGTTGGAAACGTTGATGATCCGGTCGAGATTGGCCACTTTGGAAAGGAATACTCCGATCTCGTGATATTCCCCCCGTACCATCACCCTAACCGGATTTTCCGTTACAAATTCACGCCTTACCGGCGGCTTGGGCTCAAAGAGGGTGAAATCCACGCCCGCTTGGCTCCCCGCCCGGGTCACCTTGCGCAGCAGCTGCGACACTTCCTTTTCCTGGGGAAGCAGGCCCTGGGCGGCCACCCATTTCTCGTGCAGCCGGTGGTATTCCTTCTCTAGCTTGGCCAAATTGCCGACGGTCCTTCTGGCTTTTTCCAGCTCGGCGCTCATCTTTTCATACTCCGATGACAAAGTCCCGATCTTGGCTCTCATGGGAGGATGAAAGAACGGCATGAAAGACGTGAAAAAGTAGACATAACCTAGGATTACAATCAGTATCACTACGATGATCGTCTTTTGTACCTGGGGATCCTTAAAATCCATTTTCCATCCTCTTTTCTCTATTGAGGCATTACGTTGGCGTTCAAGCTGAACTTCATCACTTCCCTGTCTTTTATCTCTCCCTTTTCGGCCTTACGCAGATCGACATGAGTGAAGACCGGAGATGATTCGAGGTTGGTGATCATGTCCGCGACCGTAAAATTATTGAAAGCTATTCCGTCAATATTGAAATTATTAGGAGAAAGCTCGGTAATATCCGTAAGCCAACAGTTGGAGGGCAATTTGTAACTGATGTCACTCATCAGCTTTACCCTGAAGTACCTGAACTTGTCCAACGACGTTATCAGGTTGAGCCGCCGGTCGACTTCCTCGCGTTCCTTGGTGATCTGTTTTATCTTTGCCAGCTGCGGCGCCAGGGCCTTCGATTCCTCGGTGGCAATGCTTATCTTCTTTTCCAGCACACTCACCTTGTGGTGCTGCATGAATCCGATGGTGAATACGGCGATAAAAAACGCGGCCACGCCGACCACCAGATAGATGGTGGACATCTCGGGCAAATGAAATTCCCGTTTTTTGGCCCTGTCCTCAGGTGGAAGGAGGTTGATTCTAATCATTACTTGCCCCCCTTTCTCAAAGCCAGACCTATTCCAACAGTCAATAAGGGAGCAATGCTGTCCAGGTCCTCTTCAAATTCTCCAAAAACTCCTTCCTCGTATTCAATCCCCTGCAGGGGGTTGTGAATCGAGAAATCGATGCCGTGTTTTTCGGATAGAATCTCAATCAGGAAGGGTATCCGGGCTCCGCCTCCGCTCAGGGCCGCCTGGTTTATCTCCTCGGCGTCCCCGGAAGCTTTCAAAAACGCAAGGGAGCGCTCGATACCCAGGGAGAGATCTCCGGAACATTCTTTCACGACCTTTTTTATCTTGTCCTGATCGATCTCGCCCATGTCACCGGAGACTATTTTCTGCGCTTCTTCGTAATCAACGCCCAGGTCCTTCTGAAACGCTTCTATGAATCTCCGGCAACCCACGCTGATATCCCGGGTAAAATGCGGACAGTTATCCTGGATTATATTTATGTTGGTGACGTCCGATCCGATGTTGATCAAGCCGATCACCTTTTTTTCATCTCCGGTTTCTTCCTCGTCCCGGAGGGCGCGCTGGTTGACTTCAAAACAGTTCTGTACGGCGAAAGAATCAACATCGATGATGATGGGCGACAACTCCGCGTCCCGGATCAGGCTGGCGTGCACGTTAACCATATCCTTCTTGGCGGCCACCAGCAAAACTTCCATTTGATTGGCCCCGATATCCTCTTGGAGGATCTGGAAATCCAGACATACATCGTCGATATCGAACGGAACATGCTGTTCCGCCTCCCAGAAGATCGCTTCCTGGGCGTCCTCGGGAGCCATCTTATCCATGACCACCTTCTTGGCGATGACCGCCCGGCCCGAGACGGCGGAAACCACGTTGCTGGTGGTTATCCCGGCCTGTTCCATGCATTCGGTGATTCCATCGATAACCAGGTTGCGATCCATGATCTCACCTTCAACGATGGCCTCGGGTAGGAGCCTGTTTAATCCAAAATGCACAATCCTGGGAACATCACCCGAATGATCTATCTCCACGATCTTGATCATGCTCGAGCCGATGTCCAGGCCAACTGTTGAGGATTTTTTCCTGAACGGTAAAGAGATCATTCTCGCACCCGCCTTGTTATTACTCTGGAAACTGCCCGGCTTCTGCCCAACAATTCAGAAAACGTGAAAAAAAACACTCAGAATTCGAATAATATATGGCTTTTCCTCCTCGTCTCTACCTTACACGCAACAAATGTGCCAAAGGATAATCCGGCATTGCTCTTGCAATTTGCTTTATTACTTTAAGTTATGTATAAGGTGACAAATATGTCCGGCAGATTTTGCCCTAATTGCAAATTTTTTATGCAAAGTGCCAGTCCGCGAAATAAAGGGGAAAACAGCCTAAAATTGAACATAATAACAAGCCAGTAACCGTGATCCGAAGAACAGGCAGAAGGCGGCGGCGGGGGCCAGGAAGGAGCCGAAAGCGACCGCGGTCCTTCCCTCTTTCCCGGAGCGCAGGAGTATGATCCCGTAAACCGATCCAAAGAAGGAAGCGATAACTATCACGGGGAGAACCAGGCCGATACCCAGAAATGCCCCGATCATCCCCATCAATTTAACATCGCCTCCTCCCATTCCGTCCGTGTGGCGGAAATGCTTATAGACCGCTCCCACCAGCCACAGTCCGCCTCCTCCGGCCAGGGCGCCGGAGAGCGAGGCGAGCAAGGTCAATCCCGGATTCACCAGACTCCAGATTATTCCCAGGAGGATAAAGGACAGGCTAATCTCGTCCGGAATGATACGGTGCTCCCAATCTATCAGGGTAACCGCTAAAAGGGCCATCAGGAAAAAATAGATGAAGACCACGTCCACTCCCACCCCGAACCGGTAAACCGAATAGAGCGCCAGCGCCAAACCGGAAAGCTCCACCGCCGGATAGCGCCAGGGGATCTTCACCCCGCAGCTTCCGCATTTACCGCGCAGCAATATAAAACTTGCCACCGGAATATTTTCGTACCAGGGAATACCGCGTTTGCACCCGGGGCAGTAGGAACGCGGTTTCACCACCGATTCTCCCCGGGGAAGCCGGTGGATTACCACGTTTAAAAAGCTGCCCATGACCAAACCGGCGAAAATAGTGGTAATCAACACTAATGGAGTCATATACTTTCATCCCCCGTCCGTGCCTGTTGCTCCCTCAATTTCTCGATATAGTGCTGGGCCAACTCGCGGATATATTTATTGTCCGAGTTCTCCGCCAGCTCGCTCCACAGGATGATACTGGATTCAATATTACCGCCCTTAGCGGCGGCATCGGCCGCGAAACGAGCCGCCCGTTCATCCGCTCCCGGCAGCTTCGATGCCAATCTGAAATATCGTTCCGCCGCGGCGTAATCCCTTCCTTCCAGGTAATGAAGAAATCCCATCTCGTATAGCAGCCAGAAATCATCCGGGTTGTTCCGGATCCCCTTTTCCATCAATTTTACGCCCTCCGGATAGTTATCCAGGTCTTCGGTTATCACCAGGGCGCTCAACTTATAGGCCGAAACGAATTGGGGATCCAGATCGGTAATCACGTTTGCCAGGTGGGAGAACAACCGGATATCGTTCTGCTTCAGCCGGTAACCTCCATAGTATTGTATGGCCCTGAACCAGAGGAGGTCGGAGGCTAGATTCCGGTATCCCAGCGAAGAGAGGCGCATGAATTCGCTGGAAGGCAGGTACAACACTTCGATATCTATTTTCTCCTCCGCTATCCCTTCCACGCTGCGGGCCGATTGCACTAAAAAAAACAGCAGCAGAAACGAGACGGCAAGATGGATTATTTTATTCAACATAAAAGCTAACCTCAGGAGAATTCTCTTTTTCTGAAAACCATGTACGCGAAATATAAAATCACCCCGGTGTACACCAAGGCGTAGAGCGTTGCCGTCCCCAAGTCCGCGGAGCTGAAGCGCAGCTGGTGGACGGCCTCGTGGCGCAGGTTGAACACCTTTAGATTGGGCAGCAAGTAATACAGTACGTCCATCACGTACTTCATCAAAGCCCCTCCGAATCTGCTGGCAAACGCCCGCAGGTCCCCGCTTAGACTTCCCGCGATAAATAGGCACAAGGAGAAGAAGGAAGTCAGCACGGGAGTGGTGAAGGTGCTGAAGAAGATTACTATGGCGCACAATACCATGGTTTCCAATCCGGAAAGATAAATGGCCAGCAGCACCGCGGGAGTGATATGTCCCTGCCCCAACTCGATCATAACGGCCAAAATGCCGGTCATCAAAATCATCATAAGAAAAAGCGCGGCCGTTATCCCGGCGTACTTGCCGATCAAATATCCATGCCGGGAGACCGGCCGGGAAAGGACCATTAAGATAGCCTTCTTGTCCACTTCCTTGTATACCAGGGTACTTCCCACCATAATGGCGGTCAACACCCCCAGCAGGGATATACAGGCCAGCCCCACGTCCGTAATGACTTTATTTCTCGCCGTGCCCACCGATAGGGGAGACAACACGTAGGTGCTCAGCAATAGGATGCCGGTGAATATAAGAACGATAAAGAGCAATTTTTCTCGCAGGGCCTCCCGGAATGTGTTCAGGGCTATACTGAATATTTTTCTCACGATTTTCCCCTCCCGCTGCCCGAGAATTCCTTCTCCTCCACTCTCCGGGAATCCTCACCCTCTCCACCGGTTCCCGAAATCTCGTTCATGAAGATATCCTCCAGGGAAGGATGTTGATTAACCACCCTCAGTATTTCACCTCCGGAATTATATATATGCTGCACCACCGCCCGGACGTATTCCTGTTTACTCACGGATAAGAAAAATTCCTCACCGTTCATTTCAACCTTGTCGATCAGATCGCGCATCATTTCGAAAATTTCCTTTTCAAAGCCCCGGGCCACCACTTCCACTTTTCCTTCTCCCAAACGGAAAATTTCATCCAAACCGATATTCTTTACCACCTTGCCGGAACGAATGAGACAGGCCCGGTTACAGAGGGCTTCCATGTCCGGTAATATATGAGAGGAGAAAAAAATGGTTTTTCCCCGGCGCCGCAGACCGAGCAGAATATCGCGGATGATCTTCCGGCCCAGGGGGTCCAACCCGGAAAAGGGTTCATCCAGGATCAGCAGATCGGGATCATGTAGGATAGCCTGGGCCAGTCCCGCTCGCTGCAGCATGCCCTTGGAAAAGCTCTTCAACCGCTGTTTATGAGAAGCCTCCAGATCCACCAAGGAGATCGTAGCGGCGACCTTTCGATCCAACACTTTCCCCCGCATACCGCTCAAGTTACCGCAAAAGGTCAGGAATTCCCGCAGATTAAGGTGAGGATAAAAATAGGGATTCTCCGGAAGATATCCGATCCTGGCCTTTAGGGATCGTTCCCTGGAGGATCTTCCGAATATGGATACCGTTCCCTCATCCGGACGCATCAATCCCAGTATGATTTTGATGGTGGTTGTTTTTCCGGCTCCGTTGGGACCCAGAAATCCCAGGATTTCCCCTTTCCGGGCGAAAAACGACACTCCATGCAGTATCTCCTTACGCTCAAAGGAGATATCGTTTTTGAACGATTTTTTGATTCCTTCGATCCGTAGAATATCCATAAGTTCTTTTCCCGTCATCCGTAAAACACGGAATAGGTCCTCAGCCGGGACAGGTGCCCGATATTTTGCCACGCCCTGGACAATATTTTCTTAACCATCAAGCATATTACGCACCATTTGTGCAGATATGCGAAAATCATGCCTTGCCCAGGGAAACTGTACGGGGGCGTGGAATCTCGTATTAAAGGACCGGTCCGGTTCGAGTAGGGAAATAAAAAAAAAGGGACGGCCCGCGTGAGCCGTCCCTGGAGTAAACTGTTTATTGACCTTTACTGTCCGCTGGTCAAAGTGATTACAATCGTACCGTCTTCTTTTCCACAACCGGTAATCGTGTAACCCACGTTAGCGCCACCCTGCTGTACCACCACATAACCGGTCTGTCCCGAAGTGGCGGCAGCGCCGTCCTGAGGCTCGTTGGCGGCGGTGAAAGGATTGGCCAGAGATACACCACCGGGGAGCATATCGATAATGGTATCTCCGCCCGGCGTTGTAGCCGCGAGGTTGCCGGCATATACACCATCACTCTGGACCGAAAAATCCTCGGCCGCGAGCTGAACGGTGTGACAGTTTGATTTTACAGAAGCTTCCTTAGCTCTGGACTGCATGTTAATAAAGTTCGGTATCGCGATGGCGGCGAGGATTCCGATGATGACGACAACGATCATCAACTCAATGAGGGTAAAACCCTTGTTATTCATCTTGCACCTCCCTGGTACAATTTATCAAAGCTCGGGGGCTTTGATTTCCATTTGTCTGACGGTTCAACTAGTTGAACCGCTTATCTCTCTTTTTCGCCGGTTCCGTGCAAACCGGGTCCAGCATATTGGTTTGCATGGATTATGCCAACCTCCCACTTCCTCACCGCATATCTAACCGGTTTATATTCAACGGTTTATTTGGCCCCCTTCCTGGATTTCCGCGCGGCGGAATTGTTTTATGCTCCTTCACTCTCTAATTGCAATACTCGTTTAATAATCAACTCTGCCCCACTTTTTCCCGCTCCAGCCCGTAGCGCTGAATCTTCCGGTAGAGAGTGGAGGCGTTGATACCCAAAATGGAACTGGCCTTCTTCTTTTGCCAGTTGGTGTCTTCCAGAACCGAGATAAGATATTCCTTCTCCAGCTCTTCCAACGTCATCTGGGCCTTATCCATGACCAGCTTCCGTCTCTGCTGGGAATGCAGCTTTATCTTGTCCGGAAGATCATCGCTGCTTATCTGATCGCCTTCCTGTAAGATAACGGCTCGTTCCATGATATTCTCCAGCTCCCGCACGTTGCCCGGCCAGTCATAATTCACCAGCAGCTCCAAGGCCTCGGAGGATATCAATTTCGTTTTTTTCGTCTTTTTGGAAGTCAGGTGGAGAAAATGGTCCACCAGCAGGGGAATATCTTCCCGCCGGTCACGCAAGGGCGGGATCAATATCGGAATCACGTTCAACCGGTAATAAAGATCGGCCCGGAATTGCTCGGCCTGAACGGCTTTCTCCAGATCCGCGTTGGTAGCGGCTATCAGCCGGGCGTTGACCTTGATCGGTTTTGTCCCCCCCACCGGAATGATTTCCCTCTCCTGTAGCACCCGCAAAAGCTTGACCTGAATGGCCGGGGTGGTTTCCCCCACTTCATCGAGAAAGAAGGTTCCGCCGCTGGCTACCTTGAAGAGACCATCCTTATCCTTTATAGCCCCGGTGAAGCTTCCCTTGACATGACCGAACAGCTCGCTCTCCAGCAGGTTTTCCGGAAGGGCGCCGCAATTGATCGACACGAACGGCTGATTGGCCCGGCCGCTCCGGTAGTGTATGGACCGGGCCACCAGTTCCTTACCGGTCCCGCTCTCGCCGCATACCAGGATAGTGCTGTCGGTATCGGCCACTTTATCCACCAGGTGGAATACCTTATGGATGGCTTCACTCTTACCGATTACTTCCTTGTAGCTATCCTTTTTCTTCAACTGCTTTTTTAAAAAGACATTTTCATTTTTGACCCGGTGTATATCCAGGGCGTTACGTACCACCATCTTGATCTCTTCATTCTTGGCCGCCCTTTTTATCAAATAATAAAAGGCGCCCTTGTTAAGAGCCGTGATGGCCGTTTTCTGGGAAGCGTAAGCGGTCATGATAATCACCGGGAGCGTACTATCAATCTCTTTGGCCGCCGAGAGCACTTCGATACCGTCCACTCCCTCCATTCTGATGTCGGTGATCACTACATCATAGTTGGAGCTTTTGATCTCTTGCACGGCCTTCTTTCCATCGGTGACGGTCTTTACCTGGTACCCTTCCTTCTTGAGCATTATGGACAGGTACTGGCACATGCTTTTCTCATCGTCCACGATAAGAATCTTTTCGCCTGCCATTAAATATGACCCCCCAGGTTGAACACCTAGACATTGCAATAATCTTCTTCAAATATTTCTTTATCCCTATTCCTTGCTCCCACCCGCACCGGAAGAATTATGGTGAAAACGGTTTCCCCCCCTTCCCCGCTGCAGACCTTAATCACTCCGCCATGCCCTTCCACTATGCGGGAGGCGATCGCCAGTCCCAGGCCGGTACCGCCCGGCTTGGTGGTATAGAAAGGTTCAAAAACATGGGGAAGCACATCTTCCGGGATTGCCGGACCGTCGTTGCGGAATTCAACTTGCACGCATTCTTCCGGCTCTTCATTCTCCGCCATCCGGGCGGTTACTTTCTTGACACTTATGGAAAGGTGACCGCTCTTTTTAATGGCTTCACAGGCGTTTATTCCCAGATTGAGAAACACCTGCCGGATCTGCTCGTCGTCCGCCTCAATCCTCACACCCTGGGTTTCGCCCTCAAATTGAATGGATGTCTCGCGGTCCAATCCCGGGGTATTTTGGAGCAGAAGGCCGATCTCGCTGAGACAGTTTTCAATATCCAGGGAGCTAAAGGATGGCTTTCTCATCCTGGCGAATTCCAGGAAATCCGATATTATGCGGTCAAGACGGTCGGACTCCCGGATAATAAGATCCATCAACCTTCTATTATCCCCGCTTAGCTCCAGTTCACCCTTCAGCATCTCTATCGACCCGCAGATCGACGCCAGCGGTGCGCGGACTTCATGCGCTATGGCCGCGGACATCTCACCCACGGCGGCCATCTTGTCCGCTTGCCTGACCCTGTCCCGCATCCTCTGCACCTCGGTCAGATCCTGGAATATGGCGATAACGCCTTTCTTTTCTTTCAATTCATCGCGTAGCAGCGATATGCTTATTCCCAGGGGGACGACGGTGCCGTCCGTTTTCTTCACCTCGATTTCGTGCCGCTGCCGTTGTATGCCGCTGAGCATAACCAGGGATAATTCCTCTATTATCGCCGTCAGGTGGGGAACGGCCTCCTGCAACGTTCGGCCCTGGAGGTCCTCGTTATCCTCTATTCCCAGGATGGAAACGGCGGCGGGATTAAAAGTAAGTATGGTCCCGGTCATGTCGGTGACCACCAATCCGCTGCTCATATTCATCAGGATACTTTCGGTGCTGAGCTGCATGTGCAGGATTTCTTTTTCCCTGTCGGCCAACTCCCGGCCCCGGTTCTTCATGTGCTGGGACACGTATCCGCTTAATAAGCCTACAAATATGAAGGTTACCATGTGCAGATACGCCCTCAGTATAAGCTTGTAAATACCGGCATCCGCGGTCCCCATCATCCAGCCGCCGGCCGGTGACCGGAGATAACCACCCAGCTCCAGCAGACTGTAAATTATGTAAACCGACGCCACGCAGATAGCGGTAGTCAAGCCTCCGGCAATCTGGAAATATTCGCCGCCGGTGATTATGGGAAGGATGAAAAGGATGGTGAAGTAGGAATTCGATCCCCCTCCGTAATGCGCCATCAGGGTGAGAACGGCAATATCCACTCCGATCAGGAGACGGATCAGAACCGGGAAGGGAATCCCTCCCCTATAGGCCAGATAAACCGATCCGCTGCTAAGGTAGATAACCCCCAGCAAACTGTAAAGAGCGACGATAGACACCGCGTTGCCATCGAAATTGAACATGGTGATGGCCGCGCCTATGATCAGCGTCGATACCACAATCCTTATGAACGCAAGTTTTCTCAATGTTTCCTCTCCGTTTAGAGGAAAAGCACGCGGAAGAAAACTCATTCCAACCGATCCTCCGTTTTTCCCTACCCGGCTACAATGGTTACCAGCTTGAACATCGGCAGATACATGGCCACCAACATTCCGCCCACTACCGCTCCCATCACCACGATCATAATAGGCTCGATGGCCGCGGTCATGGCGTCCACCGCCGTATCGACTTCATCATCATAGAAGTCAGCGACCTTATCGAGCATTTCGTCCAGGGCCCCGGTCTGTTCCCCCACTCCGATCATCTGCACCACCATGGGGGGAAAAACACCGCTGTTCTTAAGGGGATCGGCGATGGTGTTTCCCTCGCTGATACTCTGCCTGGTTGCCATGACGGCATTTTCAATAACCTTGTTGCCGGAGGTGCGGGCGGTGATTTCCAGACCGTTAAGAATGGGGACTCCGCTGGAGATCAAGGTTCCCAAGGTCCTGGTAAACCTGGCCACGGCTCCCTTTTTCACCACCATGCCCAGTATCGGTATGCGGAGCATTAACTTGTCTATGCGCAGACGGCCGGCTTCGGTCTTATAGTACCTTCTCAAGGCGATAAACGCGCCCACGTGCACGACCAGCAGAATATGCCAGTTTGCCCTGAGGAAGTTGCTTAGTCCCATCACTATCTGAGTGGGAAGAGGAAGATCTCCCCCAAAATCGCTGAACATCTTGGCAAAGGTAGGAATGATAAACATGAGCATGAATACGGTCGCTCCCATGGCCACCACGAACACGATAGTGGGATAGGTGAGCGCCCCCTTAACCTTTCTGCGGAGGGCGTCGGCTTTCTCCAGGTATACCGCCAAGCGATTAAGAATCACGTCCAGGATTCCACCGGCTTCTCCGGCCTCGATCATATTGACGAATAGATCTCCGAAACATTTATGCTTCCTCAATGCTTCGGCCAGGGTCGATCCTGATTCGACGTCGCTCATCACCTCGGTTACAATCTGCTTAAAATTGGGTTTCTCCAGCTGGCTGGCCAGAATATCCAGGCATTGAACCATGGGAAGACCGGCGTTGATCATGGTCGCGAACTGGCGGGTGAATATACCCATGTCCTTTACGGTGATTTTATTTCTCAATCCGAAGTTTAATCTTATGTCCTTCGGTTTATGCCTGATGTGGGTGATAATGATCTTGCGCTTGCGCAGATGATTGATCAGCTCCGTTTTGCTTTCCGCGACATATTCTCCGGAGAGAACCTCACCCGTGGGTGTTCTGCCCTTCCATATGAAAGTAGTTGACATTGATATCCCTCCTGATTTTTACCTTCCATACTGAAAATCGTGGGACCCGGTTCGTTCCCCCATCATCTGCTCCAATTCAATCGGGTCCGGGCTTCTTCTCAGCGCTTCATCGAAAGATATTTTCCGATCGCAGTAAGCTTTGAAGAGAGCCTGATTCATGGTCTGCATTCCGTATTTATGCCCGGCCTGCATCAATCCGTATATCTGATGTATCTTATCGTCCCGGATGGTGGCCCGGATGGCGGGGGTGCAAATCATCACTTCTGGCACCAACACTCTACCCCGGCCCGAAATATGGGGAATGAGCTGCTGGGTCAACACGCCCTCCAGCACGAAGGCCAATTGAGCGCGCACCTGGCCCTGCTGGTTGGGGGGGAAATTATCCACAATCCGGTTAATGGACTCGAACGTTGAATTGGTGTGCAGGGTCGCCAAAGCCAGGTGTCCTGTCTCAGCAATGGTTAATGCCGCCTGCATCGTTTCCAGATCCCTCATCTCTCCTATCAGAATGATGTCCGGATCCTGACGCAGAACATGCTTCAGGGCCGTGGCGAAGGTTTCCGTATCGGCCCTCACCTCTCTCTGGTTTACGATACATTTATTATGCTGATGTATGTATTCTATGGGATCCTCGATGGTGATCACGTGTGATTGCCGTTCGGCGTTTATCTTATTGATAAGGCTGGCCAGGGTGGTCGATTTCCCGCTTCCGGTGGGGCCGGTAACCAGGATTAAGCCTTTCTGCTTCTCGGCGAAAGTTTTCACCACCGGGGGAAGCCCGAGCTGATCGAAATCCAGGATCTCGAAGGGAATCTGCCGGATGGCCACGCTGGTGACCCCCCGCTGCTGAAACACGTTGGCCCGGAAACGGGAAAGACCCTGCACCCCGAACGAAAAATCGAGCTCTTTCTCATTCTCAAAACGTTTCTGCTGCTCTTCGGTTAGCACGCTATAGGCAACTTGCTTGCTGACCTCGGGAGTGGTTACCGGATGATTGGTTTTATGAATCACTCCATCGATGCGCAGCATGGGCGGAATACCGGCAGTGATATGCAGATCACTGGCTTTTTTGTCGATCATCTCCTGCAATAGATCTCTGAGGTTAAGCATATATCTCTAGTCTCCCCCTGTTCCGGTAAGCCTGGTCAGCATCAATTATTAGTCGTCTCTCTGAGCACATCCTCCAAGGACGTCGTTCCCGATTTTAACTTTTCAATTCCATCCACCCGGAGAGTGAGCATGCCCTCCTTGACGGCCTGCTCCTTTATTTCCATGGAGGAACAGCGGTTGAGAATCATCTCCCGGATCTCCGGTGAAATCGGCATCACCTCGTATAGACCCATCCGTCCCTTGTAACCGGTTCCACTGCATTTGGGACACCCTTCGGGCTCATATATTTCGAACGGGGTTTCGTTGGGGATCCCCAATTCCCTCAGCGCTTCCGGATGAATCTCGGAGGCTTTCTTGCAGTTTTCACACAGTCTTCTGATCAATCTCTGGGCCTGGATTAGATTGGTGGAGCTGGCCACCAAAAACGGTTCGACACCCATATCGATCATTCGGTTGATGGTGCTGGGAGCGTCGTTGGTATGCAAGGTGCTCAGCACCAGATGCCCGGTAAGAGCCGCTTTAACGGCGATCGATCCCGTTTCCAGATCACGGATCTCTCCCACCATGACGATATTGGGATCCTGCCGCAGGAAAGCCTTCAGCGCGGAGGCGAAAGTCAGACCTATTTCTTCGTGAACGTTGACCTGGTTGATCCCGTCCAGATTGTACTCCACCGGATCTTCGGCGGTCATGATGTTGTGATGGGGAAGGTTTATCCGGCTCAAGGCCGAATAGAGGGTGGTGGTCTTACCGCTACCGGTGGGGCCGGTCACCAGAACCATACCGTAGGGCGATTCGATGGCCTTGAGTAACTTTGCCAGGGAGTCCGCCTGGAATCCCAGTTTGGTGAGATCAATCTGCAGGTTGCTCTTGTCCAGAATTCTCATTACTACTTTTTCGCCGAAGATGGTGGGCAGGGTACTGACTCGAAGATCGATCTTCTTGCTTCCGATCCGGATCTTGATACGTCCGTCCTGGGGAATCCTTTTTTCCGCGATATCCAGCTCGGCCATGATCTTCAAGCGCGAGATAATGGCCCCTTTCATCTTGATAGGAGGATTCATCATCTCGTGCAGCATGCCGTCGATCCGGAATCTCACCCGCATGGCCTTTTCAAACGGTTCGATGTGGATATCGCTGGCCCCCTTATTCACCGCGTCGGCGATCAGGGAGTTGACCAGTTTGACCACCGGAGCATCTTCGCTCTGGGCTTCGGCCAGTCCCAGTTCATCTTCGATCTCCTCGACGATCTCGAAATCCTCTTCCATATCCCGCATGACTTCCGCCAGCGAGTCGGCCGAGTCGTAAAATCTGTCGATGGCGCGCTTGATGGCGGTCTCGGTGGCCACCACCGGCCGGACTTCCAAACCGGTAATGAACTTGATGTCATCGATGGCGAATATATTGTCGGGATTGGCCATGGCCACGGTGAGAACACGGCCCTCGCGTTCGATCGGGACTACCTGAAATTTAGTGGCCACTTCGGCGGGAATCAAATCAATCGAATGCTCGTCCGATTGCAATTCATCCAGGTCGACGGCCGGCACCTGGTACATCTGGGAAAGGAACTCCGAAAAGGCTTTTTCGGATATAGCTCCGGTTTTCACCAGGTTATAACCGATACTTCCGCCTGAATTCCCCTGTTCATGCAGTGCCAGCTCCAGTTGATCCTGGCTGATCAGGCTCGATTCAATCAACTGGTTAGCAAGATTTTCTTTCAACAATACCCTCCGCCCGTAAATTGATCCTTCGTCTTTCCATGCAAATCTTCAACCACAGGCTCGTATATCTTTATTATTCTTCGGCAAAATTTTCTTATCTTTGACCGAAAAATGCCGAAGCGCAATAAATATGCCATCATTCCGGATGGCTTCTAAGAGATTGAAATCTAACGGATTCAAGGCAGAAATCCTTTAGGGGCGGCGATTAATCCGGAGCGGGGATAATCGGAGCGGCGCCCGGTAACGGCTTGAGCAACAGATAAATCCGTCGCTGATCGCGGCTTTGCAAGAGAAGAAAAACGCCCTAAATTCTATGCACCTTGCAAAGGCATTCGCACTATGCAAAGAAAAATATTTATGGGGATTCGACAGGGAAGCCGTCTAAATCAGGCAGGAGTTGGAATATTTTCTGTCAGTCGAAGATGTCGCTGGTCAATCCGATGCGGAAATGCCTCTCCGGCATTAAGATTCCCGGAACCGTTTGGTATTGAATATCGAAAAGATTCCGGTACTCAAAACTAATCACCATGGACAGTACGGTAAGGGAGGCGGCTGCGTTCACTACTTGATAATTCTTCAGCTCCACATCCCCAAAATTCCTGCTTCCGGTTTCCATGATGTCCAGGTGCAGCGCCAAGGTTTCGGTTTGCTTAAATACCCGCCTGCGGAAGCAACACCTCCCCAGCGCCCGGTATTCCGGGACTCCCGGGGTGCTATCGCTCCGTTTCCCGAAATATTCCAGATTTAGGGCATAATTGTAGGCGGTCCCCAGAAATTCTCCCTGGCCGGTAAAACGGCCCCTCGCCCCTGTCACTTCCCCCCCGGTCCGCGAAGCGTACAGGGCTGGATTGGATCCGGACAGGGCTATCAGGGATCTCTCCTTCCGGGCGAACAGGCTCACGGCCAGCCTTCCCCAGAAACCGGCCTCCAGGGTGAGATCATCGAACTGTTCGGCGTCCAGTCCGCTATTTCCCCCCGTACGCACATTCAGGCCCTCGATGGTTCTATCCATCTGAGGCTGGAACAACTCCGCCACCGTGGGAATTCTCGAACGCCGGGAGATTATCAGGCTCTGATAAAATCTATCCGGCCTTCCCCGGGTCAACATTCCTTCCCCTCCGCCATAGGCTCCGCATTGATCATGAAATCCTCCGGTAAAACCGCACCTCCAGACCAGGGTGTTCGCCTTCCCGCCTCCCAGGTAGAATCCTCCCTCCAGGTTGCCGTATTCCGGATCGAACCAATTCCCCCACAGCAGGTTCTGGAAATAACCCTTTTCGGCGGAGAAAAAGGCGCGCAGCGAATAATTTCCCCGGCGCCCCTTCCAATTCAGCGCCGCCCGGTTAATCTGACCGGAAGTCCATCCGGAGGCACGTTTCATTTCCACCACCCGGAGTTGATAATAGGCCGTTAAATCATTTTTTCGATAGCGCAGAAAAGAATCAAAGCCCTTATATCTCACGTCCTCGGGAACGGAAAAAATATCCCGCCGGTAGGGGCGGAAAGACGTTCCCCAGTAGGTATCTTCATACCGGTGCAGGCGCAGGGTGATCTCGTCTTTCCTCTCCGTGACCAGGTTCAGCTCGAATAGCACCGATCTCGAATCGTACTGGCCGAGCAGGGCCATTTCATTCGCCGGCAGGACTCTTCTGGCATCCTGCAAATATTCATCATAGACCAGGGCCGCGTTAATATAGGCCCGGGGGGAGGAGAACCATATGCGGCGAGAGCGTCGGTTCCGGCTTCCATGAGTGAAATCCACGGCGGAATAAGGCCCCTCCCTTCCTCCCTCTTCCATCACGATATTGATCACGCTTCCCGATGATGCCACTCCGGTGAGCAGGGGAGAACGGCTGTAGATGACTTCCACCTGTTTCAATCTGGATAAAGGTAAAAATCTGGAAAGCGCTTCCGCGTCGTAGGGATCGGTGAAGGGCACTCCGTTCAGCAGGAGGGTGATACCTCGCGCAGAAAAACCATCAACGGAGAAGTGTTCCTCCGATCCGGCCGGACCATTTCTCCAGCTGGACACACCGGGAAGTATTTCCAATATATCGTAGAGGGAGTTTATGTTGTATTCCGTCAATTCAGCGGAAGTAATCACGTACACTTCCCCGGGGTAAAGCAGGGAATCAACGGCAACCGATCCGGGCATAAACGGTTCGGAGCGACCGGGCGGGGAGAGGATCGATACAACAACGGTCAGGGCCAGGAAGAAAAGATGTGTTCTGGAAATGCTCATAAGACATAGAAGCCGGAAAATTTCCACCGTCGACCACAATCAGTTACCGGCAGTACTTTAATTTAGGCCCGGGGCATGGTCAAGTTAAATGTCACGGGTTTTCTTTTTCAGGTCGATAACCGACTTATAGGGAACGGCCATTTCGCCTATGTCCGCCTTCATGGCCTCCGCGAAATGATAATCAGAACCTCCGGTGCAAACCAGGCCGCGGGCGCGGGCTTCCCGGAGAAGATATTCCACTGTCTCCCGGTTATGATTGGGATGCCATATTTCCACACCGGCGACTCCGCAATCGATCAGCCGCTGTAATAACTCCCGGTTCCTGCCGTTCACGCCGGGATGCGCCCAGACCGTTACTCCGCCGGCCTTATTGACCATCTCCACCACCCGTGACAGGGCCAGGGTTTTCCGGGGAACATAACCGGGCCGATCCACGCCCAAAAAGCGCGTGAACGCTTCTTGGATCCTGGAGATGTAACCTTCTTCCAGTAGTTTGCGGGCTAGATGCATCCTTCCCACCGTACCTTTACCGGCCTCCCTCATGACTTCGGCCAAATCCAGATCGATACCTTCTTTCCGCAACTTATTCACCATCAGGCCCAACCTCTCCCGCCTGTCCTTTTCCAGCTGCCGGGCCGCTTTCCGCAACTCGGCATCCCGGGGTTCAAAGAGGTATCCCAGCACGTGGATATCCAGTCCTTCCTCCCGCACGTTGAATTCAATACCCGAAATGACTTCCACTCCCTGTTCCCTCCCCGCCGCTTGAGCTTCTCCCTGACCGGATACAGTATCGTGATCGGTTATGGATATGGCGGCCAAACCCTTTTCCCGGGCACGCACCACCAGTTCCCGGGGGGATAGTGTTCCATCCGAATAATACGAATGAAGATGGAGGTCGCAGGGTAAATCCGGATTTTTCATCCTGGTTCGCTTCAGGAAACGGCGGTGAATTTCTTCATCTTTTCGGCGATGTCGCGGAAGGTCACATCGATAATATAAACTTCCTCAAAATGCTCGCGGGCTTTTTCACTACTTCCCAGGGATTCGTACGCCAGACCGAGGTTGTAATGCAATCCCAATCTGTCTTTACCGGCCTTCCGAGCTATATCCAGGCCTCTTTCCAACTGTTTCACGGCCAGCCGCGCGTTACCCATGACCAGGAAACTGTGCCCGATCATCTCCAGGCTCTTCAACTGCAATTGATCGGATCTGGCCGATATCTGCAATTCCTTGACCGCATCATTGTACAGCGCCATTTCGATATAGGCCATCCCCAGATCGTAGTGACTTTTATAATCGTCCTCTTCGACATCACTGGTGATCTCTTCGGCCAGACGCATACCGCCCTCTTCCTCGTTGGCCGCATCCTCTTCCTCTATGATATCCGAGAGATCCTCCGACAGGGGAACCACCGGGGATCCTTCCTCGGTTTCCCCCGGGGCGGGTGAAGAATTAGCTCCCGCGGCGGCCGGAGCCGGCGCGGAGGACGCTGCCGCACCCGCGGCGGAAGACTGTTCCGGGGATGATTCCGGAGGAACGGACCGCTGCGGCGATTCATCGATTACATATGCTTTTCCCTCCCGGTCGGGGGCCTCTTCTCCCGAAGCGTCCGCCACACTTTTCACCTTGGCCTCCGGTCCGGAGACCGTCTCCCCGTCAGGCGGTAAATCACTTTTTTTATCCGGGGCGGCCTTCCGTTCCGCCCCCGTTTCACCGGCCAGGCTCGATCCCTTACTCAATCCGGCCGGAGATTCGACTCCCTGTGACTCCTTAACCGGTGATTCCAATTTCGCCGGCCGGACCGGACTCTGAGTTTTCACGCCCCGGCCCCCATCCTCAGCCTCTCCGGCCGAAATGATATTATCTATCTTGGTGATCATGTCTTCCTTCAAGGAAGGACGCAGTAGATCCAACCTGCTGCGGAAGAAATTCACCCGCTTGGGGTCGCCGCTGAAGGCGGTTCTGGCAATAAGTCGAGCCAGAATCTCCGCGGCCCGGGCCTTGGAGCCGATCTGGCTGAACACATCCGCCGCTTTGGACCACAGCTCATCGGCCTCCGGTAATTGTTCCAGAACGGTCTCCGCCCGTTCGCCAATCCCTTGCATCCCCACCCCGGGATCGGCCAGAATGGTTTCAAAGTACAGGGAGTAGTAACTCTCAGCCTCTCCCAGAAAATTCTGTTTGGCCTTTAGCTCCCCCAGCTTGAAGATCGTATCCAAGCGGTTGGGAATCACCCGCAAGATCTTCTTGCACACCGCTATGGCGTTGTTGTATAGGGCTACTTTTTCGTAGTTGAGGGTGGCCTTTTCAAATGCCGACACCGCCTGCACGCGGTCCTGGGTTCGCAGAAAGATATCACCGAGTTCATTATACAGGTTGGGATTGCGGGACTCCACCGACAGCAGTTTTTTGTATTCCTCGATGGCCTGATCGAGCTTCCCCTTTTTCAGGAAATTCTGGGCCTTCTGTCTCAACTGGCTGGACTTGCTCACAACCCAACCTCACTTCTGAGCTTGTAATCCTTGATTTCCCACACAACCCGACCTTCCTTCAAGACCTGAACGGCATGATTCAGCCCCGCCCGGGAAGGAATCTCCCGGTAATCCTCAACGTCATAAATTACTATATCGGCTTTTTTCCCGATTTCTAAAGAACCTACTTCCTTTTCCCGGTTTATGGCGCAGGCCGCGTTATAGGTAGCGGCCAAAATCGCCTGGGCGGGAATCATCCCCATCTGAGAACAAGCCAGGGCCACCGCCAGCTGCATGGAGCTGGAGGGGGCGCTGCCCGGGTTAAAATCGGTGGCCAGGGCCACGGCCGCTCCCGCCTCTATCAATTCCCTGGCGGGGGCAAACTTCCGGGAGGCCAGCCCCAGTGAGGTGCCGGGAAGCAGAACCGCCACCGTGTCGCTGGTGGACAGCTTCTCTATCCCCCGGGGAGTAACTTGGACCAGGTGTTCGACCGATACGGCCCCCATTTCCACCGCCAACTCGGTTCCTCCGATGGCGAATATCTCGTCCGCGTGCACCTTCAGCTTGAAGCCGTGGCTTTTACCGGCTTCCAGTATACGGCGCGTCTCCTCCAGATCGAACACGCCCTTCTCGCAAAATACATCCATGAACTCGGCCAGGCCCGAGGCGGCCACCGCCGGGATCATATCCTCCACCAGCAACCTCACGAACTCATCCCCCTGCTTATGCTCGGGAGGTTTCTGGTGGGCGCCCATGAAGGTGGCTGCTATATCCAAAGGAGTTTCCTTCGCCAACCGGGAAATCACGCGCAGCATTTTAAGCTCCGCTTCCCGTTCCAGACCGTAACCGCTTTTGATTTCAAGCGTGGTCACCCCGCCTTCCAGCATTCTCATCAGGCGCCGCCTGCTTATCTGGAAGAGACGTTCCTCATCTATTTCCCTGACATCATGGACGGAGCGTTTTATCCCTCCCCCGCGTTCTTCTATCTGCAGATAGCTATCTCCTCTTATTCTCGCTTCATATTCATCCGCTCTGTAAGTGGAGAAAACCGCATGGGTGTGCGGATCGACCCATCCGGGCAGAACCGTCCGCCCCTCCGCATCGATGGTTTTCACTATCGAGGCACCGCCGGTCCGCTTGCGTACCGCGGCCTCGCTGCCGACGGCAAAAATTCTACCGTTTTTGACGGCGATAGCCCCGTTACGAACCAATCCGGGGTCAGACAGACCTTTCCCCCGCCGGGGTCCTTTCCCGGAACTTCCGCAGGTAATTAACTGACCGGCGCCCAGCAGTAATAAATCAATGGTCTCGGGCAAGCGCCACTCCTTGCAGAATGAAACCCAAAGCCCGCTTTAACACGGGCAAAATGCATACACTTACAGGAGCGAGTGGAAAACCGCCCCGCTTCCTATTAATAATACTATAGCGGAAACGGTTCAATTTTCCAGGCATCAGGATTTTAAGCCCTGCATCCTTCGCTTTTTGACGGCCGTTTCCCGGCCTGCAACCGGCTTCTCGTGCAACTCCTGTGCCAAGGCCTTTTTCATAAAGGTCTTAACTTGACAAGGCCTTTCTGAGTTCTTCTCACTCCGGGAAAATGATTTCAGGGGCGGAAAATTCAGGATCGGGCCCCCGTTCCCGGCGGTTTCCCGGGACCGGAAAGCGGAACCGCGGCAGGGCGGCCGGGATGATCCTCCCTCCAACCTGTCGCTTCCCGTCCGGACCCCGTGAAACCATATTCCAGATCCTGCCTAGGGTACCGTTTTTATCGCGGTGGAGCAACTGAAAACCGGAGAACCACGAAGATGCCCTTATTCCCGTACCTCCCCGGGGGAGAGTGCGTGACTGGACCGGACCTGCGCCGGTTCTCGAGGGGGCGACCGGACGCGCTCACCCGCCACCCTTATCCGTCCCCATCCTAGAACCTTAATTATCTCCGGCGCCGGAAGGTCCTTCCGTCCTCTTCTTTTCGAACCAGGCGGAGGCCCTCGCTACCACCTCGTCCAGCGAGCTTACCGGCTGGGCGGGAACCGGAAGGGATTCCAGGATCGACCTCCCGTAGGGCCGGGACGCCAATCGGGAATCGAGCAAGACCACTACTCCCTTATCCCCGGTTCGCCTGATTAATCTTCCCACGCCCTGTCGGAGCCTGAGAACCGCTTCCGGAAGGTGTAGCCTGAGGAAGGGATTTTCCCCCTCGCGACGTAGTTTATCCGATCTGGCTTCCACGATTGGTTCCGTGGGTACGGGAAAGGGAAGCTTGGGAATGACCAGTATCTCCAACTGCTCCCCCGGAAAATCTACCCCTTCCCAAAAACTGGCCACACCGCAAAGTACGCCGCCGGAACTCCCACGGAGTCTGGCGGCCAGCACTTCCCTGCTCTCACCCCGGCCCTGAACCAACAAGGGGCCGGGAAGCGCTTTGCTTTCCAGAAATTCGGCCGTGTCCGCGCACAGGCGGTAGGAGGTGAAAAGAACCATGAGGCTACGCTCCAGTTCCCGGGCCAGCCGGATGACGGTCTCTCCCACCCGGGTGGAGAACTCTCTCTCATGGGGATCGCCCAGATCCTCCCGGAGCAAAATCAGGCAGTTATCTTCGAACCGGAAAGGAGATTGAGCAACCAGCTCCAGGGGCTCCGGAGTAATGAACCGAATACCGAGGCGTTCTTTCAAATAATTGAAATTACCGTCCTGAACCAGGGTGGCCGAGGTAAAAACGGCCGCGGAGCAACTGTCGACGATGAAATCGGCGAAACGGCGGTCCACCTCCAGGGGAGAGCCGCAAATATTTTCGACCGCCCCATCCGCCTTCCACCCCACCCAGAATACGCTGTTCTCATCACCGGGTCCGCAGAGGTAGCTTAGGGCATCCGCCAAGCCTTCCAGCTCCGCATGGATATATTCCAGTTCCAGTTGAAGCCCTCCTCCGGCCGAACCGGTCTTAACTTCAACCATTGGTTTAAGTAATTGCCTTAAGTTACTTATTTGCAATAAATAATGTCCGAGTTCGTCTGACAGGTCTGCGAATGTTTCTTGTCCATCATGGTACCTGGTTCGGATATTCCGTAACTCGCTCCGCGGATTAAGATGAAACGATATTGACTGGAAAAATTGACTGCATCGCCGCCGCAGCTCTTCCAGGGAAAGGGCCAGACCGTCTATCGCCTCCGGCCAGTTGACGGAACTATCGCTCAGAGATAACTCATGGATGAAAAATTTCCATTTCTCGTTTCCGGTGGATACCGGTAAAACCTGCTGCCAGAGATAGTCCAGATCTCCCGGGGATGATTTAACCGAGAGGTTTTCCATGACACAATGCTCGATATGATGGGCCTCATCGAAGATCACGCCTCGGTACGGCCCCAGGATCGATCCTCCCTGCGCGTAATCGGTGATCAGGAGGGCGTGATTCACGAAAACGATATTGGCCTCACGCGCCTTTTTCCGGGAAATTATCAGGGGACAGCGGGAGGCATGGGCACAGGCGTTCATCAGGCATCGCGGCGGAGCCTCCAACCGCCGGTGATTTTCCCATCCGCACACCGAGGCCATCGCCTCGGCGGTACGCATTCGCGGCAGGGCCGCGCCCAGGGCCAAGGATAGGGCCTCCCGGGGATTCTCCCGCGACAGCCTTACCACCCGGGAAATCACCTTGGCGCCGCATAGATAATTCTCCCTTCCCAACAACCTTTCCGCGGCAATGTCAATCTTAAGGATCCTTTTCAGCAACGGTAATTCCTTGAGATAGAGCTGATCCTGAAGATTCTTGGTATGGGTGGAGATGATGATCCGCTCACCGGTTTCCCGAGAGTACAGAACCGCCGGAAGGAGATAGGCCAGCGATTTTCCGGTTCCGGTTCCGGCCTCCACCAGCGCCACCCGGTCCCGGCGTAGGGCCTCCCCTACCACCCGGGCCATTTCCAGCTGTCCTTCGCGCCGCTCTCCCAAGGTGGAAAAAAGCATCCGGCAGGCGGAATCAATGGTAAGGCCGTCTCCGGCGGAGGAGGTAGGGGGCGGGGAAATCGCAAATTTTCCTTCCCGGTCGAAGAGAGAAGGGGAATCCGGGGAATTCTTCCCCAGCGCACAATCGAGCAGGGGCAATCCGGCGAATGCGGTCCGCCTGCCCAGATTCACCAACAACGGCAGGGGCACCGGGCTGCTGCCGAGGCGCTCTAAGATATATTGTTCCCATCCGCTATTTTCCGCGGCGGTCCTGTCCGCCGGGGAGATGAAGGGAAGAAACGCTTGAGCGATTTCAAGGTTCGACGCTGATCCGCCCCCGGGGAACTTTTCCCTAATCACCTTTCCAGCCATCTGATTCCGGACCTAATCCTTTACGCTTCGTCTGCTTCCCCTGATGGCGCAGAATTCTCCGCACATGGAGCAAAGTTCATCCGGCTCACCAGGACTCCGGTCATACATGCGGTGGGCCAGCTGGGGATCGATGGAGGAATCCAGCACGGTCCGCCATTCGAGCCGGGCCCGGGCGGCAGATAGAGTACGGTCCCAATCGGCGGCACCGGTTATTCCCTTGGCGATATCCCCCGCGTGTGCCGCGATCCGGGTACCGATCACCCCCTCCCTGACGTCGTCGACCGTGGGCAGACGGAGGTGTTCGGCCGGAGTGACGTAACAGAGGAAATCAGCGCCGTGCCAGGCGGCGACCGCCCCGCCGATGGCGGCGGTGATATGATCGTATCCGGGAGCTATATCGGTGACCAAGGGTCCGAGAACATAAAACGGAGCTCCCCGGCAGACCTTTTTCTGAATCTGCATATTGACCGGTATCTCATGGATGGGAACGTGACCGGGGCCCTCCACGAAAACACTGATCCCCCGGCGGCGGGCCCTATCCACCAGTTCGCCTATCACCAGCAGTTCCCCTATCTGCGGACGGTCGGTGGAGTCCGCTATGGCTCCGGGACGAAGCCCGTCGCCCAGGCTGAGGGCTACGTCGTATTCATGAGCGATATCCAACAACCTGTCGTAATGCTGGTAATAAGGATTTTCTTCGTTGTTGCGGGCGATCCACTGGAGGAGAAAGCATCCCCCCCGGCTTACCACGCCCGCCGTCCTCGAGCGGGCTACCTCATCGGCCAGGCGTTTGACCAACCCGCAGTGAATGGTCATGAAATCGACCCCGTCCCGGGCCTGGTCCTCCACCACCTGGAAAAACTTGTCCACCGGGCAGTCCTCCACCTTGCCTCCACTTCTGGTTACCTCCACGACGGCCTGGTAGATGGGAACCGTACCCACCGGAACGTTGCTTTTATCCAGAATCTTCCGCCGGATGGTGTTGATATCCCCCCCGGTGGATAGATCCATAACCGCGTCGGCACCGGCCTCTATCGCCACTTTGAGTTTTTTCAGCTCTATATTGAGACTGTCATGATCGGGACTGGTTCCGATATTCGCGTTTACCTTGGTCCGCATACCCTCGCCTATTCCGATCACCCGGCTGTGAGGGCGGGTCATGCCCACCAAAACCACCCTTCCCGCGGCCACCAGTCCCCGTAGCTTTTCGGGGTCCATCTTCTCATCTATAGCCACCTTCCGCAGGGCCGAACTGACCTCTCCGTCCCGCGCCTTTTCATACTCAGTCAAACCGATTGCCTCCTCCCGATCTTCCAAATTAACGTTTCGTCAACGAAATGCAAACTGAAACCCCGCGCGACTAGCCTGGCCCAGAGACGCCGCCGCTCCGGTGCTACCTTGACACCAATGGGAAAGGCTGAATCCTTACCCAACGGATTATACGACAAATAAACCCTCTAATCAATCATTCAAGTGCGGAGGCATGTCTGCAAGCGGGTGGGAAGAGCGGAATCCCCTAACGGTAAAGGGATATTCAGATCCAGACACTATAGGGCCTTCCCGGCCGTAGTTCCGGGATTCCCCTTGGGAAACCTAAAACCCGGCCTCCCGGTCTCGACCTCAACCGGGCGGCCGGGTTGCCTGACGGAGTCCGACCTCTCACCACCTTAAAAGCTGTGGGATCCTCTACGGGTCTATCACTTCAAGAGGACCATTTTCTTGGTACATTCGTAACTCCCGGTCCGCATCTGATAGAAATAGATACCGCTGGCCACCGGAGAGCCAGAGTTATTCGTCCCGGTCCACTGCACTTCGTATGCTCCGGCATCTCTGAACTCATCTAGGAGGGTCTCAATCAACCGACCGGTGACATCATAGATCCGGATGCTGACCCTTCCCCTATCCTTCAGAGAGAACCTGATCATCGTCGAAGGATTAAAGGGATTGGGAAAGTTCTGGACCAAAAGGTTGACCTGGGGTATCTCCTCGCCCGTTATATCCATATTTACGGGGGTACCCATCCACAGCATGACCTGGGCCATAATTTCGTTGCGTACCAGGGGAGCGATCATCTCGCCCGCATCCAGTATGTGCATAAAGCTGAATCCAAACCACATGGTATAAATTGCGTTGCCGCCCGGATTTACATCTTCATTCTGGATGGCGGCATAATAGGGATTTCCCTCAAAATCCCAGTACTGCAGGGCATAATCGGCGGGAGGTGTTTTATCCAGCATGTCAAAGCTGTTACACTCGGGCGGCCGACCAATATAAAAGGGAACTCCCGGATAAGCATCAAATATACCGGGAGAGGGAGCAGGATAAACCTCGGTGCAGCAACAATTCTCGCTGCCGGTAAACTGGAGGTAATCGCCGAACACAAACTCCACCCCGCAACGGTACAACAGTTCCATTCCAGCGGGGCTGCCCGAGGTGATCAACTCCTCCGCTATATTGTCCCCGCAGATCCACAGGCCGGTCTGATGGTCCGATATATCCATCCACTCGATCAGGGTTTGAATGTCCGGACTTTTGTCAATGCCCGTTACCCCGTCGCAGATGGTGCACTGATCGAGCCTCCCGCAATCCCATATTATAATCCGGTAGGCGAGCCTGAGTTGCTCGGCGTGGGCGCGGCTTCCCAGGCCGTTGGAGAGGCACCGCTCCGCTCCGTTCACATCATAACGATCCGGTTGGTCCGTGGGCGGGAGTACGGCCTCGAAGGTGGGATTGTAGTATACCCGGGGGCTCACCACTTCCTCGTCATCCAGGTTTACCACCGGATCGGCGTCGGCCACATAGAGGATATCGCTCGCTCCGGTGGGCAGGCAGGTAAACTCCAGGTAATTTTCCGCGTATTCGTCTTCCTGTAGGGGAAAGCTGACGCTGTCCCCCGCGGTGTTAAACGCCCTGAAATAGTAGGATATGCGGTATCCCCGGGTAAATAACGAGTCGTTGAGGTCGAACATATATTTATCCTCAAAGGTCATTCCCCCGGAGACGGCTTGCTCGCCCTGAATCACGCTCCAGGGAGGCAAGGAGAGATCGGGGCGGTAGATACCATAGGTGCCCTGCAGGACCGGCCCCTCTATGTAGGGCGGTTTGGGCCCCCAGGGCGGGTCGTTGGATCCCACATATTCACAGAGCACGTGCAGGTAAACCCGGGGACCCCCGAAGAGGGGATCCTCTCCGATTCCGCTAACCATAGGAGAGGAAAAGTCACACATCATCGAATCACCCAGCCGGATAAACCAGGGCGAGGAACCTATATCTTTTGCCATATCGGCCCGGACGAAGCTTTCTATGTAGGCCGGATCGCTGGGGAAATTATCGCTGAAAAGATCTGCCGCGTCACAGACACAACAGACGTCCGCCTTCTTTTTCTTCGCTTTTTCGTCGGTGGACAGGCTGCAGGCCGGTGCCGCCGAATCGGGATGGGCCTTTTGCCATCTACCGTTCTCCTTGTAATCCTCGTTCTCCCCGGCCGTGACCTCATCCACCGCTCCGGCCACTTCCACCCCCAGGGAGTCCGCCAGTTCCTTTAGCTTGGCGGCGCCCAGGCTGCATGCTCCCACGTTGCATCCGAGAAGATAGACCGTCGCCCCCTCGCAGAATTTATCCTTGAGCTTTTTCAGATCGTCCCACCACTCGGCGGCCCCTCCGTTGATATGTTTTCCGTCTTCATATCCGGTACCGTCTCCCACTCCCATGACACCGGGAGCGGCATGACCGAGCAAATTCAACTCGCTGATACAGTCGTTCGTGTCGAGCTGGCCGAGAACCGAATCTACCATCGCGCTTACGCTGCCCACCATCAGGGGTGTGTGCCCGTTATCGGCCACTTCGGTGCTATCGCTCACGTGGACTCCGTTCGAACCTTTGGGCGGCTTTTCCACCACCCAGATCTCTTTCTCGGCGGCCGTGATCGTTCCCAGCAACGCGGCCACGCAAAAAAGGATCAACAATGCCGAAACTACTATATTTTTCATTGTCTTACTCCTTTTCGGCGAAGCTCCTTCTCCGTGCGTATTGACGGTTGGGCACCGATAAAAATTCGGCGGCCTCCCGGCAATCATCAGGTAACCCCGCCTCCTGTGGTTGTTACCTCCCCGGGATCACTCCTGGGCGTGACGCCGGAACCGGGCCCGGTTTCCGGGAATCACGTAGTAGCAGTTTTCCCTTTCCCGGAAGACGGAAAAATGGCTCCAATCCAAAAAGAGATGATAGACGATCCTTGATCCATCCAAAAATTTCACGTATACATAGGCGCTGTTTTTTGTTTTCCAGCCGGAGCAATCCCTGAGGGTGTCCGATTCGATTTCGTTGAAGAGGCTGCGGATGGTATCGGGATCGGTGATATCGTAGTTCACGTCGATATCGTCCCAATCCCCGCTGGTGTTCACGGTGGCCCGGTAGATGGCCACCGTCTGGATGCTGTCCGGATCGGGCACCTGGGCCCGGGACACAGATACAACCAGGCATAATAGAAACGAAACCGCCAGAGCCAGCTTCAAATACCGGTTCTTCATCACTACCTCCTGTTTTTGGATAATATCCCCTATTTCCAGATTCTTAAAATAAGATCGACCGGTCCCCCCTCCGGACCGGACGCACCTCGATAGATGCACGACTTCGCAATGAGCCATACCACTCCTTCCTGCTAATGACGATATGTTGCCCTTTTGAAGATTTCAGTAAGATGGAAGAAATTGTACGCCTACATTCATGCCTTGTCAATGAACAATTAGGCGGGAGGGGCCACCCGGGAGATTCTCCATCCGGTCATTGAAGGCGGTTTGTACCGGTGTCCGGGCAGGATCAAAAATTCTCGATCAACGATATATGGATAAGAGTACTTTCCAGATCTATCCTCTCTCCCACTCCAAAACTCAGCTCCACTATCCCCAATTGCGAGACCGACCGCAGGCCGAAGCCCAATCCATTCCGGAAGGTCCACCCTTCTCCGTCGCGGTACCACCCCCCGATATCGTCGAACAGAAAGAGCCTGCTTTCCTCCCCCAAACGGTACTCCAGATTGATCCAGTTGACTCGCTCGCCCCGGAACTGGTTTTCCCGGTAACCGCGCAGAGATCTCGCCCCTCCCAGGGGATACATCTCGGAGAGGGGAACATCCCCGCTGGAAAATACCGCCTCGGATACCAATCTGCCGTGAAAGGCTTGGTTCTTCCAGGTATTTATTTTCAGGGCGCCCTCCAGGCGGTAAAGCATCTGGCCTTCGTTATCCTCACTGCCATCGGAGAAGGAATTTCTCTTGTGCGCTCCATCCAGGTGGAGCTGAAATCTCAGGGCCGAGCCGGAATCCTTGCTGATACCCAGGCGGTACCGCTGCCTGAAGCTTTTTCTCAAGGTGCTGGATTCGCCCGGAATATTCCGGTCACCGGCCATCCCTGCCAGCAGGGAAAATTTCGGACCCAACGGCAGGCGGATATAGGCTCCGGCGGAAATCATATCGTAGAGTGTGTCGTGCACCACCTGCTGAAGCTCCACCTCCAGCTTCAGGGGGGAGGCGAAGAGAAAAGGCTCGGAGAAAAACAGCTCCGCCCGGGAATATTTCTGGCCGTCGTTCAACCAGTTGAAACGCGCGTTCCTGCCCGACCCGGCGATGTTCCGCAATTCCAGTTCCAGGGAACCGTTCATTTGGTAATCTCCGTTATCCTTTTTGGAGAATCCAAACGCCCCCTGAAAACTATGGGGCCGTTTTCTTTCCTTTACCGTCATCACCACTTCCACTCCTCCTCCAGGACTTCTTACTATTTCGGGCTCCTCCACGCTGGCGAACAACCCGGAGGCGATCAGGTAATCCCGAGCCAGCAGCAATTTCTTTTCCCGGAAGGTTTCCCCCCTCTTCAGGCGCGAGATGCGCCGGGCGAAAGTCGAGTCGGTCTTGCTCAATCCCTCGAATAGGATCCCCGCTAGTACCGCTTTCTCCCCCGGATAGGTGGAGAGGGATAATTCCACCGTATGGGAATCCGCCTGGAAGGTAAATCCGGTCAACCACACCTGCGCGTAAGGATAACCGGAATTGATATAGAAATCGAGCAAGCCGGCCATCGATTCGGACAGCTTGCGCGGATCAAACCGGTCTCCTTCCCGCAGGCTGATATATCCCGCCTCCTTGCCCCCGTCGCCGATTCTCTCCCCCCCGATCGAAATCTTTCCGATCCGGGCGCGCTCTCCCTCGAACAGGCCGATCCGGATATCCACGGAACCATTTGTGACGCCGGTATCGACGACAGCTTCCACCGACAGCCAGCCTTGAGAGAAATAGAGGGAATCGATCCGGCCCAATTCCCGTTGCAGGAGCGAATCCGAATAGAACGCGCCGGAGCGCAGATAGCTGCCCTCTTCCAGTTCGTCGGCGCCAAACAGGCGGGCCCCGGTCCACCGTACCCGGGCGATTTTAGGGCGGGGAGCGGAATCGGCGCCGGGTGCGAAGCCGTCGCCGGAGGCCGCCTTTTCCCACCCCAGAATAATAATAAGAACCAGGGGCAATACCCATCCTCTAGAAATACGCGCGGCTTTCCATCTTGAGGGCATGAACCGTTTTCACCTCCCCCACATAATCTTTCTCCCTCCGTCCCGTGTAATTCACACCGAAACTTATATTGCGGGTGAAACGGTACTGGCCGATCAGGCTCCAATCCTGGCGCAGGCCTTCCTCCAGGAAAAAAAGCGGCTTGCCCTCTCCCGCCTTCACGTCGGTGTAGGTGAATTTCAGATAGGCGGTCAGGTGTATCTTCTTGCCCACGGACGAGTTCAGGGAAGGCACTCCCAGGAAGGAAATCTGCTCGGTCCGGGAGACCTCGTCCCGTCTGTCCTCCAGTCCCAGTTCGAAGGATAATCTGATGGACGGCCGGGCCTTGTAGGCGAGAACCTGCGACGCCGAACGGCTCTCCACGCGGTACTGCTGTTCCCCCCGGCGCTGCGAATTCCGGTCCCTCAGGTTAGTCCCCAACTCCCAGGAGAGCGAGAGGGACTTGCCGGTGATGGCCTCGGCGCGGAGTCTGAGTTCCCGGTTGTAAACGGCGGTGGATATCCCCTCCGAACGGTTATCTTCTTCATCCTCCCGGGAAAAGGTGAAACGGAGGTTGAATTTTTTCACATTATTGAAAAAACTCCATTCCTGTCTCAAGCTGTTCTTGCCGTACAGGGTCACGCCATCACTCTGCAGTAGGGAGGGATCGAGCGAATATAACCGCCAGAGTCGATCGGTGGTGGATCTTTCAAGAACGGAGAAAAAATGATCCAGGGACAGGTTGCGGCGGATCTTTCCGATCCATCCCCCTCCCGAGGAACCTTCCCCCAGTCCGCGCAAGCCCGAGCCCACACTGGTCCTCCAGGTTAGCTCCACCGACCGCACCGCCTCCGCCTGGATTCCGGGAAGGTACAGAACCATATAGTCGCCTCTCTTCTGTCCCACCTCCCGGCCCTCCTTATCGTAGTCTCCCTCATTCTCTCCCACGAAGATAACCGCTCTCTCCAGTTTCCGGTCTTCCCCGGAGCTGATGCGATAACCGATATCCGAGGTGATTCCCGCCCTTTCCCAGTTATGCCGATAACGGATTCTGGCCAGGTCGTGGGAGCTCTCCGCCCGGGAGGCCAGGTATCTGGTCTCCTGATGAGTGAGAAAAAGATCTACCAGCATAGAGCCGCCGGTATATCCTCCCTCGAACCGCACCTCATCGTTTTCCCGGTCCCGCCGCCACAGTCCCCCCCGGGGTTCCAGGGCATCGGTTCTTCTCCGGCTATAACTTAGACCGCTTTTGAATTTTCCGATCCGATGACCGGAAAGGGCGATGATGTTCCGGTAATAATACCTTCCGGTATCGGCCGCGCTGGATGAGAAAGCCCGGTACCGCTCGCTGTCGAATTGCAGGGTGGGCAAAAGATGCCAGAAGGCCAGGGACCCCTTTGCCAGAGCGTAGCGCCGGTCACGGTTACCGGTTGATTTCGAATCGAAGGCGTGCAGCCTCAGCCCCCTGAAATTCTCATCCCCGGCCCGGGCCCTGATCTCGCCTTTACGCGCCGATATATCCCCCCGGGAGAGTCGGCTGTATTCGGTTTCCACATCCCAGGCGCTTTCCCCTCTCCAGTTCAGGTTCAGGCCGGTAATCCTTTCCCTTCCAGTCAGGGGGCTGTTTTCCAGATTCCAGTTCCGGTAGAAGTACGATTCCCTGGTTTTATCCGGCGACACGAACCGTTCCTCCAGACTTGAATACTGTCCGCTGAGGGAAAGCCGGGTGGAGGACAATTCCAGATCCCGGATACCCCCGCTCAGCTTCAGGGCCCCTCCGGTATTATCTTCATCATTCCGGGAAGAAAGGGTGTTCTTATCGTATTGACTTATATTCCCTTCCGTCTGCAGGAAGAAAATGCCCCTCCCCGCGTCCAATCCCAGGCTCATCACCCGCTTGCGCTGGGGGAGCGGAAGCGGCCGGCCGATTGCGTAATCGCCCCGGCCTTCGCCCGCGTAGGCGTACTTCACCCTTCCCAGCCTGGTGAAGCCGTCCGTCCGGTAATTACCCTCTCCCCCGGCGGCCCGGTAAAAGGACAGTATGTACCGTCCGCCGCTCTCCACGAATTCATAATGCTCCGGTGTGATAGAATCGGCCGCAACCAATAGGTAGGCGTCGTTTGCAACCTCCACTTCCTCGATTCCGGGGGCCAGGGCTTTGCGGGAGTCGTCCCCGGCCTCCCGGAGCAGTTCCTCCTCCTCACCGCTCAGACTTCCCCTCACCGGATCATCCGGATTATCGCTTTCTTGAAATAAGAAGGTGCGCAGCAGTACCTTTTCACCCGCCAAGGAAGAGGTGATGCCCGCCACCGTGGTGGTTCTCTGATAGTTGTCCTCTCCCATCTGGAAATCGATTACGATCTCCGAATCTTCCGTGATTGCCGTCCTCTCGGTAAAAGTAACGGTGCCGCGGTTGTAATCGATAATATAGTCATTCTCACTCCCTCGCTTGAGCCTCCTTCCATCCAGAAAAACCGTTTCCGTCCCCGGTAGAACCACGATCCCGTTGAACCTGGTGATATCCAGCAATTCATAGGGACCCTGCACTCCGATCCGCCCGCGGAAATTGACCGTTTCGAACCTTCCCTTGGCTATCCCCCCCCCGGCGAAAATCGACTGGTTACCCAGGGCAACCTTCGACGTGGCCCCTCTCAGTTCCCTTTGAAAAGCGGAAAACCTGGACCATTCCAGTCCGGTCTGAAAATCGCCCAGTTGAGTTTCGGTATGCCTGCTCTTGATTTGAATCGATACCTTGTCGAGGTGTTTGAGCTCTTCCGTATTCCCTTCCGGTTGAACCGGCAAATCATCGTCGGTGAGGAAGGCCCTGACCTCCAGATCCTCGGCCAGTTTACCCACCATGGTGACTTTGAGGCTCTGATCGATCCCCAATCCCCGGTCTGATCCCACCGAGAAACCCACCGTCTTGCTGCCTGAAAACCTGAGCCGGTAGGGACTTATCTTCCCCTCTCCGGCCCGGGAATCCCGCGCCGCGGCCGGGGCAGGGGCCGGAAACGGCTGGCCTCCCGGAAAACGCGCCGCGAAGACCGGAGTGAAGGAGAAGGGATAGCTGATCCAAGAGACCGACAGCTTCTCCCCTCCTTCTCCCGGCTCTACCAAAAGCAGGGTGCCGTTAAGGTAATTGATCCGGTAATCCACCTCCCGCTGCAGCGGGCGCCCATCCAGAAAGACGGAATCGCTGGCGGAGGAAATAAAAACATTTTGCAGATCGAGTTGCCGCTGTCCGGGGAGGAGGATGAATATTTTAGCGCGGCGGTAGAGTTCCCGCACCGGAGCCCGGCCACGTACCGTAGCGGAGGGATTTGCCTTGGCCCGGGCCGTTCCCTGGGGAGTAAGCATGCCGGCGTAAATCGCCACAACCAAAATCGCCATTACTCGCACAGTAACTCGCCGCATCTTCATTTAGGGGAATAAATCAATTTATAGAGAAGGATAGATCTCGATTTGAGATCGGCCACGTAAAGAACATCGTCCCATCCGATAGCGGCGGAGGAAGGCGCAATCTCCCTCTCCCGGCAGGAATCAATGTCAAAAAGGTAATCTCCGGAAAGGGAAAAAACCGATATCCTGCCCGCTTTCGTATCCGCGATGAATATATTGCCGGACCGGTCCGCGCACACCGACCGGGGGACGCTAAATTCCCTGCCGCCCGGAAGGATCAGGGTTTTTTCGTATCTTCCGGCCGGGGAAAAGATTTGCGCTCGCCGGTTACCCACTTCAGCAACCACGTAACCTTCATCCGGTAAGACGGCAGTTTTAAACGGCTTATTGAGGCTGCCCGCATCCAGTCCGAACTCGCCTATGCTAATATCTATATCCAGTAAAGGGGAAAAGACGGTCACCCGATGATTCTCGATATCGGTGACCACCATGTTACCACCCGGCCCGCAGGTGAGGGAATTAGGGCGCATCCTCTCATATTCGGTGAAGGAGATCAAGATATCCAGGTAGGCGCCCCGGTAATCGTATCTCAGCACCCGGTTTTGGGCATAATCCAGAACATATATGAAGGAACCGAAAACCGCCGCATCTATCGGATAAATAGAGGCGTCTAGGGGCGGTTGTTCGAACTCGACCGATTCTCCCCCCGGTGAATAACGGAATATCTTTCCGGCCATGGCGTCCGCCACGTAGACATAGCCCCGCGGATCGGCGCACAGTCCCAGGGGTTCCCTTAATTCTTCCTTTCCGAAACTTGTATCCAGGGATTTGATCCGCAGTTCAACGGCCGGGGGGGAAACCGCGTGAACGCTGTCCCCGGGGGCGGCGGCGGCCGGTGACACCGGTCCCCGGACCATAAATAAAACCAGGGCGGGAAGCAGCAATTTCCCCATTAGAAGCTCATTGAAATAACAGCCGGTAACTAGGTTAAAAGGACCGGTTAATTGATAATATAAATCCCCCGGGTTGATGATCGATATCCACGGATATACCTCCCCCGCTTTGAGCTTCGGCGGCGTTGGTGTCCCGGGCGACCTTGACGGCGTCGACCATGCTTACCACCCTCAGTCCCATGGCGAAGAATAGGGCGTATACCGCTCTTCTTCTCGACTCCGAATTCCCCTCCCGGAGGGAGTTATAGTAATGGTACGCTTTATCCGATTCCCAGCGCCAGGCCATGCCGGCCGGGATCATGTTCTCCCGGTAATAAGCATCTATTTGATTCTGGTCCGGAAAAAAGAGATCTCTGGCTTCCTCCAGCACACTTTCGTTATATCCCCCGGGGCCGTCACTACTCATGTAGTTACCCAAATGTTCGTAATAATCATCCCCATGGCCGGTTCCCTGCACCGAGGCAAAGGCCACGGCATAATCCTCAAAGGCATTTCTCTTGGCGTGCGCCTGCCATAAAAAGGCCCCGGCTCCGATCCAGGCCAGGGCGTCCAGGCTGAAGAATATCTTGGATCTGGTATTTCTGCCCATGCGGTGCTGCCCCCATCCGGGAAGCAATAAACTCGCTAATCCCTCCCGCACCTTGGAGCGGGGAAAGGATTCCCCGCCGGAACCGCTCGATCCGGTCCCTCCTTCCAGTAAGGAGGCTCCGTATCCCACCTTGACCGGGGAGCTTTCCGAGTTTATTTCGGGAAAAAAGGATTGAACTTTACCGTCCAGATCGATTTCCATCTTCCCAGCGTCAGAGGGCTCCAACGGAAAAGAAGCACCGGCCGCCGGGGTGGTCAACATCGAAATCAGAATCGTGTATATCAATATCTTTTTCAATCAATTTCCCCCTAGAAATGGTAACTGATACCGATCGACGCCGTTTGGGTTCCGGACTCGATATCCAGTCCCCAACCCTGGTTGTCCACCTCTCCCTTATTCATCCGGTAGGCCAAATAACCGGCGTCAATCATGGAAACCACGCGGTTGATCAAGGTAAACATCAGGTACTGGTCCGCCCGGACCAAAAATTTATCGCTTTCGCCCCGCAATTCCCAGTAATAACTCCTATTCGGGCTCCAGGGCTCAAAATTATCGTAATCACCGTCCCAATCATCCCAACCGAAAGCAAAGGCGTCGTATTTTCCGCAATTTTCATAGTATTCCTCCTCATCCAGATACTTGGGGATGTAGAGGAAAAACCAGGTTCCGGTAACGTAGGCCTCCCGGTTGTACTGTTGCCAATCGGTGCAACCTCCTATGCCGTCACAAAAGGGATGCTGCAGCAGGAATCGCTCCTCGCTCCAATGGGCGTCGCAGAAGCGCTGATATCTGCTTTTATAATCCTTTCCCTTGTCGTAATTGGTTTTGTACTTATACCAGCTGTATCCCTCCATGGCCATGAAAGCGCATCCCCGGGCCAGGACGGAGAACCTATGGGAGTGGGAATAAAGATAGATTTCTCCCAGGCCCGGCAAGACAGCGGAGGCCAGTACCGATATGGCTACGCGCTTTTTCCCTCCGGAGCTCATCCCGGCGGCGGGGGGGGCCGGGAAGGACCGTCCCCGGGAAGATACCGGCGGATTGGCGCTGGAGATCCTCCGGCCGGTAAGTTTCAGGGTTTCTTGGTGCTTGAATCTCTCCAGATCAAATATTTCTTCTCCAAAAACGGAGGGATATGTTTCCTCCCGTTCGTGCGGTATCGACAGGGTGCGCACTTCCGCCGGCAGGGAACGGATCCTCCCCGTCCCCTCCCCGGTCAAGCCCGCGCGCACCGGTAGCGCCACCCCCAGAAACAAACTCAGCGGAATTAATATCGATCTGATCGTACGGCGGTATCGGGAAGGCATTATCCTCCTCCAGTATCAGTTCACGATAGCGAATTTCTTGCTGGTCTCGACGGTGCTGCCCCGGGAAGTAATGACCAATCTGCATATATATATGCCGGAAACTTTTCCGGCCATGGATACGGTGAATTCATCATCTCCCCCGGAAAGGGCCTTGCTCAGCTCCAGGATCAATTCACCGCTAAGATTCATTATCTGCAAGCGGGCGTCCCCCCGATCCGGCGCCTGGAAGTGAAAACCGATGCGGTCCCCGGCAGAGGGATTGGGGTAGATGATCAGGTTTCGTTCCAAATCCGTCCAGGAGTTCCGGGCGGCCGCGGTGAATCCCCTCGCGGGCTGCGCGAAAGCAGTGCGCGCGAGATCTCCATAGAGGCTGGTCCAGCAACGATCCAGGGAACCCGCTCCAAAGGGACCGGCCCGCCATTTTATGACTCCCCCCGCAGGCCGGAAATCGTAAAAAGGATTCTCTCCCCGGTTATACAGGGCATCCAGGTACATAAAAACCGGTTTACCGGCGGGGGACATCAGATCCAGGGGTTGATCAAACGCACCGGCGATCCTCTTGGGGTATCCGGCTACCAGTTCACCCGCATGATCGAATATATAGATAATCCCGATATCGGTGCCGGCCACCACCCAGGAACCCGATCGCTGGGAAGCCGTGGTCAGGGAAACCGATACCCGGACCGTAACCGGCAAATCATAGATTTCGTTCAGCACCCGGGGCCAACCGGTGACGTTGGCTCCGGAGGGACTAATCACCTGTATGGAATATCCATCGGTATAGATTAGATCGATCCAACCGTCGCCGTTAATATCCTGCAGCGCCGGGATTCCGGTGATCGGCTTCCGGTTATTCTTTTGATAGAGGACGCCGTTCAGGCCGCAGAGAATGATTTTGCCCGTCTCCAGGGATACGATATATACCTCATTTCCGTTCCGCCCGGGATTGATATCTCCTCCCAGCAATACCAGCGCTCCCTGGAGCTCGGCGGCGGTTAGATCGAGATGGTGATTGAACCACGTATCCGGCACCAGCTCGGCGGAGACAATATTGAACCGGCTCAAGGTGGCGCCCTGGATATAATCATCCGGCGCCCTTAAAACGAACAATCCGGAAGCGGCCCGGTGGGTATCCGATTGCACCACCAGATTACCGATTATTACAGACGCTCCGTCCGGCGGCGCCGGAGAACCGTTTTTCTCGATCCCATCGTTTCCCATCAAATGCAGGTAGCCTTTAATATCCGCCGCCGCCACGCAGGGACCCGCCTCCGTGTTTAACACCACCGGGTGGGTGCACAGGGAGTCGAGCTGCACCGGCCAGGCGCCCGTGCATTCCTGGTAGGAACCCTCCCGCAGGGCGTGTATCAGGCCGCTTTTCTCCCCCACGATAACCGCTCCTCCGCCCAGGGCATTATCGAAATCCTCCGCCCGGGCCGCCGGAGTGAGCGCGGCCGATCCCAGTGTAAAAACGGGATTTTCCCGTCCCGCCACCCAGCCCCGGCCGTCCACATCGATCATAAGCGTTTGGAAATCTTCCTCCAGGGGAAGCAATCCCCGGGGAGCGATGGGTGAATGATAGGGGAAGGGAGTGGATCGCCGCAGATCGCGGACTCCCCCTCCGAAAGTCATCAGGGTATCGCGCGCCGAGACATTTTCGATACTCACTCCGGTGGGGACGTTCCAATGGCTCCAGGAGGCGGGCATGCTCGAATCGCACAGCAGGCTGGCGTTGCCTTCATAAAACGCGTCGTCATACCATCCCATATGGAAGCGCGAATAGGGATTGCCCAGATCCACTATGCCGCTGGCTTCGACCAACGACACGCCAAAGGGCCAGAGTGAGTTGACCTCGTTCGCCTGCCAGCGGCGGGCCACGAAATACTCGTTAATGTGCCAGACCAGTATTCCCGGACCGCCGTCCACCGCCGGGACGCTGGATTCGGTCGGCAGGAACAAATCATACCCGTTGGTCGGCTCCCACAGGGGTTCATCGGGATATTCCGACCCGCCGCAATTGAGGCAATTTCCCGTTCCCAAAACCACCCCGGTCAGCGAATCGAACATCAGGCCGGTATAAAGATCGTCCAATTCGGATACCCGGTTCTCCACCAGGTAAAACTCATCCTGGGCGATATCTATGCGCACGATACGGGCGGGACATTTTTCCACCGCGGAAAGGGAAATCAGATCCTCATAAGTCCTGACCGTGTCCACCTCCACCCAGCCCAACAGATATCTCGACCAGGCCGATAATCCGCCGGGGATAAAACCTTCGGAGTAGTACTGTTTTTCGCTCACCGGATCATAGAGATAGGCTCCCAGCTGCCCCCCGCTGTCCATATTGTCCCATCCCCCGACGATCGGCATGTTATTGTAGATATCGTAGAGGTCTGGAAGACCCAGGGCGTGTCCGAATTCATGAGCGTACACGGCGGCCACGCCACCGTAGAATCCATCCTGGATGGCGGTCTCGGGAACCACCGACAGGTCGGTGATAACCGTCGCTCCCCCGTCCACCACGATCTCGTCTCCGTCCCCCAGGCTCACGAAGAAGGAGGGAATATCGCTGGAACTGTTGGCCCTGACATCGCTTTGCAGGTTGGCTCCGGCGTGAACGATCAGGTAGGCGTCATAATCGCTGAAGCGCACCGGATAACCGGCTTCGCGCAGCCCCTGGTCGGCGGCCGCCATGGCGGCCTGTACAAAGTGCACCAGCATCTCCACCGTCCAATACCCGGAGCAACCGGGACCGTAATCGGCAATATCAGTCAGCTGGTAGCTCAACGTGTCTTCGGAGGGCAGCACATCTCCGGTTATTTCCAGCCTGCCGCACGATTGAAAATCGTAATAGGCGCTCATCGCTTGCAGGTGGGCCTCGAAATAGGCCTTGTCGTGAGGGGTGGGATCGATCGGCGAGGTTCCGTTCGGGGTGAGGTTGAATTTTCCGTCGCCGGTGGTACAGGAACCCAGCCGGTCCCTCTTGAAAGATACCCGGATCAAGGCCACCCGCCTGATACCTTCCACCGGTTTCGCCCCCAGCAAGCGCCGGCCATCGGGGGAGAATCGCGCGGCCGGCCTTTTCTGGGTTACCATATCGAAATTAAAGGATCGTTGTTTTCCCGCTTCCGGCGGAGCGCTTCTCCACTCGCCGGGCCGCGGAACATAGCCCGAAGCGGTCCGCTCCAGAACCCTCACCTGGCGCCCTTCCCCTCCCGCAGGAGCCGCGGCCAGCAGGAACGGAATAACGATGGATAAGATAACGCCAACTGGTCTGAACAATCGGGTCACTGCCAAATCTTTTTGCCTTTCCCAGGGGAATTAGAATGTCAAGCCCAACGACCACCGGTGCACCCGGCCCAGCTCTTTTGCCTGGGGTACGCTGGCATAATCGATCCTGACCCGGTCATTGATAATAAAACCCAGTCCATATGTAGGATCCATGATATTTCCATCTCGATCATGCACGTATCCCGCCCGCAGGGCCAGCAGCCGGGCGTAAACATATTCCGCGCCGGCGTGATAGGTATTGGAACGGTCGAACTCCACCAGGGGCCTGTTCACCTCGGACATTAGCGTGAATTCACTGAGTTCATCGGAAACGGGGGTATAGGCGAATCCCACCCTCAGGTTCCGGGGAAGATCGGCGGCCTGGTCACGGTTGATATAGGTGATCGAAGGCCCCAAATTGGTAACACTCAATCCCAGGTAGAGCCGGGATATCCGGTAACCGGCGAGACCGAAATCGGGAACCCTCCAGATTGCTCCGAAATCAACCGCCACCGAATGTCCGGTGCCATCCATACCTTCGATGGTGGTCCAATCGGGCGCCAGGCTGACATAAATGAATTTCAGATTCATGCCGAGAAAAAACGAATCGGTGAGTTTTACCGCGCCACTAACCGCCGGTGCGATCTCCCAGGAGGAGGCCTCGCCTTCCTCCTTGGATGACATTTTGGTATGGGTCCAGGTTCCATAGGTCAGGTAATGCAAGGCGAATCCCACCACCGCGATCCCTTCCAACTTGTAAACTCCGGCTATATATTCATAAAACACATCCGAAGCCAGGTCGGGGACCAATTGGGAATGCATCAGGTCAACGGTTCTATTTTGAACGGCTAGACCGGCCGGATTCCACCAGATACCAGTAGCATCATCGGATACGGCGACATAACACTGTCCCATGGCGTTGGCCCGGGCTCCCGGCGGAATAATCAGGCTGGACGCCCCCGCTTCACCCTGGGCCAAGGAATGACTCGAGAGCATGGCTATCATGAGGATGACCGCCGCAAGCATTCTGATAATCTTTTGCATGGTTAATTCAACTCCTTCAACAACATTATTTCGCTAGTATAAAATAATAGTCCGGGTCTATCCGGGTCAAGCACTTTGACGCCCCCCGCCCCCCTTTGCCCGAGCCCCGTAATCTAGTATTTATTAACAAGTTATTGTAACAAAACCACCTTTCCCTTGACTATTTCCTTACGATTGAAGGAATCTCTGAATACAACTTCCAAAATATACAGATACGTTCCGTTGGCCAGACGGCTTCCGGCAAAATCCCTACCCCTCCAGTAGATACTGTTGAAGCCTTCCCGGCCGACGATATTTTTCCGCCAGATTTCCACTCCGGATACATTATAGACGCGCAGGCAAACATCCGCGTCATTGCTGAGCTGAAAGATGAAGTTGGTACTCTCGGTGAAGGGATTGGGTAAATTGAATACATCACTGACCGTGAACAGCCCCTCTTCCACTACCTCGAAGCTCAAGGTATCGCTGGCCGCCATTCCCAGATTATCATAAGCCCTGACCATCACCGTATGCGGACCGGGGCTCTTTTTCTCCAAAGAGTATTTTATCTCCCCGGAAGCCGATGAATTGGGATAATACTCGAAGGCCTCGGTGATGTAGATGGGAATACCGTCTTGATCGAATTCCAGAAATATCGAACTTTGGGGATCGGATCCCAGTATGGCGATGCCGTCCGGATCGGAAATCGAAACGTGCAGTATGGCTCCCTCCTTGACCCGGGTGGCCTGCCCGGGAAAAAACATATCGATGACGGGCGGTCCGGCGTTGGGAGGAAGGGACGCGGAGGGAATCAACAATAGGGTATCCACCGATCCTACCGCGTCGATTCCGGGGGAAGAAAGATAACTTCTTACCCGGGCGTTCAATCCGGTCCGGCAGCGCAACGGAATGACGAAATCTATTCCGAATCTGCCCTCGACCACGTCCACCGTTCCCTTAAATATTTCCCGGCCCGGCAGATAATATTTGATCTCGTTCGATGTCCCGTAACAATTTACCACTATCCCTTCATCGACCAGCCGCGGAGATTCCTGTACGATCACCTGCGCCTGGCCGTTGAAAGAGGTCTGCACGCTTCCATTCACGAGCATCGAGCCGTTCACCCAGTAGCGGTGGCCGGTGTACATGGAATCCATGCCGGAGACATCATACTCGACGGTGTACGCGGGGACCGCCAGACGGAGGGCGGGATCGCCCAGCAAAGCGTACGAAGCGCTGTTCGTTACGAAGGGATTATTCCATTTTACCTTGGCCAGTTGCAGGGCGTATCCGATCGGTTCGGTGCCGGTACTGTCCTGCGAGGTGAATAAATAATCAAACAGGGATACTCCCAGCTCGCGGTTATAGTACCCGATCGTCCCATCGGTGGCCGCGATAACGGCGATGGCGCCTCCCCCCTCGTTAACCACCATCTCCTGCCCCATACTTCTTTTGAAGGGATCATCCATGTTTGCCACGGTACAGGAGAAAGCCATGAACAACGGCTCCCGGGGTCCGCATTTAAGCGCAAAAATATCCGAGATGGTCATCATCGACTCGTCGGCCAGATTGATGGGAGAGCCGTGGCCGATGTAAGTTACCACCAGCGCGCCCTCGTTCCATTCATCCCGGATATCTTCTTTTATCCCCACCCGTTGGGTACCGAAAAAGGGGTAATCATGCATGTAGAGCTTCTTCAGATCTAAAAAATTCGGAAGGTTTCCTTCCCCCACGGCGATTTCCTCGCAGTCCACGGTAAAGCAGTAATCGGCGGGGTAATGGGAAAGTTCATCATCGGCGATCAGCACTATCTTGTTCCGCCAGGAGCCCAGATCGACATCCGATTGGTAACGGACTATCCGGTTAGCCCAGTGATTTGCTTCCCTTTCGGTCAATACGGTCATCCGCCCGATGGCCAGATCATTCAAGGCATCCTCGCCCGGGTCCAGCTTGGTGAAGAAATCGTCGTTTTCCAGCGCGCTCCTGAGCATCTCGTGAAAATTAATGAACAGGGGGACATAATCCGACCCGGTCCGGGTGATATTTTTGGGATCGTAATTCCCGTTCCCCACCAGCAGAACGTACCGCAGGACGGGATCATCTCCCTCCCGAAAATTGTCATAGAGGAACTTAAAATAATTCCGCATGGCGATCGGATCCTTCATCCCCCCCGAGAAGTTATCGTAGACGTCTTCGATATCAACCGCCTTCACCACCGGCTGGCCGGCGTGAGGGAGATTCAGGGAATGGAAGTTCCTCAAGGTAAGAGCCGCCTCTTCAAAACGATTATGGTAGATTATGACCATTTGGGGCGCCTCGGTTTCGTCCCTCAGGGAGGGCAAATCCCCCCCCATCCTGCTGGCCACCTCAAGCCCCGGCTTCCTCAGAGCCCCATCCTCCACGGCGACATAGTGCGCCGGAACGGTGCCCAAATCATCATCGAACCTGATGGCTCCACCTTCATTCTGCCATCCGGTCAATAACACCGGATTCCGGTACCAGGTCACGTCCAGCAGGGTCGGATCGGGGGAAGTGAAATTGCTCATTTCGAACCGGGCCCTGCCGGGGGTGGGGGGAGTGAAAAAATCAAGCCTGCCCCCCTGGGCGCGGAGATACCGGTCATAGTAAATTTCATACCAGAGAAGATACATAATATTGCTGTCCGGTTTGTCTATTTTAAATATGTTGCTGCCTTCCGCCAGGTTGGTAAGAGAAACCTCCAGCGTATCGGGGTAAAACCGGCCATTCACCACGGTCCAGTGCAATTGTCCGGCTTCCAAGCCGTTGATATAACCGGTGGCCCGGTTGTGGAGGGATCTATTATCGTAGGGACCATAGCCGAGCATCCTTATTTTGCCACTCCCACCGGCGATATCGGAAAGGGTGAAATTGTCCACAAAGGAGGTGGAATAAAGGCCCAGTTTGACCCAATACCAGCGATCATCCGTGTAGATGGCGTCATAGGCTCTATCATATTCTTTATGTAAGCGTTCTTCATAACTATCGATCTCGAAATCGGGGGGGGCCGGACCCGGAGAAACATTCCGGGAATCCATTCTCCCGGGCGGCGGACCGGGGAAACCATCTTCCCAAGTCAACCAGTACACGGCCTCCAAGGCGTACCTATGATCGTAGTGGTAATTATCATCAGCCCGGGGATCGAGGGTGTTGGACCAACCCTTTATACCGGCGGCGTAAAAAATGATCGATTCCCCCGGCAGGAAAGAACCGGAGCCTTCGCCCCGGTAAATGATATCATGCTCGAGCATGTGGTAATCCTCTTCGAAGCTGCCCCCATTTCCCACGCTATCTCTCTGTTGAATGGGACCAGTGGAGTAAAGCCGGATGGTGGCCGGATCGATATCGAGCGGATTCACCGCCACGCTTAATAGATCATTATAATCGACCGTGTAAAGTCCCGCATCGGTCACTTTGAGTTTTATCCATTTATCGGAGTAACTGAGCTCATAGGGGGTTCGCTGGGCCGGCGCTTTGAGACCGGGCCGGACGGCCCAGGTGGAGGCCTGGGCGGCGTTGACTATATACCGGTCGTCCACATTTTTCCCGGCCGCCGGCCGGGCGGAGACGTAAACGGGGGGAAAGGAGAGGCGGACTACCAAACGCTTAGCGTATACCAGGGCTCTGCTCTCCCGGTCATAATTGACCGGGAATATATCGACCAAGGCTAGGTATCTGTTACGGTAAATTCCGACTTGGGCTAAAACCGCGTAACCGGCATCCTCTTCCTGGTCGCTCTCGAGGAGCACCCGGAAATGTTCCTCGATCGGCGTTTCCGCGCTGAACCAGACTTCAGGTAGGAAATTTTCTGCCTGGGCCAGATCCTTCTCCATCACCTGAAGCCTGATCCCGCGCTGAGCTGGCACTTCGAATATAAATCTCTGCATCGGCACCACCGGCCGGCCCTCTATCCTGCGGGGGATATAGTGCGGTAAATCAATCTTGGTCAGGGCCACCCCGTCCTTGATCCCCAGTTGCGTTAACTCCGGCACTCCCGGTAGAAACTCGACCGTGACGCTTCCCGGACCGCTGGATAGGATCCGGTAGGAAGAGGCCCGAGCGGC
>JAFGPI010000054.1 GCA_016926065.1 Candidatus Krumholzibacteriota bacterium
CCGCCGACCGGACCGACAGCCGGTTGTCCCCCGGTGACCTGATTACGGCGGTGAACGAGGAAGCGGTGGAAAAAGGGGTGAACTTTTACTCCCTGCTCACCAACCGGGCCGGGGAAAGGATCCTGCTCTCGGTAAAAAACCAAGAGGGCAAATCGAGGGATGTGATCATTCGTCCGGTGACCAGCCTCAGAAACGAGCTTTACGACGAGTGGGTGGACCGGAACCGGGAGCTTACCGAAAAAATCTCCGGCGGCCGGCTGGGATACCTGCATATCCAGGCCATGGGATGGAGCAGCTTTGAGAGGTTCGAGAGGGAATTCACCGCCGCCGGTTCGGGCAGGGAGGGGATCGTGATCGACGTGCGGTTCAACGGAGGCGGGTGGACCACCGATTACCTGATGGCGGTTCTCAATATCGACCAGCATGCCTACACCATCCCCCGCGGCGCGGCCCGGGATCTGAAAAAGGAGCACAAAAAGTTCAGGGAATATTATCCCTACGCGGAACGGCTCCCCTTCCATCCCTGGATGAGGCCCTCCATAGCTTTGTGCAACGAATCGAGCTACTCCAACGCCGAAATATTCTCCCACGCCTACAAGACGTTGGGGATCGGCACCCTGGTGGGCCAGCCCACTTTTGGAGCGGTGATATCGACCGGGGGAAAAAGGTTGATAGACGGTTCCATGGTACGGCTTCCCTTCCGCGCCTGGTACGTTAAGGCCACGGACGTGAACATGGAACACGGTCCGGCGGTGCCGCATATACTGGTGGAGAACGCTCCCGGGTGCAAGGTGGAGGGGAAGGATCCGCAACTGCAAAAGGCCGTGGAGGTGCTGCTGGAAGAGATCGACGGGGACCGGTAAAGGGATAAGCAGAGGGTGAGGATTCCTGCCGCTGGGTCCCGGAAAGGGCCGGATGAGGTTCAAGCGGGCCCGCAAAAGGGGAATAGGGCTACCGCAGGTAGCGTCAAGCAGTCCCTACCTCCCCGGGCAGCTTCTTCCCCTCGAGGGCTTGACCAAGAGCGGGAAATGTGCGACAATAGGGTTACACCGTAACGAATTCACTATCTCGTTCGCTCCGCGCGCGGAGCCGTGAATACCGCGACTGGCGGAGGTGAGGACCGATGAGAATCAAGGAACTGTTCCTTCTGGGCGGTTGTTTATCCGCGATCCTTATACCCCTTCAGGCTAATTCCCAGTACCAGATAGTTAACGGAACGTTCAATTCCGCCGGAGGCACGAACAGCGGGAGCAATAAGGTCTATTTCTCCGTGGGCCAGCCTGCCGTTTCATCCGCCCTCACCGGAGGCTCCTACCAGGTCCTCTCCGGATTCTGGCACCAAGCCTGGATCTCCTCCACGGTCGAGGTGGCCATCACCTCCTTCGCCGGCAAATTGGAAGGGGAATCCGTGCGCCTGCTCTGGACCATCGGTTCCTCCACCACCTGCCGGGGATTCAATCTTTACCGCTCGGAAACGGGGGAGGGTGATTTCGACAGGTTGAACCAGGATCTGATACCGCCCGGAGTGATGGAATATTACGATCCGACCGCGCTTCCGGGGAAAACCTACCATTACCGGCTGGAGGCCGTAGAAGAGGGCGGACGGATATTTTTCACCTCGTTGGCGTTGAGCCTTCCCGCCCTGCCGCTTACCCTGTACCAGAATTATCCCAATCCTTTTAATCCCGAAACGCAGATATCTTTTTTTATCCCCCAGCGAAGCCGCGTCCGGGTGGATATCTTCAACGTCAAGGGCAGGCGGGTGGTAAACCTTCTGCACGGGTATAAGGAAACGGGCCGCTACACCATCGCCTGGAACGGGAAAGACGATCAGGGCAGACGGGTGCAATCGGGCATCTATTACTGCCGGCTCACGGCGCTGAAAAAAATCCTCACTAAGAAAATGGTCCTTTTACGGTGAGTGCCCCGCGAAGGGCGAGTCTTATCGCGCCGGCTGAGTGGGGCGGGCCGGTTCAATGGCATCCGTCACTTATCTCTCCTGAAAAATCCAGAGTTGCGGGAAACCCGGCGGCGCAGCGAGCATCCCGCGCAGGCGCGGTTTCAGGTCTTATTCCGCCTGTTCCACTTGGTGCTCAGTATTCTTACTCCGAATTGAAGGCCCCGATGTCGATCACGCCGCCGGAGGGGCGCGGTTCGGCCGATCCCAGGGGGATGAGGGCCGCTTCGGGGGGATGGAAGAGGGGAGAGGCCAGGGGATTAAGGAAGGGCGAACCGGCCGGGCTGTTCAGATCGGTGCTCCCGGCGCCGATCAACACGGAACCGGCGGCGGGCCGCAGCAGATGTCCGGCCATATTTATAAATCCCGGATCGGTACCGACCAGCGTACCGGTCCATTCGACGGGGTAGCCGGTCCCGCTGTGTACCCAGTTGTTGGTCCCGCTGACCCGGCGCTCGAAGACCCAGTTGGCCTCCGAATCGTCGAAGACCACGGCGGAGGTGAGGTAGAAGACGTTGTTGTGCATCTCCACGCTCTCGATGTCGAAGTGAGCGAATATGTGGGATTCGGGATCGTTGTTCTCGTGAATGAAGGTATTGTTCATAAACCGGACGCGGCCCCAACTACTTTGCCCGGGACCGTCTCCGCCGATACGGACGTTGCGGGTATAGCGGCCGGTGATAAAAACGTTACCCACCACCTCGCTGTCCTCCCTCGCCTTATCCTCGGCCACGCCCCCGAGCGGATCGGGACCGATCAGCTCCAGGTTGTGGTGATAGGCGTACTCCACCCAGTTGTAGTAGATCTCGCTGTACTCGGCCCGGCTCTTGATGTTATTGCCTCCGTTGCCGTCGTGTATGTAGCAGAACTGCAGGCGGAAGACCGAGCCGGGATAATCGTCCTCGTTGGTGGAAATGTATATCTGATGCCGGCCGGCTCCCTCGCCGCAATGATATATTTCGCAGTATTCGATGAGGATATCGCCGGAATCCTCGTCGGCGCCCAGAATGCCGTGGGGGCAATCGTGGACGATGCAATCGCGGATGACGATGTTGTCGGCGTGGTGAAAGAGGCCCCGGAAGCCGGCGTTCTGTATTTCGAAGCCCTCGAAGACATAGTTGTTCATGTTGAATTCCACCACGTTGTTTCCGCCGTCGAGCACCGGGCGCTGTCCGCCCGCCTTGACGCCCCGGATGGTGATGGGATCCTGAACGGTTCCCGCCCGGGAGAAAGTGATACCTCCGGCATAGGTGCCCGCGTCCACCAGCACCAGGTCTCCCGGATTCAGAAGGCCCCTTACCTGGGAAATACTGGTGTAGGTCCGCCCGGGACCGACCAGGTAGGTTTCCCCGCCGGAAGAGCCGGAGGAGGTCGTGGCCGAGGCGGCGGAGGACCGGGCGCTCTCGTTGTCGGAGGGATCAAAGGCGCTGACCTGGTAGCTGTACTCCGTGGCCTCGTTCAGCCCGCTGTCCAGATAGACCGTGACGGCGGTCTGATCCAGGTACTGATCGTCCCGGTAGATCCGGTAACCCGCTACCCCCACGTTGTCGCTGGAGGGGTTCCAGGTCACCTGAATGGAGGAAGTGGAAAGGGCCTCGGCGTCCAGGCCCGCGGGGACCGAAGGCGCCTCGGTATCATCCAGGGAGGAGGTCCAGGCCGAAGCGGCTGAGGACCGGGAACTCTCGTTGCCCGAGGTATCATGGGCGCTGATCCGATAACTGTACTCCGTTCCCTCGCTCAATCCGGTATCCAGGTAAAGGCGTTCGGTGGTCTGATCGTGCGACACTCCATCTCGGTATATGCGGTAGCCTTCCACCCCCACGTTGTCGCTGGCCGGATCCCAGCTCACCTGAATGGCCGATTCGGAAAGGGCCAAGGCCGCCACGTTCCCGGGAACGCTGGGCGCCTCGGTGTCGGGCGCCGGGGGATTATTCTCCGGAGGAACAATTCTGTTTTCCACGGCGTTGTCGCAGGCGGAGAACAGCACTATCGATAAAAATATTATCAGACAATTCATAACATCGGCTTTTCTAATGGATCTTAAAAACATAGTTCCCTCTGCCTGGACATTCACCCGACCGGGCCACCATTGATGTGCAAAATAACTGCCGGGGAATAGATATGCAAGATGAATGCCTAAGGAGCCTCCCCTGGCATAAGGAATCGGCGCTGCTTACAATCGTTTACGATTGTTTCCTATAATACTTCCCGGTATCCCTGCGGCCGGTACGGGAACCGGATGAACCGCGGAAAGGGGCTAAATCTTTTTAAAGGCCTGATCCAGGTCCGCGATGACGTCCGCGACGTCTTCTATCCCCAGAGCCAACCGGCAGGTGGAAGGCTTGATATCGGCCAGGTCCCGACCTTCCTCTCCCTGCTGCGAATGGGTGGAAATCGCGTTCAGGGTGGCCACGGTTTTCACCCTACCCAGGTCGGTGGCCCGCCAGATCATATCCAGGGCATCGTAAAATTTACGCGCGTTGACGGAGCTGTCCGGGGTTTTTTCCGCCACCTCGAAGGCCAGCATGAAGCCGTACATATTTTCATCGGTATCGGCCAGGGTCATGTATTTGTTGGCCACCGCGTGGCCCTCGTAACTGACCAATCCCGGATAGTGCGCGGCCGATACCTTGGGATGATCCTCCAGGTATTTGGCCACGGTCAGGGCGCTGCGGCTCATATGGGCCATGCGCATGCGCAGGTAGCGCAGGTCGTTCAGGGCCAGGATGGCATTCATGGGGCTGAGGGCCGGACCGTTATCGCGGTAGGGCCACAGCTTGACCCACATGGCGAAATCCGATTTCATCTCCTCCGAGCCGACCTTGCTGGCGATATTTTTCCTGGCCGTCAGGGTGCCGGCGATGCTGAACCCGCTGCTGCAAATGACCTTGGTCGCCGATTGGACGACGATATCCGCGCCGAATTGCAGGGGACGGGTGAGGGCGGGGGAGGCGCAGGTGGCGTCCACGATCAGGGGCACTCCGTTCTGGTGGGCCAGTGTGGCCACCTCTGCGATATCGAATATCGACACCTGGGGATTGGAAGGGAATTCACCGTACAGGAACCGGGTTCCCTCGTCCACCTTCGATTTCCATTCATTCAGGTCCAGGGGATTCTTGATCCATCTAACCTCGATCCCCTGTTCCACCCCCCGTCTCAGGGAGAACTGCTGAAATGTGCCTCCATAGACCTTGGCCGAGGCCACGAAATTGGGGGGAGGCAGCGAATCGTCCTTTTGCAGAAAGGGTTCGGTGGCGGCCCGGATGGCGGCCATCCCCGAGGCGGTTATCACGCAGCTGGCTTCCAGATCGGTCTGATAGGTTTCCAGCAGGGCCATCGTTTCCTCCAGGAAATAGTTGGAGGGATTGGCAATGCGGGTGTAGCACCAAGTGGGGATCTCGTAGGCCAGGGCCGCTTCCATCTCGGCGCTGTTATAATAGGCCTGCGCCGTGCTCATATAGATAGGCTCGATGATCGAAGCGCTGTTGTAGGTATGCGAAGTATCCGCGTCATACAATCCATGGGTGGCGATGGTGTCGAATTTCTTCTTCCGGACGACCTCGATCTTGCGAGCCCTCTCCTCCATCTGTCTTTTGCCGTATTCCAGCCACTGTTTCCTGTTAAAGGACCACTGTTTAAAATCCTCTTTCATACAAACCTCCTCTTGGATGTGGGTAGATTCTATTAGTTTTTCTTCGCCGGTTCAACGTTTTTTCCTGGGGGCCGGCAGGAATAAGGGATAAGTCCTCCGGCGCTCAACCTTTCTCCTTCAACACGAAAGGGGGGATGGTCTTCCAGACGACGGAATGAACCTCGTGCAGGGCGCGCAGCGCCTCCTTCCCCTCCTCCGTGAGGCGGTAGAATATCTTGCTGCGGCCTCCCCGGGCGGAGGTAGGTTCTCCCTTCACCGACACCACGTATCCTTTTTCACCCAAGCGGGACAGGGGCGCGTAGATGGCCCCGATGTTCCATTTTTTGCCGGTCAGCTCTTCCACTTCCTCGCAGATGGTGATTCCGTAAGCGTTATCTTTCAATCTCCATATCGACAGCAGGATGATCTCTTCTACTCTCGAGGGCAGTTTCATCATTTCTCCTTCCGCTCTATTCATACCTCAGGGCGTCGACGGGATTTCTCCGGGCCGCCTTGAGGGCCTGCCACCCCACGGTAAGCAGGGCGATCAGGAGGGCCAGGGTAGTGGCCAGCGCGAACATCTCGATTCGAAGCGGGGTGCGGTAGGCGAATCCGTCGAGCCAGCGGCGCGAGGCCAGGTAAGCGAGAGGCGCGGCCACCAGGTTGGCGAGCAGCACCAGCTTAATAAAATCCTTCGACAGCAGGAAGATAATGCCGCCTATCGACGATCCCAGGACCTTGCGGATGCCGATTTCCTTGGTCCTCTGTTCGGCGGTGAAGGCGGCCAGGCCCAGCAGTCCCAGGCAGGAGATCAGGATGGCCAGGATGGTGCCGAACTTGATGATCTTCTCGATCCGGCGCTCGTTATCATAATTTTTATCGATCATATCGGATATGTAATTGTAATTAAGGGTGTAATCCGGTTCGAAGCGGCGGATGGTGTTTTCTATGAAGGAGAGGGTCTCCGCCTGGTTTTCCGCGCTCATCCCGATGCAGATATTGTCGATTCCCCAGTGGGGAAGTATGGCCAGGGGGGAGATCCCGTGGTGCAGCGACTGCAGGTGAAAATCCTTGACCACCCCGATGATCGTGCCGGAGAATTCCCACACAGAAAATTTCTTTCCGAGCGGATCTTCCAGTCCCATGGCCTTCACGGCGGTCTCGTTCAGGACCACTCCCTGCTCCAGGTCGCTGGGGAAATCCTCCGAGAAAAATCTCCCCCGGATTATTTCCGGTTTGAATATTTCGTCGAAATCGGGACCGGTTCCCAGTATTCCGAATTCCGAGATGAAGGCGCCGGCCGTCTTTCCCTCCCAGTTCACGTCGGCTCCCCCGGAAGTCGATTCCAGGTATACAGGGGGGGCGTTTATCCGCGTGACCCCCGTAATGTTCCGGTTTTGAAGGAGGGCCGAGCGGAAGGCGGCGAACTGTCGGTTGAGGGAGCTGGTGAGGGTAAAATCGATCACGTTGTCGGTCTGGTAGCCCAGATCGGCGGAGTGGATATACTCCATCTGCCGGAAGATAACCACCGCGCCGATGATCAAGAATATCGAGATGGCGAACTGGGTCACCACCAGGACCTGGCGGAAGAGGGAGGATTTGACTGTCTTGGCGGTGGAATGCTTGAGCACGGTGGCCGGTTTCACCGAGGACAGCACCAGGGCCGGATAGGTGCCGGATATCAGACCGGTAAAAAGCGCCACGGCGAAAAAGGCCGCTAAGAGCGGAAGGGAGAATGTAAGGGCGAGCTCCTTGCCCGCCAATTGATTGAAATAGGGAAGGGCGAGATAAACCAGCAGGGCCGACAGAAACATGGCCAGCAGGGACATCAACAGCGACTCGCCGAAGAACTGCCTGGCCAGCTGTCCCCGGTAGGCCCCCACCACCCTCCGGATTCCCACTTCCCGGGCGCGTTTTTCCGACCGCGCCGTGGAGAGGTTCATGTAGTTGAAACAGGCGATCAAGAGGATAAATAGCCCCACGGCGCTGAATATGAGGAGATAATTGATCAACCCGCCTCCCCCGACATCGAACAGCCGCTCGCGTAATAGGGGATGGAGGAGAACGGTCACCCCCAGGTCCACCCGTGGATTGCCCGCGCGCGTTTGCGCCCAATCCTCCTTGAAATAAGGTTCCAGTATGCCGGCTACATTTTTGCTTACCGCCCGCGGATCGGCCTGGGGATGCAGCTGGACGTAGGTGAGGTAGTTGCCGATCTTCATATCCGTCAGATCCCGTCCCCAGAGGGGGCGGTAGATATTGAAATCGATGACGGCACCGAAACCGCGTACCGTGGTGGGGGAGGGAAGATTCTTGATCACTCCCGAAACTACCGCTTCATACCAGGTCTCTATCTGCAGGGTGCGGCCCAGGGGATCCTGGTTGCCGAAATACTTGCGCGCCAGCTCTTCGGTGAGAACTATATTGCGGAGGTCGGAAAAGGCGGTTTCCTTGTTTCCCCGGATGAATTCCAGCGAAAAGATATCGAAGATCGAGGGATCGGAGAGGGCCACCAGCTCGCTGAATTTCTTGTCCCCGGCGCTCAGGGTGAAATTATGGACCATGAAGCGGACCGCGCCGGTTATGCCGGGGTAATCGTTCCTGAGGACCGGTCCCAGGCCGGCCGGATTTACCGTGGATATCAATTTTCCGTCCGGGGTATCGAACCGCCGGTAGACCCGGTAGACATGGGGGGCGTTTTTGTACATCCGGTCGTAGCGGATCTCGTCCTGCGCCCACAGCAGCATGAGGATGCAGGCCGCCATGCCGATGGCCAGCCCGGTGACATTGATCAGGGAGAATGCTTTTTGCCTGACGATGTTTCTATAGGCCGTCTTCAGATAGTTCTTGAACATTACCGTACTCCAGTAGAAAAGGTTATAGAAGTATCCGGGCACGCACAACGCTACCTGGCGCCGGTATGCCCAACGGGCGCGGCGGGGGCTTTCGGCCTCCGCGATATCGTGGAAGTATTCCTCCAGGTCCCCCCGTGCCGCGTAGCCGGTATCGCGGTCCAGCAACAAGCCCAGCAGCTTTTCCGCGATCCGGGGGGGATGGTGTCGTGGTCCGGTCATCTTTTTATCCCGGGTAGGATTAAGGGGTCCCGGGGACCGTTACGTCCCGGGTAAGGTCCCGGGGAACCTTATCTCGTTACGTTCCTGGTCAGCTCTCCAGGAACCTCCGCCCTCTACGTCCTGGTCCGGTTTCAAGGAGCCCTGTACCGCTGCGCAAAATTTACCGCTCGGAAAAGCATCGGCATCCGAGCCTCTGATTACTATACGAATATTATACAAATAAGTTTCAGAAATTTGGAATATAGATTGCTAATTTTATTCGGCGATAATAAAATAAATCCGTTCAAAGTGGTTTTTGTCATTCCGGGATGCCGGAGTTGGTTGGGCGATGGATGATCCAGGGAAGCGATTCCCCGGGTTTACCCCTTTCCGGCGCGATACCAAAGGAGGCCGGTAGTGCGAATCCTATTTTCACTTGTTTTGCTGGTGGTAATCATGATTGCCCCCCTGGGAGTGCAGGGAGAGAATATCAGAGAGACAAGACCGACCATGGTGTACGGCGAGTTGGGGGGACGGGGGATACTCTATAGCGTGAACTTCGAAAGGTATCTTACCCCCAATTTCGGAATCGGGGCCGGAGGCATGGGTTTCGGGAACGATGAGGGGGCCGTGGGCCTGTTCCCCCTCTTTGTCTCGATTATCCCGGTGGGTGACATCCACAGCCTGTACCTGTCCGCGGGGACTACGGCCGCCGCCGGTTCGGCCAACTGGGATGAGATCGAATCGGTATGGCTGGGAACCTTCTCCGCCGGCTATCAATTCCAGAGCGAGAGTGGTATCATGGTGCGGGCCACCTTGAACATGATCTATAAAGGGGAGAACTGGCTTATAATCCCGGGGGTCGCGGTCGGGGGAAGTTTCTGATCCCGCTTTGAAGTTACGGCCCTCTCACTGAATCGGCCATCTCGGAACCGGATCGATGAGGTTCGGTCGGTGCTCTGAACCAAGTTCGCGCCGGGGACGCTAATCCAGTGATTTCGTCCCCGGGCTCGCGAAGTTTCTATTTTCCGGCCAGCGGAACCGCGTTCCGGAAAATCCTTTCGTGACCCTTCCCGCGCGAAAACTGTTTCAACGCCCTCTCCGGTTATGTTAGAATCGGTGAGGGTTTATGGGTTTTCATACCGTAATTTTAGGCACTGCGAAGGGAGTGGATCATGAGAAAAGGAGTTAAGGTAATCGTTATCTCGGGACTCCTTTTAGCGGCTCTGGGAGGGCCGGCTTTATTCGCCGACTACGTGGAGGACGGTGCTCCGGTTTGCGTCTATTCGGGCGAACAGGAGTATCCGGTGATATGCGTCGATGAGAACGCCAACGCTTTCATAGCCTGGGAAGACCGGCGGGGATATCCCGATATATACGCCCAGATGATAAACGATAAAGGGGCCCGGTTGTGGGCCGAGGCGGGGGTGGCTATCTGCACCGCTACCTACGGGCAGTACGGGCCGCGTACATGCTCCGACGGAGCGGGAGGGGCGATCATCGCCTGGACCGACGCCCGGGCCAGCAACGTGAGGGACATATATGCCCAGCGTATCGGTCCGGACGGCAATATCTCCTGGACCGCCAATGGAGTGCCGGTGTGCACCGAAGCGGGACACCAGTATCTCTACGATATCTGCGCGGACGGCCGGGGGGGAGCGATACTGGTCTGGCAGGACGAAAGGGTGAGCAGCAGTTGGGATGATATCTACTGCCAGCGAATCAATGAGAACGGGATAGTGCTATGGAACGCTACCGGGGTGCCCCTGAGCACCGGGATCTCGTTCCTGCGCGAAAAGCCGCAGGTGGTTCCGGACGGAAAGGGCGGAGGCATTTTTACCTGGATCGACTGGGGCAGCGGCGGCATTTTCGGGCAGCGGGTCAACGCCGCCGGGACGATTATGTGGGATGCGAACGGTTCGGCGATATGCGACGCCTCGGGAAATCAGTACGAGCCGAAGATCGTTCCCGATGGATTGGGCGGTGCCTTGATCACCTGGTACGACCATCG
>JAFGPI010000055.1 GCA_016926065.1 Candidatus Krumholzibacteriota bacterium
CGAGGAGGTGAAAAAGTCCGGAGCCGAGGTTATTCCCTACACCGGCGTTCTGCCCCAGACCGTGCCGGGCTGTGTGGATGGCTGGTTTGAATTGCACCGGAAATTCGGACGGATGCCGATGAAGGAGATTCTGGCTCCCGCCATTGAGTACGCCGAAAACGGCTTCGCGGTAACCGAAGTCATCGCTCAATACTGGGAGCTGGGAAGCCGGAGGCTGAAGGACGAACCGAATTTCGCCGCCACCTATATGCCGGGGGGGCGGGTGCCCCGGAAGGGGGAGATTTTTAAAAATCCCGATCTGGCCGAAACCTACCGCCTGATCGCCGCGGAAGGAAGGGATGCCTTTTACCGGGGGAAGATAGCCCGCACCATCGATGAATTCAGCCGGCGCACCGGAGGATATCTGAGGCTGAAGGATTTTGAGAGTCATACTTCCACCTGGGTCGAACCGGTCGGTACCAGTTACCGCGGCTACCAGGTGTGGGAATTACCCCCCAACGGCCAAGGGATAGCGGCGCTGCAGATGCTTAATATTCTGGAAGGATACGATATCGCCGGCCTGGGATTCGGGAGCGCCGCCTACCTGCACCGTCTGATCGAGGCCAAGAAGCTGGCCTTCGAGGACCGCGCGCGTTTTTACGCCGATCCCGACTTCGTGAATATTCCGGTGGAGCGGCTGATCTCCAAGGAATACGCCCGGCAGCGCGGGGCGCTGATAGAGGAAAACCGGGCGTTGACCGATATTCCCCCCGGCGATATCAAGCTGGAAAGCGGTGAGACCACCTACCTCACCGTGGTCGATAAGGACCGTAATTTCGTTTCCCTTATCCAGAGCAATTACGCCGGATTCGGATCGGGACCGGTGCCGGACGGATTGGGATTCTGCCTGCAGGACCGGGGAGCCCTCTTTAATCTGGATCCTTCCCATCCGAACTCCCTCCAGCCGCACAAGCGGCCGTTTCATACCATCATACCGGCCCTGGTGACCAAGGAAGGAAAACCGGTGTTCTCTTTCGGAGTGATGGGGGGATCGATGCAGCCTCAGGGACACGTTCAGGTCCTATGCAATATTATCGATTTCGGGATGGGTATCCAGGAAGCCGGTGACGCCCCTCGCGTGAGACATCTCGGTTCCTCCCAACCGACGGGACAGATCATGCGCGATGGAGGACAGGTCGCCTACGAGTCGGGTATAGGGGAAGAGGTGATCCGGGAGCTGATAGGCCGGGGCCATAAGGTGGTCAAGATGAACGGCGGATTCGGGGGCTACCAGGGGATCTGGCACGACCGGGAGAATGATATCCTCATAGGTGGCTCGGAGTCGCGCAAAGACGGTTGCGCCATGGGATACTGAAACTATTCCGATGGGTAGACCTTGGAGTTATTTTAATCCCGGCCAACCGGTTTCGGCGATGGTCCTCCATGGGGGAGCGGCCAAATCTAAAGGCACCTTGTAAGTTGTGTGCCGATTCCGGAGCGACCAAACGAAAACGGTGGACTTTGGAATCACCGTGTATACTGCATCCTGACTCCAGGACGACCACTTACGAGCGGCGGAACATAAAAGCACCGTGTAAATTGCATCCTGGCCCCTGGGCGACCATTTACGTGCGGCGCTATAATTAAAAGGCATTGTGTAGCATTTTTGCAACCTTTGTCCTTGATAGGGTGGGCATTTATGTTTATTATCAGGGTATGGAGGTTTCAAACACCGATATTATCCTCGACTCGATTGCCGATGGGGTCTTCACTGTAGATCTCGATTGGAAAATCACCTCTTTCAACGCGGCCGCGGAGAAGATCATCGGTATATCCCGGAAAGAAGCCATAGGCCGGATTTGCGCCGAAGTGTTCAAGGCCACCATCTGCGAGAATCAATGCGTGATGCGCCGCACCATGGAAACCGGCGAGCCCGTGATAAACGAGGAGATCAAGATACTGCGGGCCGACGGGAATCCGGTGACGGTCAGTATCTCCACGGCGATCTTGAAGAACGAGAGAGGAGATATCATCGGGGGGGTGGAAACTTTCAGGGACCTGTCGGTGGTTACCGAATTGCGGAAGGAGCTGGCCAGCCGGCACACCTTTTCCGATATCATCAGCAAAAACCACAAGATGTGGCGCCTGTTCGATATCCTGCCGGAAATAGCCGAGAGTGAAAGCACGGTGCTGATAGAGGGGGAAAGTGGAACGGGCAAGGAGCTTTTCGCCCGGGCGATACATAACCTGAGCCCGCGGGCGAATCATCCGCTGGTGACGGTTAACTGTGGCGCGCTGCCCGACAACCTGCTGGAGGCGGAGTTGTTCGGCTATAAGGCGGGAGCCTTTACCGACGCCCGCAGGGATAAAAAGGGGCGTTTCACCCTGGCGCGGGGAGGAACGATCTTTCTGGACGAGATCGGGGATATCTCCCCCGCCATGCAGGTCAAGTTGCTCCGGGTGATTCAGGAGAGGGAATTCGAACCGTTGGGAGCGACCGAGACCGAAAAGGCCCAGGTAAGGATTTTAACCGCGACCAATCAGGATCTGGACGGAATGGTGAATAACGGATCGTTCCGAAAGGACCTGTATTACCGGATAAATGTGGTCAGAATGAAGATTCCCCGCCTGGAGGAACGCCGCGAGGATATTCCCCTGCTGGTCAATCATTTCATCTCCCGTTTCAATAAGCTGAAGAACAAAAAGATACACGGGGTCTCCACGGAGGTGATGGCCCTGCTGATGGGGCATGAATACAGGGGTAATATCCGGGAACTGGAGAATATCATAGAACATGCCTTCGTCCTTTGCCGGGAAGGGATGATCCAGACCGAACATCTGCCGGAACATTTTCGGCCCGCCCGCGGCCGGGGTCCGGGGAACACCCAAAGCCTGGAGGCCCTGGAGGCCGCCTATATCACCGAGGCGCTGCGCAGGAACCACTGGAACCGCCGGGAAACGGCAGGGGAACTCGGACTACATAAAACCACCCTGTGGAGAAAGATCAAGAAACTATCCATTGTCTTGCCCCCGGTGGACGGACGGACGAGGCGTTCCCGGGATTAGAATAAATGGATCAGCCCGGGATATCCTCAAGGGGGCATTCTCCAAGGTTCGATGCCGCACCGGCGTTGCGGGAACGCAATTAAACTTCCCCTCGATAAGGTTTCATAAGTGCAGTCCTATGCCGCCGGGAAGGAAAGACTATTCCTGTGAATGATCAATCAACGGCATCATTTATTTATAGTTATAGCCCCGGCTCCAGGCCGGGATCGTTTTGGCATGGAAGCTGCCAAATATAGTTGCAGAGGTGAAATGACGTGAAGATTGCCATAACCAAGTGGAACAACAGGGTTTCCCCGGTGTTCGATGAGGCCAGAAGCCTTACGGTTATAGATGTGGAGGATGGAAAGGAAAGGGGCCGGAACGATTGTTTCGTGCCCGAACATAGCGTCCGGGGAAAGGTGAGAAGCCTGGTTGAGCTGGGAATAGACACGGTGATATGCGGGGCCGTCAGCCGGGAGATGTCGCGGGCGATCAACCAAAAGGGTATACAGCTTATTCCCTGGGTAAGCGGGGAGGTGGAAGAAGTGCTGAGCGCCTATTTGGCCGATGAGCTATCCGTGGCCAAGTATTCGATGCCCGGGTGCAAATGGAGCAGAGGGAAGACCGGTACCGGGAAAGGCGCCGCCGGCGGAAGGGGGAGAAAAGTCAGGGGAAACAGAAAGGGATCGGGATGCGGAGCCGGCGCGGGTCCCGGGAGGGGCGGAAGGAGAAGGTGTGTTGGGGACGATGACCCTTCGCCAGAGCACGAGCCAGCGGAGGAGCCCCGGAATAAGATAGACCGGGGAGATAAGCTCGGAGGGAATAGAGCGGAGGGAAAAGACCGGGGAGATATCATCCCGGCGAAAAGGAGCGTCAATAATGAAAATAGCGGTTAGCGCGGCCACCGAATCCGAGAAGGGGCAGATCGATTCCAGATTCGGCAGGGCGAAATACTTTATTCTCTTCGACACCGAGGATGAACGGTATTATGCTCTAGATAACCGGGTAGTGGTAAATCAGAATCAGGGGGCGGGGATCATGGCCGGAGAAAAAGTTGCCGACGCGGGGGTGGAAGTGGTTGTTACCGGGCATTGCGGCCCCAAGGCATTCCGCCTGCTGCGCGCGGCGGGGATAAAGGTGATGAAGAAAGAAGGAGGCACGGTGGAGGAGGCGGTTTCTTCCTTTCTCCGGGGTGATCTGGAAGTGTTGGAGGGCCCGGACGTTTTGGGCCACCAGTAGAACCGGGATAGGGGCTACCCCGGAGCCGCGACACAATAAAATCCTTGTGAGGGAAGGGGAAGATGTGCATATTTCTTTTCCGTGGGCGCCGCCGGCCGGGATGAGGGAAGAGAAATGTGACGGATGGTGTCTTTCTCCCGGACTCCGCGGTGCTTAGCCGCCGGAGGAAGATTTTCCCGACTCTCGCGCGTACCAAAAGGTGATGGAGCGGTCTCCCGCCCCGGATCCGATACTTTTCCCGTCTGAAACCGTTTGTCCTTCGGCCGGGAGGGAGGAGAAATGAGCGAAACCACTAAAGATGATCTGTTAATCAGGAAAAGGATGAAGGAGATCGGCCGCAAGGTGCTGGTCCTCTCCGGAAAAGGGGGCGTGGGGAAAAGCACCATCGCGGTGAATCTGGCCGTGGTGCTGGCCGCGGCGGGTAAACAGGTGGGGCTGCTAGACGTGGATGTGCACGGTCCCTCCATTCCGAAGCTTCTGGGGGTGGAAGGGACACCCCTCAGCGGAACGCATCAAGCGATAAATCCGCTGGCGGTGGGAGACAATCTGAAGGTCATGTCGATAGGATTTTTACTCCGCAGCGCGGATGACGCGGTAATCTGGCGGGGACCGATGAAATATAATGTTATCAAGCAGTTCCTTAGCGATGTGGAGTGGGGACCGCTCGATTTTCTGATAATCGATTCTCCTCCGGGAACCGGTGATGAACCTCTGGCCGTGGCCCAGTTGATAGGAGACGCCGACGGAGCCTTGATCGTCACCACGCCTCAGAACATGGCCCTGGTGGATGTGAGGAAATGTATTACCTTCTGCCGCCAGATCTCCTTGCCGGTGATCGGGGTGGTGGAGAATATGAGCGGTTTTGTCTGCCCCCATTGCGGAGAGTTTACCGGGATCTTCAAGCACGGGGGAGGAGAGAAGATGGCGGAGGAAATGGGAGTACCCTTCCTGGGTTCCATTCCGCTGGATCCGGCGGTGGTGCAAACCAGCGACGAGGGGACTCCTTACGTGACCGATCTTCCCCATACCGAGGCCGGCAAGATCTTCACTTCCCTGGGAGAGAGGGTGCTTAAGGTTGAAAAATACCGGCCGGCTGCGGATTCCTCCTGCGGCGGTCGCGGAAAAGATAAAGGGAGGAAAAGGGATGCTGACGGTAAGGGTGGAATGGGGGAAGCGGACAGGGAGATTTCCGGCTCCGCAAAAGGAAAAGATGCCGCTCGCCCGGGAAAAAGCGGGGCTGCGGGTGGAGGAGGACGGAAAAAGATCGCCCTTCCGGTGGTGAACGGGGAACTGGCCACACACTTCGGGCATTGCCGGACCTTCTCCCTGGTGGAGATCGATTTGGATAAGCGGGCAATCGTCGGCGCCCGGGATGTGGAGCCGCCCCCCCATGAGCCGGGAGTGCTCCCCCAATGGTTGGGGGAACTGGGCGTGGATCTGGTGATAGCCGGGGGGATGGGGCAGAGCGCGCAGGGATTGTTCCGGGAAAAAGGGATAGAGGTCATTGTGGGCGCTCCCGCGGATGATCCCCGCTCGATCGTAGAAGCGTACCTGAACGGCACGCTGGACTGCGGGGAGAACGTTTGCGATCACTAGCCGGAGCGGAAGGTATGGAAATAGTAAATGCAGCGTTTTTCGATCACTTCATGGATCCGCGCAACGTGGGAGTGCTGGAAGATCCGGACGGTAAGGGAAAGGGCGGAGATCCATCCTGCGGAGACTGGTTGGTGATCATGATAAAGGTAAGAGAAGAGGTTATCAGCGACATAAGATTTCAGTGCCGCGGGTGTTCGGCGGCCATCGCGACTTCCAGCGTAACCACCGAGCTGGCCAAGGGGAAGAGCGTGGCCGAGGCCCGCGAGATAACGGCGGAGGAGATCGAGAAGGGAGTAGGGGGATTGCCCGAGGAGAAAAAACACTGTTCCCTGCTGGGAGTGACGGCGCTGAACGCGGCGCTGGATGACTACCTTTACGGAAAAGGCAAAAAGAAGGCATAAGCAAGCGCTCGGATTGTTTAGGAAGGAGTACTGATGAAGGATGTAAGGAAACATCACCCCGACACCCAATGTGTCCACGCCAGCCTGATACACGATGAAACGGGCTGCGTGGTTACTCCCATTTACCAGACCTCGACCTTTTCCTTCCGCAACGTAGATCATGGAGCGGCTCTCTTTTCCGGAAAAGTAAAGGGTTATATCTACACGCGCATGGGAAATCCGACGGTGGAGTCGGTCGAGACCGCCGTGGCGGTGCTGGAGAAAGGGTACGCCGGCATCGGCTGCGCTTCCGGCATGGCGGCCAGTCATCTGACCATTTCCTCTCTGGTCGGCGCGGGGGATCATATGATCTGCAGCCGGGCCGTGTACGGTCCCACCGCCGGGCTGGCCCGGAACGTCATGTCCAGATTCGGGGTAAAAACGACATTCGTGGATACTTCTGATATTGCAAATATTGCCGGGGCGATTACTCCGGAGACCAAGCTGATCTTTATCGAAACCCCGGGGAATCCCACCATGGCGGTAACCGATATCGAGGCAACGGCCCGCCTGGCGCACGATAATGGCATAAAGCTGGCGGTGGATAATACCTTCATGAGCCCCATTCTCCAGCGTCCCCTGGAGTGGGGCGCCGACGTGGTGGTCCATTCGATGACCAAATTTCTTAACGGACACGCCGACGTGGTGGCCGGGATTGTGGTGGTGAACAATGAGGAGGATTACCAGCACTTCCGCCGAATGTCCAATTACTTAGGCGGCACCATAGATCCCTTTAATTCCTTCCTGGTGGCCCGGGGGATCAAAACGTTGGCCATCCGGATCGAAAGGCATTGCAGTAATGCCATGAAACTGGCACAATACCTGGAGCAGCATCCCCAGGTGGAGCGGGTGATGTATCCCGGGCTCAAATCTCATCCCCAGTACGACAGACATCGGAAACAGGCCCGGGGACCGGGAGGATTGATAAGTTTCGAGCTCAAGGGAGGAATTGAAGCGGGCAAAATACTGATGAACTCGGTAGAGTTGCTGGTCCTGGCCGTAAGCCTGGGCGGAGTTGAATCCCTTATCCAACACCCGGCCTCCATGACCCATTCGAGCATGGAGCGGGCCGACCGGTTGCAGGCCGGGATAACCGACGGCCTGGTCAGAATATCGGTGGGCATTGAGGATGCCGATGAGTTGATCGCGGACCTGGAGCAAGGTTTGGCTAAAATAAAGTAGCCCCGGTTTAGCGCTTGCGGCTCCGGATAAGAGGGAGTCAGAGGAGATTGTGATGATCTGGGAACCAGTGGAACCGACCACCCAAAGGGAGATAGAGGATAACCGGATGCTGATCCAGGCCCAGGACGCGGTTTACCGCAAGCATGGAGTGAATCGCAGCGAGGTCATCGAATTTATCGTAAACTCCGCGGAGCCTTTCCGGCCGCCGGTTCTCGATATCGGAACCGGCAAGGGATTTGCCGCCATCGCTTTGGCCAAGCGGGGGTTGGCGGTGAAAACAGTCGATATTTCCGAAGAGGAACTGCGCGCCGCCTATCTGAACGCCAAGGGAGCCGGTGTAAATTCCTTGATAGAATATTATCTCATCGAACCGAGGAAGGGACTGCCCTTCCAGGACGATTATTTCAACCTGGTGACCATGATTTCGGTTCTTCATCATATCAAGAGCATTAGGGATGTTTTACCGGAAATTTCCCGGGTCATGGCGCCCGGTGGAAAACTGCTCATCTCCGATTTCACCGAACAGGGATTCTCCATCCTGGCCAAGGTGTTCCGGAAGGAGAACCGGGTTCATACCCGGGTCAACCAAGAAACCATAGACGACATCGCCGCCCATATGAAAGATTACAACCTGCGCTGCGCCAGCCGGGATATCCGTTTCAACCAGCACCTGATGGTGGTCCAAAAGAACTAGCGGGGGAGGGACGATCGTTCCCGGTACTCCCTCAATTTTTCCCTGAATAGATGATGCTGGTACTGGACGAACAGCTCGTTTTCCGGAAGTTTGGTTATGCGCCGGAGGGTGACGGACATCCCCGGCGCCTTTATACGGTAGGTCTTGTAGGCCGTCTCCACCGTTCCGTCAGGCGAGGTTGCTATGGTCGAATACTTTTTTTCCAGTATAGATTTCAGGCCGATCAGCATGCTGACGTTGGTTTGTTTGTAATAGACCACCATTTCCAGCAGACGTTCATCCAGGAAGGTCATCCGGATCCGGGCGATGCCGGCCGAGTGGTCGAGCGGCCCGGAGAAGGTGTAGAGCTCTCCCCGGTCGTCGGCCCGGGGGGAAGGGCACCTCTCCCACGAGACCTTGTATTGTGCCCGTTCAAAGAGGTCTTCCATCTTCTCGCCCAGATGGTAGCCATGGATGCTATCTTCCAGCACCGGGATATCATCCCCGCCGGTTTTGGGCGCCGGGCAGGAGAGCAAGGTTAAAACGCCCAGCAGCGAACAGCAGAGGGCCAAACCTCTTCTCCGTCTCTCGTGGTAAGTCATCGGTCTCCGGTTCGCTATTTCTCCTCCAGATGGGGATTCTTTATCAAGGTGTACAGTCCGCCCACTCCGATGAGGAACATGATCGTCGACTGGATCCAGGTTTTGGGCGGAATGGCGTCTTTGGTTTGGTTTACGAAGAATATCATCCCGATCGAGAGGACGATCAGCAGCCCGTAGATGAAGAGCATCACTCTGCGGGCCTTGAGCCGGGTGGGAGCGGTGTCCTCCCCGAAAATCCTATTGTATATGATCAGTGCGCAAGTGGTTACCAGGCCGAGCAGGGCGAAAACCAGCCAGAAGTTTCGCAGATTCGCCGCCACCCCTTCCTGGCCCTTCAGGGGAGTGAGAAAGGCCGTGTACATCTCCCCGCCCACGTTCGATCCCACCAGCGATCCGATCACTCCGTAGAGGAAGGCGTATCCCATGTAGAGGGCCTTTTTATCATGCGGCGCCACCAGGCCGATATAGCTGTAATATTTGGGATGGCAGGTCATCTCCCCGATGGAGAAAACGGCGATGCCGAGGATGAAGATCCAGGCATGCTGGGAGGCGGCCAGGCAGACGAATCCCGCCGAACCGATGAGGATGCCGCCCACCATGGTGGGTAACGGCTTGCGGCTTTTCACCACCAGGTTTACCAAGATCTGCAACACCACGATGGTGCCGGCATTGATCACCGTCACGTGTTCCGGGCCGAGGTTGAAATTAAGTCCGAACCGGGCAAAGAACTGGTTTACCGGAGTGGGATCGATGAAATCGCGCAGGTACCAGAGCACCGAACCGAAATTCTGGAAATACAGGATCCAGAAACAGGAATAAACGAATATAAGCAGCATGAACCGGGCGTCGGAGAGAACGGTGACCGCTCCGGAAAGTACCTCCCCCAGGTTTTTACTGCTCTTCGGCTTGGGGGGATCGCGGTAGATAAAAGCGGCGGGGAGCAGCATCAGGGCGCAGTAGAGGGAACTGAAGGTGAAGACCCAGCTCCAGCTCAAGGTGTCCCGGATATAACCGGCCACCAGGGGGGCGATCAGCGCTCCCAGGTTTATCATCCAGTAATAAACGCCGAAACCGAATCCCGAATTCTTCTCGTTGGTGGTCCGCGCGATGGTGCCGGAGATGATCGGCTTAAAGAGACCGGAACCGGTGGCCATGATGAGCAGGGTGGCGAAAATAACTCCGTATCTGGATACCTGGCCGGACATGAAATAGCCGGCCGAGAGCAGGCAAAAGGCGACTAACAGCATGCGCCGATACCCATAACGGTCCGCCAGGGCCCCGCCCAGGATCGGTATAACGTAGGTCGCCGCGTACACGAAACTCTGGAGCAGGCCTACCATATCCTCCCGGAATCCCAGGCCTCCGTTGGCCACCTGTTCCGAGAGATAGATCGCCAGCAGGGCGTTTAATCCGTAATAGGCACCCCTCTCGAAAAGCTCCATTATATTGGCGATCCAGAAGGAGCGGGGGAAGGAACCGATCCCGCTTTTTAATTCAGGGCTGTTTTCCACTTCCGAAACTTCCTTTCTTCAAATCGCTGTCGTTATCACCGTGGAGAGGGCCGGCCGCCGGGATCCCGGGGCCGTTCAGCGAGGCGGTATTCCCCCCATCTCCGGATTAATCGATAAAACTGGTCGCGGGCAGTATCCTATTTTGATGACGGGAACGGAGGGTGATTCCCCGCCCCGGCCATGCCAGCGAGCTAATAGGATAAAAATTCTACCAGAATTACCCGGCCGGGGGTATAAAAATTTGTGCCTTTTAAATACC
>JAFGPI010000056.1 GCA_016926065.1 Candidatus Krumholzibacteriota bacterium
ATTCCGGCGGACTGGATCAAGACGGGCCCTCGCCAGGCACTTATCGGAGAAGCACCATCTTCCGGGTCTCCCGGTGATCGCGGGTGGCCAGGCGGCAGAAATAGACCCCGCTGGATACCCCACGGCCCGCGTTGTTGGTGCCGTTCCAGGAGGCGGTGTATCCTCCCGGCTGCGGTGATTGCTCCTCGTTGACAAGCGTCTTCACCAGCCTGCCGGTGACATCGTAGATCCTGAGGGATACGTGGGCGCGCTCCTTAATGCTGTACCTGATCGTCGTCACCGGGTTGAAAGGATTGGGATAGACGTTTTCCAGGCGGTTCACCAGGGGAATCTCCGATTCGGCCGAGGTCACGTTCACGGCATAACCGAGCTCGATCAGGATATCCTGCAGGTGGATCACCCGGGCGGGCACCGGCAGGCTCCACCCTTCCGTTTCATCCATGCTGGCGAAAGAAAATCCGGAGAGAATCACGGTGGCATCCACGCCTCCCCCCATATCGGTCGTTTGCGATAATACGGCGGCATCCCCGCTGGAAGCATATTCCATCTCCTTAACCGAAGAACCCACCGGCTGCAGCACGTCGAATTTCTTGACCGTGGGACCTCCCCCATAAGCCCTCAACTGGGAACACTGGCAGAAAATATGGGGCGGATTGATACTATTCACCACGGGCGAAACCGCTTCGCCGTGGTTGACGTGATCACCGTTTAAAAGGTAATACCCTATATAATTGTTCATGAAGCTGATGGCATAAGGGCCGAGGGTCATCGCCTCCGCGGCGATATTGTCCCCCACCAGGTAAAGGCAGGGATCGTTCGTGTTGGCCTGCAGGAACTGCGTCAGCAACTCGTAGTCCCTCGATTTCTCCGGACCGAAAAGGGCTCCGTCGCCGATCGTGCCGGTTTCCAGCGATCCGGAGGACCAGATAATCGTCCGGTAGATAGGCGACGTATCTCCGCGCAATTGCGAGACCGATTTGGCCCGCGAGGCCAGGCTGTTTCCCGCGTTGGCCGATGATCCCAGCACGTTGTAAACGTCCAGATGGTACCAGTAATAATCTGAATCACCGGGAAATTCCTCGAAAAATCCAAAGGCCGACCGGAAATACTCCTCCTCTGCGCTGCCATCCGCTACGAACTGATCGTCCGCGGCATCCACCAGGAGGATATCGTTGCCCTCTTCCAGGCCCCGCCTCGGAAGGATGGTGAAGTAAGTGGCGTTCTGGGCCGCCACGTTGATGCTGGGGGTGACAAAACCCTCTCCCCGTCCGTTTCTCCTGGTCCAATAGGTGGCCCGTCCCGTCCTGCCGGCGCCGAAGAAATAGAGTACCATGTCGCCGGGATTGAATATCCCCGTGTTAAGGGTTTGGTTCTCCGTGGAGGAATGCGATCCGTTCGCTATATCCATCAGGTCCACGCAGTACTTGTCCTCCACCGGCTCCACGTCGGTGCAGCTCTCAAAATACCAATCCATGCGGTAGACCTGCCACAGCTCCCCGCCCGCGCTGACTGTCCCCACGTGGGGAAATCTCTTACCCGTCAGGGCGTATTCCGGTTCCACGCTGGACCAGGAAGCACGGTCGTCCGGGCATTCCATCTGCGCCCCGGTAGGCGCGGGCGGCACGGTGGTCCATACCCGCAGGTACAGGTACACCGCCGGTCCCTCGATAGTCCCGTCCCCGGCGGCGGGCAGGATATTGGGGACCACCCCGTTGCTGTCTCCCGGATCGGCTACCGTCACAATCGCCTCGTCCCCCGGCAGGGCGTCCGGATTCTCCGGGGGATTAAGATCCTCCGCCCGGTCGACCCGGGCGAAATGAGTGGGGTCGGGAATCCCGCTCTCGGTGAAATTATCCTGGAAAAGATCGATATATCGCACTTCCCATTCGGGACTGGTAGAGATACTCACCGGGAACTGCAGGAAATCGCTGGAGCTTAAACCCCCGCCGCTCATCTCGTAACGCACCAGCACGATGTCGGTCGGCAGTATTCCGGCGGAGAGTTCCCGGGTAACACTCTCGCCATAGTTGAAGGTGAATCCCTCCAGTGACTGCCAGATAAGCTCCGGATCTGTATAGCGGTCGCTGTTTAACTCATCCAGCGAATAACCCCTCGGTGCCAGGCACCAGTAGACATCACCGACCTCGATCGTTCCCATGCCCGTGCCCGTGCTGTCCGGGGGCTCCGGCGGCCAGCCGTCTCCCAGCCATTCCACCCAGGTGTGGTTCCAGGTGCAAACGGTGGTGTTATTCATATCGATATATCCGAAATTACCCGTCACCACCGGGCTCGCCTTGCCCAGCGTATCCCCGTTCTCATCGGTCCATATGGTGGTGGTCACCTCGTAATGGGGGGCGTAAAACTTGGTGGCCCTCGCTATCTCGAAACAGGCTTTGGCCGTATCCCCCGGAGCCACCTTGTCCCCCTTCCAGTGAATGTATATGTCACCCGTGCTGTCTACATAAGAAATGTCGTAGTCGGGGAAGGGCTCACCGGTGATCACGTCGGTAATTGTAAACGATCCATATTCGGTGTGGATGATCTTCATCAGATCATAGGCGGTATCGGCCAGAGTGTTGACGAACTCCTCCTGGTGGCTTTCGCCGGGGAGATCGTATTCAGGGCTGATGGTCAAATCGGACAGCACCGGCGTTTCAGTTATTCCCGCCTCCCGCGACAGGGTGGCGCGTATCTCCACGTAGCGTCCTATCACGCCGGTGAAGGGGGCGCTGTTCCCCACCTCCTCGAATTCGTTCCCCGGGGCCGCCAGGTCGGTCTGCCGGTCGGCGGCGCGCACCTCGACCTTGATATCGGTACCGGAAGGCTCCACTCCCTGTGGCTCCTCGTTCCAGATTACCGTTCCCCAGCTGGCCATTTTCAATCCGCTATCGTAAACCACATCCCAGGTTCCCTGTTTCACGGTGGCACCGATCGCCACCATCCCGGTCATATCGCTGTAATTATAAGGATTGGCATCTCCGTGGGGATTAGAGTCACTGTTGAGATCGACCGTTTTATCCACCGTTCCGTTATCATCGTCCGGATCGATGCGCATGGCATCATTTGAAGAAAAATTTGTGACCCATACCTTCCCGTTGGAATCGACCGCCACGCCGGTGGGCCATTCTCCGGTTCCCAGGGAAATAATCTTTACCAAGTTCCCATCGTTATCCAAACGGGTCACATCATTGGAACCGGTGTTGGCTATCCATATATGGTTATCCTTGGGGGTTACCGCCACCCCGCGGGAATCACTTCCGTAAACATGAAATATACCCAGGACCGCTCCGGAAGGATCGAATTTCCTAACGTACGCGTTCGTCCCGAAATCAGAAATCCACACACACCCGTACCTATCGATTCCCATCCCGTAATAACAATTCATCATTGAATCGCACCCGAACGTTCCCCCATCACAGTCCATGCGGAGCAACCCGTAATTACCGCTCCACAAGATCCCGTTGCCGTCGATCAAGCCTCCGTAACCCCCGCAGCTTAAGGTCCGGCTGTCCAGGATGGCTCCGGTCTCGCCGTCCAGCAGATCGAATTTATTGGTAGTTATACACCCCACCCAGACATTGTTATCGGAATCCACGCTTACATGACGGACATGCTCACCGCTGGTGCGCTGGAAAATCAATATACACTCATCCTCCGCGTCTTCCACGTAGGCCGGGTTCCCGCCTGCTCCATCCATGTGATCGGGCCAGTTGAATATATCATCAAGTCCACGGGAGGTATGAATCAGGCCATCCCCGTCTCTGTCATAGGCGGTGCAGTATTCAAACGGGGGCATCAGATACTCCCCCTTGGGATTGAGGGATTTATCGGCGTTCACCCGCCTTCCCCCAACAACCAAACCAATTTTAACCACCGATCCCCCTGAGGGGTAATTCGCGTTTCGATTCCCTACCCAGACATTGCCGTACTGATCCACCGTCGTCCGAGAGGGATTTCTAGCCAGACCGGTAGGGGAGGTCCAGTATTCCCCCAGGATCTCTCCCGTCTCCACGTCGATCCTCACCACCGACCCTCGGCTCGAGCAAGCAATCCAAATATAGGGAAAGGGCGTGGTAAGGGAATCGAGCTGAAGCTGATGATTGTTCGGATAGTCATGATTGACGTTTAGCATCACTCCCTTGTCGAAGTTATTATCATAGGTGTAGGTTTTGCTTTGGGCATAAGCCGTTGAAGCCGACAGACAAAATACCGGAACAAATAAAAAAAGAAAGCCCCACCGATAGCTCGATTCCATAGCTCCCCCTTAAATTGAAGACTTTGGGATAAGTGTAGGTCTATAACTCAACCTTATATCATAATTTGCGGAAAAAGTCAAGAAGCCCTTGAAAATAAAGCATCTGCGGCGGCAGGAGAGCTTAGGTGGTTGACAATAGCGCATCGTTTGCGATATATTTGATTCCCAAAATTCTTTTATCCGACCAGGGCCAATAGCGATCGGGCCGGGACGGAGTTAAATAGAACCGGAGATCCGGAATTTTTATCACAGGAGGTTCCGCATTGGCTTTCAAGAAACTCGATTTTGGACCCCGGCGGGGTTATTACACTGAAATCCATCCCGATACGATGGAATCCCAGGTGCCGGACGAGACCCGGAAGATGTACGATGACTACGATCTGATCTACCGGACCCTGTGCGGAATCCTCTACAATTTCGTTCCCAAATCGGGCCATCCCGGGGGAAGCATCTCCTCGGGCCGGATCGTGGAGGGGATACTTTTCTCCTGGATGGACTACCGGATGAGCGATCCCGAATGCCTGGAGGCCGATCTGCTGTCCTACGCCGCCGGGCACAAGGCCATGGGCCTCTACGCCATGTGGGCCCTGCGCAACGAGTGCGCCCGGATATCCCGGCCCCAGCTGCTTCCCGCCGAGAAGCGCCAGCTGCGGATGGAGGACCTCCTCGGTTTCCGCAGAAATCCGACCCAGGAGACACCCCTGTTCAAGAAATTCAAGGCCAAGCCGTTGGACGGCCACCCCACTCCCCTGACCCCTTTCGTCAAGCTGTCCACCGGGGCATCCGGCGTGGGTGTGACCACCAGTTTCGGTCTCGGTTACGGGGCCATGGACACCTTCGGCAAGGACGCCCCCACGGTTCACGTGCTGGAGGGGGAAGGGGGAATGACCCCCGGGAGGGTCGCGGAGGCCATGGCGGCCGCGGCCGCGGCGCAGCTCTGGAACCTGGTCCTGCACGTCGACTGGAACCAGTCCTCCATCGATTCCGACCGGGTCTGCCGGGACGGAGACAAACCGGGAGACTACGTGCAGTGGTCGCCGGTCGAATTCTGCTACCTGCATGACTGGAACGTGATCTCGGTGGAAGACGGAAAGGATATCGGCCAGGTCCTGGCCGCCATGGAACTGGCCAAGAAGAGCCGTAACGAGCAGCCTACCGCCATCATCTACCGGACGGTCAAGGGTTGGCAGTACGGTATCGAGGGCCGGAAATCCCACGGCGCCGGACACGACTTCTGCTCCGAGGCCTACTACAATACCTTGAAACCGCTGGAAAAGCGCTTCGGCGTCACCTTCCCCCAGTTCGCGGGGGAGAAGACTCCGGTCAATATAGAAAAGAATTTCTTCGACAACCTGATGGTCCTGCGCAAGGTCCTGGAGGACAACCGGGAGATCGCCGACTTCTTCGGAGAATGCCTCTCCCGAGCCGATAAAGACCTGACCGCCCTGAAGCGGAAAAAGCGTCAGGACGGACCCGACCTGCAGGCGCTCTACGGAAACTCCCTCAAGGCGGAGGAGATCCCGGCCGAGTGCACCTACGAGCCGGGCAGCCAGCAGACCCTGCGCATGGCCCTGGGAGAGACCCTGAACTATCTCAACAAAAAATCCAAGGGCGCCATTCTGGCGGCCTCCGCGGACCTGATCGGCTCCACCAGTATCGCCACGGCCGGCAAGGGATTCCCGGAGGGATATTACAACGCCGTATCCAATCCCGGTTCGAGGCTACTTTTGGTGGGAGGGATATGCGAGGACGCCATGGGCGGTATCATGGCCGGGCTGTCCACCTACGGCCAGCATATCGGCGCGGGGTCCTCTTACGGCGCGTTCATAGCCGCCCTGGAGCACATCACCGCCCGCCTGCACGGCATCGGCCAGCAGGCCAAGCACGAGTACTGCGGGGAAGCGTACAACCCCTGGTTCCTGGTCTGCGCCCACGCCGGGCTGAAAACCGGTGAGGACGGACCCACCCACGCCGATCCCCAGGCCCTGCAGCTGCTGGAGGGAAACTTCCCCCAGGGTGTGCTTATCACCCTTACTCCCTGGGACCCGCAGGAGATCTATCCCCTGGTCATAGCGGCCCTAAAGCAACGACCGGCGGTCATCGCGCCCTTCGTGACCCGTCCCAACGAAAAGGTGTTCGACCGGAAGAAGCTGAACCTTCCTCCCGCCACCGCCGCCGTTAAGGGTGTGTACGCGATGCGCCGGGGGGACCGTTCAAAGAGTCCCTACCACGGCACCCTGGTGCTGCAGGGAAGCGGCGTGACCAACACTTTCGTGGAGGAGGTGCTGCCCCGGATCGACCAGGCCGGTTACAACATGAATATCCTCTACATCGCCAGCGCCGAGCTCTTCTCCCTGTTGCCCCAGAAGGAGCAAAACCAGATCTTTCCCGAGGAGATGGCCCTGGAAGCGATGGGAATCACCGGACTGACCCTCCCCACCCTTTACCCCTGGGTAACCTCCCGGGAGGGCAGGAACCGCAGCGTGCACGCCTTCGGGCGGAGTCACTACCTGGGCAGCGGTCAGGCGCACAAGGTGCTGGAGGAAGCAAGGCTGCACAGCGAGGGGCAGTGGAAGGCGATCTCCGATTACGCCGCCTGGATGGAGAAAAAGGGCTCCCGCTGACGGCTATGGAATGAGATCTATAGACAGGTGAATGTCCCGGGGCCGGGGATCTCGCCGAAGTAATCGAAATAATCGCCGCGGCCGATGTGATCGAAATCCCCGCAGCCGAGGGATCCCGCCTCATCCGCACACCTGTTCGAACAGGCGCAACAGGTTGAGGCCCATTACCTTCTCGATATCTTCGTTCGCCCAGCCCCGGCGGCCCAGCTCGGCGGCCACCGCCGGCATCTTGGTTACATCCTCCAGGCCCGCGGGGGTGACCATGATTCCGTCGAAATCGGATCCCAACCCCACACCCTCCAGGCCGAGCCGGGAAGCGGCATATTCGATATGATCGACGACTTCGCCCAGTCCCGGCACCGGGACCTCCCTCACCCGGTCCAGGTAACCGTCCATTATCTCCCGGTCCGCTCTCCGCGTATCTCCCCCATAGCGCAGGGAAAGCTCTTTTCTCTCTTTCCGGTATTCATTCCACAGGCCCATAATCCTCCGGTGGCATTCGCTCTCCAGAAAGGCCGGAAAGAAGTTTATCCCCACCACTCCCCCGTTGTCCTTCAGTCCCCGCAGTAAATCATCCGAAACGTTCCGGGGGATATCACAGATAGCAGCCATGCAGGAATGGGAAAGGAGCACCGGCCGCTCCGATTCCTGGAACACGTCCCAAACAGTCTGGGCCGAGGCGTGGGAGCAATCAACCACCATGCCGACACGGTTCATCTCCCTCACCACTTTTTTCCCAAAATCGCTCAGCCCGCCCCACCGTCTCTCCCCGTCTCCGGAATCACCGATTTCATTCGAATTCGTCCAGGTCAGGGTCAAGCATCTCACTCCGGCCCGGTATAATTCGTACAGCCGCTCCAGGCTGGACCCGATGACGTGTCCACCCTCCACCCCGATTATGGCCGCTATCCTCCCCCGCCCGATGATCCGCCGGATATCCTTTCCGCTCAGGGCGATTTCGATCCTATCACCGTACAGCTCTACCTGCTCCTTGATCCTGGCGATCATATCCAGGGTATATTTTTCCCACTGCCCGGGAGATACGTCCGGGTCAACCCAGCAGGCGAACACTTGGGCCTTTACGCCTCCCTCCTCCATCCTCGGCAGATCGATATGC
>JAFGPI010000057.1 GCA_016926065.1 Candidatus Krumholzibacteriota bacterium
AAGGTGATTGCGGGCGGTGGTGAACCGGGCTCCGGCGTTCCTGCGCTCCCTGATCTTCTTTTTCAGGATTCCCGGGGGGGGCTTTTGCTTGATCCCGGCCAGATCGATGTCGATGGTGATCCGGTGCGTCTTCAGGGCGTACCGGAAATAGGGGCGCTTTTTCTCGTAGACCTCCTTTTTGGTGAGGATATCCAGGGAGAAGAGGCCCTCCAGGAATTCCTGGGCCGTGTTGATATGCAATCCCAGCCGGGAGGCGGCCTCGGAGGCCGATAGGTCACGATAATTCACCAGCAGATCCAGAAGATCCCCGGCGTAATCCTTGGAAATCAAAGCCCCCAGCCTGGTCGCGGTGTTAAAATCCATGATTTTCCGATCCTGCTCAGTCGAAGGGACCGATCCGCAACGCATCCAGCCTATCCATGATCCTCACCTCTTCCCCCCTCCGGTGCATCCGGAGAAAATCGACGAACAGATTGCCCAGGGATTCACAAAGTTGGTCGAAGGAGAGTTCGTCCTGGTAGCTATAATAATCCCTGCGGGCGATATTTACCGAAACATTCCCTCGGTTATCGAAAGACACCCAGCTATCCCGGGTGTAATCGTGAAAGGGATTATAGGCGTGTATCATCGACCGGGCCATGGTCACCGGCACGAATACGATTTTGTCGCTTTCCCGGTAGGGCATGGCGATCAGCTTCCGTCCCAGAAATTCAGAAAATTCCAGCAGCTCGCGCGGCGAATATTCAATCTTACCGGCCGGACGAGGACGCTCCGTAAAACCGTCGCCCAGCTCTTCCACCGGCAGGGCGGCCAGCTCCATTATCTCGCGTCCCCGCCATTTGAATCTCCGGGTCAAGAGAAGAAAGAACAGCCAGAGCATTAAAAAGACCCCTATCCAGAAAAAAAACAGGGGCAGTTTGCCTCTTTTGGCGTACTCTATTCCTCCCGCATAGGAGGCGCTAGCCAGCCACAGCCCGTAAAAGAGCTGGAACAGCGCCGCCACCAGATAGCAGTAGCTTTTGGTTCTGCCGTAAGCCAGGATCGACAGGATGCTGAAAACCAGAAAAACGAAAGCCATGAATCCATAGGCGGCGCTTAGGCCCCAGAGGAATACCAGGATGAAGAATATGGCGGTGGTGAGAATCGCCGGCAAATGACCGCTTATCGATTTATCCGGTTTCAGCTTCTCCATGGCACTCACCCCTGCTTTATTCCTCCGCGGACTCGCTCTCCGCGGCCCCTTCATCGATTCTGGCGAAGCTGCTGACCGCCAGGACGATCATGGCGGTGACCCGGCCTTCACTATCGCTATCGAATTTTATCCGGTTCTGATCCAGCTCGTTGGCCCAGTACCCGCTCTCATCCGGACCCTGCAGGGGGACGGTTCCCCGGCGGGGATCACTCACCGCCAGGTTGCCGTCCTGGAAGACCACTCCCAGCACCAGGTTCTGCATCGGCACTTTGTAACTGCCGATATAGGGAAGCAATTCCCCGGGGACCGGGGTGCCCCCCTCGTCCGCTGCGGCTTCCGCGTCGCGGGGCAGCCTGACCAGCTCGTTGATATTCAGGGCGGTCACCTGGCCCGTCTCATCCCGCTGGAAGGAAACGCTGGCCCGGTCGGACAGCTTGAAATACCACAGGCCGTCTTCCCCGGCGTTCTTCAGCTCGTAGACCATCTGGCCGGGTATATCAATGGCCAGGCCGCCGTTTTTTACCAGGATCTGGAACACGTTGCCGGAACTTTGATATTTGCCGATATAGGGAAGGTAGGCCTCGGGAGTGCCCGGCGCGGCGATCCGGTCACCGGCGGCGCCCTTCTCGAGCCGGTAATCCAGCAACTCCATCTTCCGGGGCCCGAAGGAGGTGCTGACCGATTGCAGGGCCCCCAGCCGGATATGCCCCGAATCGGCATAATCGAATTCCTCGGCCGTGCAGTCAACGGGTAACCAACCGGCCGAACCCATGTATACCTCGTTCCAGCCGTGTTGTCCGAAACTTCCTCCCTGGTTGGGAACGTACATGCATCCCCATACCACCCGCGCGGGTATGCCCGCCGCCCGGCATAAGGCCGCCAGCAGCCGGGAATGGGCCCCGCACTCGCCCAGCCGGGTTTTAAAGGTATTAAGGGCGGAACCGCCTCCGGGAATATCGTAACTTATCTCCCGTGATACCCATTTGCTCAAGCGTATCATCGCTTCCCAGGAGTCCGGGGAACCGGCGGTGATCTCTTGCGCCTTCTTGATAATTTCGGGATGGTCCGATTCGATCATATCCGCCGGTTGGAGATATTCGCTTAAACGCACGTCTTTTTTGAAATCGGGCGGAAAGGGCGGAGCGTCCGTGCCGTCGTAGCGCGGATGGCTGACCTCGAAGATCCCCTCGACCAAATTGCCTTCCACCGTTCCGGTGAAACTTTGCCCCGGGATATTCAGGTCCGCGACGGTAATCCAAGCTCCGGTCGGTTGCATGAGGGCCTTCACCTTGATATAGGAAATGGCCTTGATATCGGGGATGGCCACATTTACCGGGGCGAAAATGTCTTTATCCACATCCACCGAAGTGATCTTCTCCACCACCGATTCGTCGGCCAGGTAGATATTTCGGGAAGGAGTTTCGATCTTCAGCATGTAGCCGGTCTGGGAGTCTATCCATGTTTTCAGTTTGATGCCGGTATTTAGATCCTGTTTATCCAAGACCACCGCGTCATATTCCCGGCCCGCCAGAAATATTCTCTCCCTCCCCTCTCGGGTGTAGACCATGTCGCTGACCAGGCCGTCCATCACGTTAAGGATCCGGTATTTTTTCTCCACCCTGTCTCCCTTCACGAAATCTTCCACCAGATGAAGGAAGATCTGTGAATTCTCCAAGACGGTGCCGGGCGGCAATTCGACCAACTTTTCCTTGCCATCCTGTTTGGAGGTGATACGGGCCGTGTCCCCTTCGATCACCACGGTCGAACCCAATTTAACCGATCCCTGCTCTAAATCCATCTCATGATAGAAAAACCGGTTGGTGCGGGGGTCGACCTGATAGACAAAGTGAAGCTTGCTCTCCACGGCGGCCCCCAGGGCAACGATCTTGAACAGGATTTCCTCTTCTATCTGGATCGTCTTTTCCCCATTCACCTCCACCGGGCGCATATCCACCACGGCATATCCGCAGATAACGCTGTCGCTTTCGACGGCGTAATAGTACCTTTGCGGTCCATCCAGGGCGCTATTCCCGCCCCCGAAATAGGCGCAGCCGGTCAAGGCTAATATCAATACCAATGCGAGCAGAAGCCCCCCGCGACTTTTCCGATCCGGCATTTCAACCTCCTTAAAAAGTATAATTCACGATACATATACTACATATATATTGCAGTATAAAAACAATGCACCTTCAGGTCAAGAAAAATTTTTATATAAATAAAAAAACCTCCCCCCGGAGGAGGGGAGGTCGGATCATGGCCGGCGGCTACAGGCCGCTACGGATTTCATCCAGCCGTTTCTTCGAATCCGGAACCATTTTAAAGAAATTTTCCAACCTATCGCAGGCATACTCCTCGCAATAGGCGCAGTTCTTCAAGTTCCTGGCGCTGGCGCATTGCCTGATATCGCATACCGAGCAGTGCTGGAAGTGAATTTCACCGGGGGAGGTACAACCTTCGCAGTTAATGTCTTCCGCTTTGATATCCGCCCCGAAAAGCTTGGACCATTCCTCGGCTACCTCTTTTCTCCGGATGTCGTCATTAGCCCGGGTAGCCTGCAGGGCCCCGCAATCAGCACAATTTATACCGCAGTAAGAAATCATTCCGTTCATCCTGATCCTCCTGTTTGATAATCATTATACCGGTTGCCGCTCTGCGCCGCAATGATCCATTACGAGTCAATCCCATTCTTAGTTGAAACTCTCAACGACCGTTCCCTCGTCAGGCGACCCTTTCATCCCGTTTTGATTTCGAACCCGT
>JAFGPI010000003.1 GCA_016926065.1 Candidatus Krumholzibacteriota bacterium
TGCGCGACTCCTGGGCCAAGATCGAGAAAAAATCGAATCGGGGAACCTGAGGACCGCCCCCGCTCCACCCCGCTGGTGGAACCGGATGGTAGGGGGACGGCACCGGAAATCCACTCCGCTGAAATACTAGAAAATCCGCTATTTTCACCCCTAACCCCGAATAAAGTGCAACTTTATCCCCCCTCGCCCGTATCTTGATATATAAACATCTACCCGTTACTTCGCGCAGGCAGGGAGAATCTGAAATGAGACAAATTTTAGGAATAATCGTTGTGGGACTGACACTTCCGGCAATTATCCTGGGCTTGCCGGGCTGCGGCAAGAATTCCCACTCCAAATCAAAAGACAAGAAGGATGAAAAACTGGTCATTCCGGTGGAAATCGCCCGCGTGATCACCGGAGATATCTCCGCCTACTACACCGGAACCGCCTCCATCGAGGCGGAGGAGGAGACCGAAGTGGTGGCCAAGGTGGGCGGAGTGGTGGAACAAATCATGGTGGAGGAGGGAACCCCGGTGCGGGAAGGGGATATCCTGGTAAAGCTGGATGACGAAATGATTTCGGTACAGCTCCTCCAGGCCGAAGCGATGCTGAACAAACTCCAGAACAACTACCTGCGGAACAAGGAATTGCACGATAAACAGCTTATCAGCGCGGAGGAATTCCAGCAGGTCCGCTACGAATATGAATCTCAAAAAGCGGCCTATGATATGACCAAGCTCAACCTGGATTACACCTCGATAAAAACCCCCATAGGAGGCGTGGTGGCGGAGCGGCTCATAAAGGTGGGCAACATGATCCAGCCCAACCAGGCGGTGTTCCGGGTGGCCGGAATGGATCCCCTGATCGCCATCCTGCACGTCCCCGAGAGACAGTTGAGCAAGCTCCGGGTAGGCCAAAAGGTTCTACTTAACGTTGACGCCATCGATAAGGACGAATTTTCCGGCCGGATAAAGCGTATCAGCCCCATAGTCGATCCCGCCACCGGCACGGTCAAAGTCACCATAGAAACCCACGACCCCTCGGGAAAGCTGCGTCCGGGAATGTTCTCCCGCATCAGAATCATCTACGATATTCACGCCCACGCCTTGATGGCGCCCAAGGACGCCATTATTTCAGAGGACAAGATCTCCTCCGTGTTCGTATTGAGGGACAGCACCGCCTACCGGCAGAACATAAAAATAGGCTATATCAACACCTCGCACGTGGAAATTCTATTCGGCCTGCAGGAGGGCGACACCCTCATTACCACCGGAAAGGGAAGCTTGAAGGACAGCACCAGGGTTAATGTAGTCTCCCCCTAAGATCAGGCCGAGCGGATTAAAGGCAGCGGACGCAAGTTGGAAAGGCCATGATAAATCAGAAATTCCGGACAACTCTTATCCCTCCACCAACCGGCTGAGAAATTGGATGAAAAATGAAAATTATTGATATTTCCATCAGCAGGCGAGTGACCATCGCCATGTTCACCCTGGCCATCATCCTTTTCGGATTCATATCCTTCTTGCGGCTAAAGATAAACCTGCTTCCCGAATTGACCTACCCCACCCTGACCATCAGAACCGAATACCCGGGTGCGGCCCCGGCGGAGATCGAGAACCTGATCTCCAAACCGATCGAGGAGGCCCTGGGCGTGGTAAAAAACGTCAACCGGGTGAGCTCCATATCGCGTACCGGGCAGTCCGACGTCCTGCTGGAATTCGCCTGGGGCACCAGCATGGATTACGCCGGGCTGGACGTGCGGGAGAAGCTGGATGTCCTGGAACTGCCGCTGGACGTGAGGCGGCCCTCCATCCTGCGCTTCGATCCCTCCCTCGATCCGATAATGCGCTTTGGATTTTTCCGGAAAGCCAGGAGTGCGGGGGATTCCCTGCAGGCAGCCGGCGGGCCGGGGGCGGGGGGAGCAGCCGCCTTCGACGAAGAAGACCTGAAATACCTCCGGCGTTTCTCCGAGGAGGAGATCAAAAGGGAGCTGGAGGGAGCGCTAGGAGTGGCGGCGGTCAAGGTGAGCGGCGGCTTGGAAGACGAAATCCAGATCATGCTGGACCAGGGGCGTTTGGCCCAGCTGAATTTACCGATCGAGCGGCTGGCCCAGCAAATAGGGGCGGAAAACGTAAACCTCTCCGGGGGACGCCTGGAAGAGGGCACCCAGCAATATCTCGTCCGTACCCTGAATCAATTTCAGTCGATCGAAGAAATCGGAGACGTCATAGTCTCCACCCAGGACGGCAAACCGATATACCTGCGGGATATCGCCGTGGTCCGCCACGGTTACAAGGAACGCCAGGCCATCACCCGGCTGAACGGCCGGGAAGCGGTGGAAATCGCCATTTACAAGGAGGGAGACGCCAACACGGTGGCGGTGGCCCGGGAAGTAGAGAAGAAGCTGCGGCGGGTCCGCAGGATCCTGCCCCCCGGATGCCAGCTGGTCAAGGTGTACGATCAATCCACCTTTATCACCCAGGCCGTCAACGAAGTGATCCAGGCGGCGGTGATCGGAGGCATCCTGGCGATCCTCATCCTCTACTTCTTCCTGCAGAACTTCTGGACCACCGTAATCATTTCCCTATCCATCCCCGTATCGGTGATCGCCACCTTCAATCTCATGTACGGCGCCGATCTTACCCTAAACATCATGTCGCTGGGCGGAATCGCCTTAGGGATAGGCATGCTGCTGGATAACTCCATCGTGGTCCTGGAAAATATCGCCCGCCACAGACAGATGGGGAAAAATATCACCGACTCGGCGCGGGACGGCGCCAGCGAGGTGGGCAAAGCGGTGACCGCGTCCACCCTGACCACGGTGGCGGTATTCTTTCCCCTGGTTTTTGTCAAAGGAATATCCGGGCAGCTGTTCCGGGACCAGGCCCTGACCGTCACCTTCTCCCTGCTGGCCTCCCTGGTAGTGGCCCTGACCCTTATCCCCATGCTGGCCTCCCTGCAGCAGAAAAAGCACGTCCTGGAACCGGCGCCGGAATTGAAGCCGCCGAAAACCCGTTGGGGCAGGGGAATGCGGCGCATCCGGATGTTCCTATTTACCTCCCTTCCGGTATTCTTCATAAGAATCATCCGGCGTGTGCTGGGAACCATCTCCCGGGGAATCTTTTTCCTTATCCGCCCCCTGCTAAGAATCTTCCAGAAAGGATATGACGGCGTTGAAAAGCGTTATCACCGCATGCTGGAGTGGTCCCTTGCCTACAAGGGCCGGGTGATATTTATCGCCCTGGCGCTTTTTATCCTTTCCCTGATGCTGATCCCCACCCTGGGAGTGGAACTTATTCCGCAACTATCGCAGGGAGAATTCAAGGTGGAATTCAAGCTTCCCCCGGGCACCCCCCTCAACGTCACCGACCGAGCCATCATGGAGGTGCAAAAGTCCTCCGGCCAGATCAAAGAAATCACCACCGCCTTTTCGGTGGCCGGCTCGGGGAACCGAATGGACGCCAATCCCGATCAGGGCGGAGAGAACTGGGGGGAGCTCAATATCACCATGCGGCCGGGTTCCCAGCGGACGGATGAAGAACGCGTCATATCCCGGGTGCGCAGGCACATGGAGGGCGTGCCCGGCCTGCAGTACAAATTCTCCCGGCCCACCCTGTTCACCTTCAAGACCCCGGTGGAGATCGAAGTGAGCGGATACCAGCTGGGCACCCTGAAGAAAATCAGCAACGAGATCGCCGGGAAGCTCGAGGCCTCACCCCGTTTCGCGGATGTAAAATCGACCATGAAAAGCGGAAACCCGGAAATCCAGATCAAATTTGACCGGGAACGGGCGGCCTCGCTGGGATTCGCCGTGTATCAGGTGGCCGACCGGGTAGTGGACAACGTGCGCGGCGACGTGGCCACCCGTTATTCCTGGAACGACCGTAAAATCGACGTGCTGGTCAGGGTGCAGGAACAGGACCGCAATTCGGTGGAGAAAATCAGACGGCTGATCATCAATCCGGAAAGCCCTCACCCGGTAACCCTGGACGCGGTGGCGGATGTGAACGTCGATATCGGCCCGGGAGAAATAAGAAGGGTCGATCAGGAGAGGGTCGCCCTGGTCAGCGCCAATCTCAATTACGGTGGATTGGGAGAAGCGGCCACCGAGATCAACTCCATCCTCTCCCGGATAGCCCTTCCGGCGAATTTCGAAGTCCGGTTGGCCGGTCAAAACAAGGAGATGACCACCTCATTCCGTTCCCTGCAGTTCGCCCTCCTGCTGGCCGTATTCCTGGTTTACTTGGTGCTGGCTTCACAATTCGAATCGTTCCTGCATCCGTTCGTGATCCTCTTTACCATCCCCTTGGCCATGATCGGCGCCGTTCTGGGCCTGTGGATAACCCGTTCCACCATCAGCGTGGTGGTATTCATCGGGTTGATCCTGCTGGCCGGGATCGTGGTCAACAACGCCATCGTGTTGATAGATCTCATCAATCAGCTCCGGGCCGGAGGAATGGAAAAAACCCGGGCCATCATCGAGGGCGGGCGGTCCCGCTTGAGGCCGATATTAATGACCATGTTGACCACGGCCCTGGGGCTATTACCCCTGGCCCTGGGTATCGGTGAGGGAGCCGAAGTACGCGCCCCCATGGCCATCACGGTGATCGGGGGATTGACGGTTTCCACCCTGCTCACGCTGATCGTGATCCCGGTGGTATACGCCCTGCTGGACCGGAAGCGATGAGGGAAGAAATGGAGGGGCCGCTTATGCGGATAGGTAATCCGGATATCCCGGCCGGAAGCCGGAAAGTGCAATCATGAATCTGACCGAGAACTCCATCCGCCGCCCGGTAACGACCTTTATGATATTCACCTGCCTGGTGGTGGTGGGCATTATATCCTCCCGGCTGCTCCCCCTGGAATTCTTTCCCGCCCTGGACGCGCCCGTTGTCTATGTGGATATCCCCTATCCCGGCTCCACTCCCGAGGAGATCGAACGCCAGATCACCAAACCGGCCGAAGAGGTCTTGGCCACCATCAGCGATGTGAAGCTGATGAGATCGAATTCCTGGGAAAACGGGGCGGGGGTGGAACTTCAATTCGATTGGGGCATAGACGCCAATATCAAGGCCCTGGAGGCCAAGGAGAAATTGGACGGAATCCGGCACCTATTCCCGCCGGACCTGGAAAGGTTCTACATCCGCAAGTGGTCCACCACGGACATGGAGATCCTCGCCCTGCGCATATCGAGCAACCGCGATCTCTCCAACGCCTATGACATGCTGAACCGCAACGTCAAGCGCCGCATCGAGAGAATCAGCGGGGTTTCCAAGGTGGATCTCTACGGCATCGAGAAAAAAGAGATCAAGATACAGCTTTCGGTTGACCGGGTGATCTCCCACGGGGTGGACATAAACCGTCTCACCCGCACCCTGAGAAGCAGCAATTTCATCGTCACGGCGGGAAAGATCACCGATAACACACAAAGATTGGTGGTCAGGCCGATCGGAGAATTCAAAAGCGTGGAAGAAATCGGAGACATCGTGGTGGGAGAGAAGAACATACATCTGCGGGACATCGCCACCATCTCCTACGAGCATCCCAAGCTTAACTACGGGCGGCACCTGAACCGCCGCTACGCCATCGGCCTGGACGTATTCAAGGAGGCCGGAGCGAACCTGGTCGAGGTCACCAAGAATATCATGGAGGAAATCGAGGTAATCAAAAAAATCCCCGAGATGGAGGGTATCAGCATTTTCTACATGGAAAACCAAGCCGAGGGCGTGACCGATTCCTTGAACGAGGTGCTCAAATCGGGCATTATCGGAGGCTGCCTGGCCGTGCTGGTGCTTTTCTTCTTCCTGCGCCGCCTGGCCACCACCTTCATGGTAGCCCTGGCTGTCCCCCTCTCCCTGCTGATCACCCTCACCTTCATGTACTTCCTGAACGTATCCTTGAATATACTATCCATGATGGGATTGATGCTCGCCATCGGGATGCTGGTGGATAACGCCGTGGTGGTGACCGAAAGCATCCACCGGCATCAGCTGCTGGATCCTTCCTCACGGCAGGCAGTGACCCGGGGAGTCAGGGAGGTTTCCCTGGCCATCACCGCCGGCACCCTGACCACGGCCATAGTCTTCCTGCCCAATATCGTGAGCCCCGATGACGAAATCGCCATATATCTAAAGCACATAGCCACTACCATCTGCATAGCGCTGGGAGTATCCCTGATCCTGGCGCAGACCATCGTGCCCCTGTTGTCCACGCACATCAAGCCTCCCCGGCCCCGCGGGAAATCGAACATCATAGACAAGCTGATTATCCGCTACATCAAGATCTTGAGATGGACCTTGCATCACCGCAAGGCCACCATCGGAATCATATTAGCCATCCTGGCCAGCGTGGCCGCTCCCATGAGCCTGGTAAAAACCAACATGTTCGGAGATGAGGAGGATCGAAGAATCCGCCTGCACTACCATATCAACGACAGCTACACCATTGAAAAGGTGGAGGCCGCGGTTGACGTGTACGAGGAATACCTCTTCGCCCATAAGGACGAATTCGAAATCGACAACGTTTACACCTACTACCAGAACAACTACGCCAGTTCGACCATCCTGCTTAAAAGAGGCAGGAAAGCGAAAAAATCCTTGAGTGAAATCAAGGAGGCGATACGCAAAGATTTACCCACCCTGGCCATTACCAATCCTTCCTTCGAATGGAGAAATCCCGGCTCCCGCCAGGAATCGGTGCGGGTCCAACTCACCGGAAAATCGAGCGAAAGGCTGGTCGAGTTATCGCACGACGTGGCCTGGGCGCTGTCTCAGATACCGGGATTGGTGGATGTCCGCTCCGAGGCCGAAACGGGGGATAAGGAGGTGCGGGTGGTGGTGGACCGGGAACGCGCCCGGCAGTACGGTTTTTCCTCCCAGGAGATAGCCAACGTGGTGTCCGCCGCCATGCGGGGAATCAATCTGCGCCGTTTCCGGGACGAGGAGGGGGAAGTGGAAATGCGCCTGGAATTCCAGGACAGCGACAAGCAAACCCTGGAGGACCTGCAGGATATACCCCTCTACAACGACCGGGGCCAAGCGGTGAATTTGGCCTCTCTGGCGAATTTCAGCGTGCAGCGCGGCCCCCGCAACATTCACCGGGAGAACCGCACCACTTCCATGGGAATATCGGCCAACCTGCATAAACTGACCATCAACGAGGCCAAGGAAAAGATCAACCAGGTGATGTCGAACTTCAACCTACCCTCCGGATACAAGTGGAACTACGGACGCAGCTTCGATTACGAAGAAGAGGCCTTCAACACCATGATGATGAACCTGCTCCTGGCCCTGGCCTTGATCTATTTCGTCATGGCCGCGCTTTTCGAGTCACTCATCTTCCCCGCGGCGATTTGGACCCAGATAATTTTCGCGGTGGTGGGGGTGTACTGGTTCTTCCTGGCCACCGGCACCGAAATGTCCATCATGGGTATGATCGGCATCCTCATCCTGATAGGGGTGGTGGTGAATAATGGAATAGTGCTGATCGATCATGTGAACCAGCTGCGGCTGGGGGGGCTGAGCCGAAATGACGCCATCATGCAGGCCGGCCGGGACCGGCTGCGCCCCATCCTCATGACCGCCGGAACCACGGTGCTCAGCCTGGTACCCCTCTGCGTGGTGACCACGGCCATCGGAGGGAGCGGCGGTCCGCCCTATTTCCCCATGGCCCGGGCGATAGTGGGGGGATTGACTTTTTCCACCGTGATCACCCTGCTGGTGCTGCCTACCATCTACATCCTCCTGGACGACCTGCGCAACTGGTCGCGCCGCGTGGTAACCATGGGGAAATAAAACCGTTAAGGAGGTTTCCGCCAACCAAATACCCTTTCTCCGGCCGGTTGGGGAAAATGGAATCTTTCACTGCTTGACAAACAAGTTAGATATTGCTTAATAATATCTCCATGAAGAATTCACGTGGTACTCGCTTCTTTCCCCCTCAACCAGAGATTTCCCCTGCCGCGGATTTATTATGGTTAGGACTCGTCCGATAAATTTGGGGTCGCCCAAGCCTTTATAACCGGGGAGCTTTCCCATGCTCGAAAATCAATATTACACGCTCGATTACGATTCGCGGAAAAACCGCGTTCACTGGAAGGTGATAGGATTTTGGAAATCGGTGGAGGTAGTCCAGGAGGTGAAAAATGACTGGAATGCCATTTTGAAAAGAACCTCCAAAGGATTTACCATAATCGCCGACCTGACGGAAATGAACGCTCCCCCCAAAGCGGTGGAGAAATTGCACGAGGAAATTCAGGAGACCATCATCGAGGCGGGAGTAAGGAAGGTGGCCACCGTGCTCTCCTCCACCATGACGAAATGGGCGGTAATATCGATAACCGACAGGTCGGGGATGTCCGTCTACCTAAAGAACTTCAATTCCAGGCTGGACGCTGAATCCTGGCTCGACGAGTAGCCAGATCCGCAGACGGAATCCGCCTTTTCCCGGGCCCCGGCTCCCATCTTTTCTCCCGGCTTTGGGAATTACTTCCTTTCGATCAGCACCAGGAAAGCGCCATCGGTGTGCTTCGTCTTCAAAACCGTGACCTTCAACTCCACATTGTTTTTCTTGAGGGTCCGGAAGGCGGCCGAGTATGTATTGGGAACGCTATCTTCGCCCATCTCTCTTCTTCTAATGAAATCTTGAATCATCTCTATCGATTTCACGTGGCAGATTTCATTAATGGGCATTCCCTTGCAGGTCTCGGTGTCGGTTTCCAGTATATCCGCGAATAAATCGTTCGCCAACTGAATCTCTTGGCCCCTGTAAAATGCCGCCGGTTCTCCACAGTCCTGTAGGGCTTTCAGCAAGTTCTCCTTGCAGTCCATGATGAGTAACCTCCGATTTTTATCTCCCCATCTCGCGCGGTTAACTCTCTGCTTTTAATATACCCCATAATCCCGCCCGATTCAACATCGCTGTACCGAAAAGATTTTCCGTGAATACGTCCGTCAGGTTGTTGGATCCCCCCGTCGCGGCCCCGGCAGGATTTAAGGCGCCCGCTTCATATTTATTTACGCGCCCCTCCCTGAATCCGGTATAAATTACCGCCCCCTGATCACGCCCGGCACCGGTCCGGCTTTTCTAGCGGCGCCTTCTTCCTCTTCCCTTTGCCCCGCCGCCGCGTCGGCCCCCTCCTCTTCCCGGCCCCCCTCCCCGGCCTCCCGATCCTCCCCCGGAACCGAATATCCCCTTAAAGGATCCTGCTCCGCCTGTCCGGAATGAAAGTGATTTCCCGTGGGGGCTAGAGAGGGGTAGGGATACTCTTTTCCGTCCGGCGGACGGAAGGGGAGAGAACGGCGGATAGCCGGTAGTCCGTCCCTCTCGAGCGCTCCCTATCCCCCCGCTAGATATCGCTCCCCGGGGGCATTCGGCCACGCAGGCACCGCAACCGGTGCAGAGCGCCTCGTTTATCCCGGCCACTCCCTCAACGGTAACGGCCCCCACCGGGCAGATATCCGCGCAGATGCCGCACCCCGTGCATTTACTTTCATCGACCGACACGGCCATTTTATACCTCTCCCCGGTTTGAATTTCAGTTCTTACCGCCCGGGGGCAAAACACTTCCTCCGCCACCCCGGCCCCTCCCCTGGCCGCGGCCTCCACCTCCACCCCGGCCGGAGCCGAAATGGCCGGGCACGCTGGGAGCGGAAGCGCTGGGCAGCTTCCCCTCCCGGTAGCTCTGAACCGCCTGCCGCACCGATCCCCCCACCCCCGTGACCACTTTTATACCGGCCGCGCCGAAGGTGGTGAAGGCGTTGGGGCCGCAATTGCCGGTCAGCACGACCGACACTTCCCGGCCCGACAGGAACTGGGCCGATTGAATCCCGGCTCCCCCTCCCAAGGCGATGTTTGGATTTTCAAAGGCCTCGAACTCCATGCTTTCCGGATCCACTATTATAAAATAGGCGCACCGTCCAAAGCGGGTTTCCACCGCGTCATCCAGGTGGGGTCCGGTGGCCGAAACAGCTATCCTCATTTTTCCACTTCCTTTGCTTTCATTTCCTTCCGCAATTCTTCCCATAGATCTTGCAGGGCCCCGCAGGCCGGGCCCCGGGCGTATTCAATCACCGTCTTTCCCACCATCAAGGCGTCATTCACATTCCGGTCGAAGGGAATCCGGGCCACCACCCGGGACCCCCTTTCCCGCGCAATCCTTTCTATCCTTTCCGCCTGCTCCCGGTTGAGATCGGACTTGTTGATTACGATCCGCGAGGGAATGCCGAAGTGATCCGCCAGAGAGAGCACCCGCTCCATATCATGCACGCCCGAAACGGTCGGTTCGGTGACTACCAGCACCAGGTCCGCCCCGCTTACCGAAGCGATTACCGGACAACCGGTGCCGGGAGGTCCGTCCCCCAGGAGAAGTCCCTTGCGCAGAACGCGCGTCAGCTCGGCGGCCTCATTTCTGACCCGGGTCACCAGCCGCCCCGAATTCTCCTCGGCGATCCCCAGGCGGGCGTGGACCAGAGGGCTATATTCCGGGCCCGAGATAAACCACTTGCCCGTCACGCTGGGCCGGGAATGGACGGCGTCGAAGGCGCACACGTGCCGGCACAGGCCGCATCCCTCGCAGGCCAACTCGTCGATCCGGTAGGTGGGGACATTCTTATCAGGCAACGATCCCTCCGTCCTGATGGCGTTAAACCGGCAGGCCTCGGCGCACGCTCCGCAACCGGTACAGCTCTCCTCGTCTATGGTGAACCTGGTTCCGCCCACGAAATCATGCTCTTCCCTGATCGAGGGAACCAGCAACAGGTGCAGGTCGGCGGCGTCCACATCGTTATCGGCCAGCACCTTGTCATCGGCCAGTACGGCCAGGGAGGAAACCACGGTGGTTTTTCCCGATCCCCCCTTGCCGCTGATAATGGCGATTTCTTTGTAATCATCGGCGTTTCCCCGGGAAAAGGGCGGCCAATGCCCTGAGGCGACCGGGAGATTCTCCTCCTCCGGGAGAGCCGGCGGTTCGCTGCCGGCCAACTCGGAGACGATCCGGAAGATACCCAGCAGAGTATCCTTGAATTCCGGGAAGAGGTGCGCCAGCACGTCCCCGCGGGAGTAGGCCTCGGCGTATTCACGCCGGAAGGGAATCCTGCCGGCAATCGGGATCCCCGCCCCGGCGGCATAATCGACTATAAGGGCGTCATTCCCGTCCGAGCGGTTGATCACGATACAGGTCGGTACCTTTTTTTTGAGGGCCAATCCCACCGCCAGTTTAAGATCGTTCAACCCGAAAGGAGTGGGCTCGGTTACCAGGACGGCCACGTCGGCGCCGGTGACCGCCTCCACCACCGGGCAGGAAGTGCCCGGCGAGGCGTCAATGATATTTATCGATTCCGGATCGATGAGTTTCTTCACTCCGTGGATAACCACCGGAGAGAGCGACTGGGCGATATTTAGAATACCGTGGGCGAAGAAAAACGGATTATGCCGGGGGGCAGACAGAACTCTCCCTATCTCCACCGGTCGTTCGGTCAAAGCTTTTTCCGGACAGATATAAGCGCAAACTCCGCAGGCGTGACAGAGTTCGTCAAATATCAACACCCTTTTCTTCACCATCGCCAGGGCGTTGTAGGAACAGGCCCGGGAACACTCGCCGCAGCCCGTGCATAGAGATTCGTTCCAAACCGGCTTCCACACCTCCACCGGCTCGATATCGGTAAATTCCGGTTTTACGAAAAGATGATCGTTGGGTTCCTCCACGTCACAGTCGAGGAGCCTCACCCTTTCTCCCCGGTCGGCTAGCGCGTAGGCCAGGTTGACGGAGAAGGTGGTCTTGCCCGTCCCCCCCTTGCCGCTGGCGATGGTTACATTCATATTACGATCTCCCCGCGTCCATAACGCTTTTCCGGTGACTCCAAATCCAAATCCGGTACAGTTTCCGCCCGGGGCGGGCCCGCTTCCGAACGTTTCACCCGGTAAGATTTTACCTCCGGTTAATAAACGGTCGCTTCCGGTAGATGGCGTCGCGCCGGTTATGCGCGTCGGTTATTTGGCCTCCGCCTCTTCCAGTTCCTCGATCCGTTTCCTTATCTCGGCCAGAGATCTTTCGAAATACTCCGCTTGTTCCCGCAGCACTTCGATTTCCTGCGGCCGGGCCGGGTACGCTCCGTAGGGCGCGGCCACCGGCGCGTAGTTCCCGTAATAGGGTACGCCCCAGTGCCTGCCGCGGCCTCCCCGGAAACCAAAACCCATTCCGCGGCCGAAACCAAAGCCTCTTCCGGGAAACGGTTGGGCGAAACCGGGTTGCGCGTATCCGGCGCAATACCCCAGTCCTCTGCCCGTCATCGGCCCCATTCCCGCGGGACCGGTCCTATCTCCACCTGGCATGACTAACCTCCTTTCCGATGTTAAATGCTCCATCTTCCTCTAAAACCGCCACGTCCGCCCCGAAAGCGGTGACGGCGCCTCTTACCGCACCCGGGCATCCGGAAAGGATCCCGGGTAAGAGAACCTTTGATATAAGCCTCGAGCACCTCTTCCACGTTCCCGGTAACGAAGGGAATCACCTGAATTCCCTGGGCCGCGATCAGATCGGCGAAGAACTCCGATATCGCTCCACAGATCAAGACCCGCACACCCAGCTGCGAGAGCTTCAGGGCCCGAGAAATCGGGATTTCCGGTCCCAAAGGCTCGTAGCGCCGCTCCCTCGCGGAGTCCCTATCAAGCTCCACCACCAGCGCCGTCCGCGCCGAATCGAAGAGCGGGGATACCCGGTTTTCCCATACAGTGATTGCGATCCTCACAACTTATCCTTTCCTTTCCATAACCGGTAAAGCATTTCAGATGCCAGTCTCTGGGATTTCCGGAATCAGCAATATAACGTTTTGTTTTTAAATCAGTTAATTGATTAATTAAAAAGAGGAACTTACCCTTCAGATATCTATAAAGGTGCATTGTTGCGACTGTATTTTAAGATAGAGTCGCATCTATGCTACTCTAAACGCCCGCCGCGCCTTTTGTTCGCCCATCGATTTTGGGGATTTGTATGCCCAGGTTTTTTATCTTTCTGAACAGGGTGCTCTTATGTATCCCCAGCTCCCGGGCGGTAGCCAGGCGGTTGTATCCGTTGCGTTTGAGGGCCTCCAGGATCGCCTGTCCCTCCACCGAACGCAGGGTATCATCGATGCTGCCGGCCGGGGAGGAATGCTTGGAGGGACCGGCCAGGCTTTCCGGCAGGCAGCCGGGGGCTATCCGCCCTTCCGGGCAGAGAACGAATGCGTGCTCAATAATATTCTCCAATTCCCGGATATTTCCGGGATATTCGTACGACATGAGGATGGTCAATGTTTCCGGGCTGATACCGGTAACGCTTTTACCCCGCAAGGAATTAAGCCGGTTAATAAAATGCTCCACCAGCAGGGGGATATCCTCCTTGCGCTCCCGTAAAGGGGGAAGGGCGAGGCGCACCACGTTGATCCGGTAATAGAGATCTTGCCGGAACTCTCCCTCCAGCACCATCCGGGAGAGATCCCGGTTGGATGCGGTCAAAACGCGCACATCGGCCCTTACTTCGGCGGTGGCCCCCAGTGGTTGAAAGGTGCGCTCCTGCAAGACCCGCAGCAGGCGTACCTGAAAGGCGGTGCTGGTGTCGCCGATCTCATCCAGGAAGATCGTGCCCCCCTCCGCCTGGGCGAAACGACCCGGTTTATCCCGGGTGGCGTTGGTGAAGGCCCCGGCTTTATACCCGAAAAGCTCCGACTCCAGCAGGCTGTCGGGCAGGGCGCCGCAATTTACCGCCACGAAAGGCTTTTCTCCCCGGGGGCTCAACTCGTGTATGGCGCGGGCCAGCACCTCCTTTCCGGTTCCCGTCTCCCCCTCGATCAACACGGTGCTATCGCTGTCTGCTACCTGGGGAAGCAGGTTGAATACCTTGCGCATGGAGGGGCTGCGGCTGACCAATTCCCCCACCTGGAAGCGGCCGTCCAGCTCCCTTCTCAGCTCCTCCACCAGGCTCATGTCGCGGAAGATCTCCACCCCCCCCAGCTCCCGGCCCTCTTCGTCCCTCAGCAGGGAGGTGCAAACCACCACCGGGATCCGCCGCTGCTCGCTATCCACTATATAGGTGGAAGTGTCGACAAAATCCTTCCCCAATTTCATGGTGCGGCGCAGGGCACAATCTTTCTCGCACATATTGGAGCGAAAAACATCCCAGCAGTGTTTGCCGACCGCCTCCTCCCGTCCGATTCCGGTGATCTCCTCGGCGGCCCGGTTGAAAGAGGTGATGAACCAGTCGTGATCGATGGTGAAGACTCCGTTGGAAATACTATCCAGGATGATCTCCGTCACGCGTGGGGGTAATTTTTCCGGTTTCATGGCCCCTCCCGCCTCTGGATAAATGTGTCAATCACCCGTATAATATTACACCTTTCCCTTTTAGGGCGAGGAAAAACCGCAGATCGCACGGGCGGCCTTACTCCCCCGTGCCTTCCCCCTGCCGGGCGGGGAAAAACCGCGGGGCCCCCGGCCAACCTTACTCCTCTGTTCCCTGCCCCCTTCCGAGTGAGGAAAAACCGCGCCCCGGCCGGTGGGAACCAGGATATCCCGGCCCTCCGCGCTTATTTCAGTGAGGGGATCGCTCAGCCACCGGGTTTTTACTATCCTCTCTTCTCAAAAGAGAACCGTACCAGACAATATGGATCCGGCCGGACCCATCAGCCGGATCCATCTCACCGGACCAGCAGCAGCTTGATCGTCGAGTGGAAGCGCCGCGCGCGCATCCGGGCGAAATAGACGCCGGCGGACACGGTTCGCGAGCTCTGATCGGTTCCGTTCCAAACCACCTGATGCCTCCCCCCCGTTTTCCAGCCCCTTACCAAGGTCTTGATCCTCCTGCCCGCCGCGTCATAGATATCCAGGTCCACCGGCCCGGCCTCTTCCAGGATGAAGGCGATGGTGGTAGTGGGATTGAACGGATTGGGATAATTCTGGAA
>JAFGPI010000058.1 GCA_016926065.1 Candidatus Krumholzibacteriota bacterium
CCCAACCCAGCAGTATCGCCGAGGCCGCCAGCACCCTGGTCATGGCCATGGTAAAGGGAGGAAATCCCGATCCTTCCCGCACCGCCACCCGGATCGCCAGGTAAGTGCTTCCCCATACCAGATATACCACGGAAAGGTAGGCCAGCCCGCCACGATCGAGTTTATCTTTATCCTTCATTCCTTTTGTTCCATCCCGGTGACTCTTGATTGTCTAATATCTACCCGGACTATCCTCATCGTCGACTACAGGCTGGAAAGAGTATGCATCCGGTTATCCACGCCGCAGCGGCCTTCCGGCCTCTTCTCGGTTACTATCCTAGAAAACCAGGAAGAGCGCCAGGAAGAAATGATCATGAACGGAGAACTGTCCCCAGTCTTCCCGGTCCAGATCGACGGTCTCCAGGATACGCAGGCGGCTTTCCCCCCGGAAACGGATTTCTCCCCCCAGCTGCAAGCGGTTTTCCCACCTGCTATCGGTCCGGGAGCGGGATCCCTCCCGGGCGGACCGGTAACGGTCCCCCAGGTATCCGATTTCGAGCAAATGCCTGTCAAGGACGGGGACCCGCATGAGGATAAACGGAAGCAGTTCTTCCTTTCTGAAATCGCTCGATTGGTCGCTCCGTTCCGTATAGCGCTCCCGCCGGATCCGCATTCCCGCGCGCAGGGAAAAACTCGGTTTACCAAAACCCGGGAGCGCCTCTTCCTGGGGGGCGGCGGTAGGATGATCTTTGGTATTCATTCGGGGGGAGGCCGGAACGGTCCGGGAATCACCGCGCGGATACCACCAGAGGCAGGGCAGGAATTCTCTCAGCCGGTATTTTTTATTAAAGTCACCGGTTTCCCCGCGTTTTTCTTGAAAGGCGGCCGTCTTTGCCTCGAATTCCACCAGCAGGGTGGAGGATATCCTCCGTTCCAGCCAGATAAAAAGGTGCCTACTCCTCCCTGCTTCGGTGTAGTTATCCTGGGATTGATCCAGGAACCGATGCTCCTTTTCCCAGCGGTTGGTCAGGGAAGCCTGAGCGCCGAAACGGAGGCCATGGCCCGCTTCTTCCCGGGCTTCCAATATCAGCTCGAAAGGATGGCTGAGAAAGAGGTTTTCCTCTTCCTGGATATGGTCTCCGTGCCGGTAGGCGAAATTGTTGGCGAAATCATGCGCTTTCACCAGGAGCCGGATATAACGGTCGATCGCCGTTCTGCGCTGCAGTCCGAGCCCGATGTCGTTTTCCCTCTTCCAGAATGCAGGCCCCACCAGCAAGGATAGATACCACGTCCGGATTAGATTGTATTCCACCTCGATCTCGTTACGGGGTCTGTCTCCTTCATCCAGGGTGTGGTTTTGATCCATCCAGTAGCGGAAGCGGAAGCGGCGGGACAAGGGCGTTGAAAATTTAAGCGATTCGCGCAGCACCCACTGCTCCACGTTGAGGCTCCCGAATCCCAGCCGGAATGCGTTGTCCCTTCCTTCCCAGAGCTCTCTCCACTCCCGGTCCGGCCGCAGGGTCAGCATATCCAGGTGGTACTCCCCGTCGTATCGCTCCGGTTCTTCGCAGAAAGGGGATTGATAGGCCCCGGCCGGAGAAAGGGGGACGCTGAGCGACAGTAAAAGGAAAAGGCCGGGTATTAAACCTTTTCTGGGCTTTAAGTAAAAAACGCCTCGAATCATGGCTGGTAATCCCGTCCCGGAATAGGATTCGCGTGTAACACGGACATTCTATCTTCTCGAGGGACCCTTTACAAGTAAAAGACAAACCGGTTGCTCTCCACCGCGAACTCTACTACAATTCGAGGCGTTAGAATTTTATTAATTATTTTCTTCGCTTTGACCGGGCTCTGTCCGGCGGGAGCCCATGCGGCCGATATGGAGGAAATACTGGGCAAGGTAGAAATATGCGATACCTGGGATTGTTTTCGTGGATCGGAATTATCCTGAGCTTCATCTTGATGGAGTGGAATTATTTCAATAGATTCTTGCTCAGGGGCCAGGGAGGGTATGGTCTCTATCTGGTTGTTATCGTGCTCCTGTACACGCTTCCCCTGATTATATTCGGGGGAACCGCTTTATTCTCGCCGACGAAAAGAGCGATTCGCCAGGTGGCGAGAGTATCGGTCGTCTTATTGGGCCTCATGCTGGTGTTGAGAATAGGGCGCATGGCGGGCATTTGGCCCCGGATGTCGAATTATTCCTTTTCCGATCTTTGGGGATATGTGTCTTTAATGGGATTTATAGCCGCCTTTATCTTTTTTCACTTTTTAAGCAGGGAAGGAAGGATCGGTGGCGGAGAGAACGCGCTGATTCCCCTGTTGGTAATTCTTCTGGTCAACGCGACCTTTGCGGTCAGATTGATTATATATATTTTTTCCCGGCTCAGATTCGGCGGATTCATCTGGGACCTGCCCTATCTCTTTTCAGATATTGCCATTAGCCTGTTTTTCCTTTCCCTCATCGTCCCCCAGCTGAGAAGGATGAAGAGGGCTGAGCTGGAGTAGTTGAATCAAAAAGGGCCGGTGGGAGAAGTATCGGGGGGGTATTATTTGTGGTTGTAAATACTCCCTCCCCTGTGATAAACTATAGGGGTACTCAGGATGGCGGTGGATGCGGCTGCCTCCTGGCTCCCATTAAATGAGCTTGCCGTGCAGCTTTCCTGATACTCGCGAGAAAAAACCACCCCTACCTGAACTTACTTTAAGCCTGGAGGAGACGCATGAAGTATTTGCTATGTGCCGTTTTGGCGGCCGCCATGGTGATCGCCAGCATTCCCAGCGCCCGGGTTCAGCCGGTGCAGGAACAATGGATCGATCTGCGGGCCGACTCGATCATCTTCAGTTACCCGCATGTCGATTCGATCCGGGTGGAGGCCCTTTTTACCATCCTTACCTCTTCACCCCGGGACACCTTCTATTTTTGTCATATAGGAGTATTCCTGGATGGGATCCCCGTGGAAATCTCGGAATTGGAAATCGACGATCTTATGGGTCCCTGCTTCGGCAAGGCTGAAGCCGACTGCGACGGCCCCTGCACGGAGATCATCGACGGAAAAACCAAGGAAGGCACCTGCATATTCTGGAAGGACCCTCATGATACGGTATTTGCGGCGTGCGTTTGTTCGGTGGGAATAAGAAGCATCTGGGGTTTTCCCTACGCCAGCCAAAACGTGCTTTCGCTCGAGCTCGATCTGGGTGGGGAGGTAATGGAAATAGACGAGACCAATAATTTCTACTCCATGAACATCGGGGTAGTGGAGAACGAGAAGTCCACCTGGGGGCGGATTAAGAAAAGTCACGATGAATAGGCGAAAGGCCTTTTAAATCTCTGAAGGTTGGATGCACCGGTTCCGCTTACCGGGCTGCCGCTTTGAACCAGTGGACGGGTCCGCGCTCGACCCGGCCCGTTCCGGGTTGGACACTGACCTCTTCGTATCCGGATTCTCTCTCGATCCGGAATACCAGAGAACCATCCGCTCTTTTTTCCTCGAACCGGAAAGAAAGCAGGGAGTTTTCGCCCTGGTGGGTGTGCAGGAGGGTATAGAAACAGGGAACGGGGCCGGTGCGGCGGTAGCGGGCCACCGGATTGGAAGTCTTGGAGCCATAGACGGGTGAATACCATCCCTGCAAAGGATCGCTTGCCCCTTCTAGCACAAGCAATTCGCAGGGTTGAGCCTGAGATATTTCCAGCTTCGCGACGCCTGTTTCCGCCAGCAGGTTGCCGCCCGTGGTGTCCACCTGGGTTCCGGGTGGTAGGTGGAATAGCTGGTCGACCTCTCCTTCAAAAACACCGGATACCTGATCCAGGATCAGGATATCGTCCGGTTCCAAGTAAATGAAACAACGGGTCCATTCTCTTTTATTCTCAAACTGAAGCTTGGCCGACCGGAAGAAACTCCCTTCCCCCTCGCTCCAGACCAGGGAAGTGGGATCGGGACGTCTGCTGCTGGCACCGCCGGCGGGCACCAACACGTTGTGGGCTTCCGGACTTTCGAAAAATTCCCGCCAGCTTCCCTCGAAGGCGTAGTAGCCCGAGTCCACGATCAGATTTTCACCCTGCGAGCAGAGGGTGAAACTCATTCCGTCATAGTGGCCGTGCGTGCCGTCCTTGAATCCCACGTCGAAAACGGCGTGCGTCTCCTCGCGAAAAGGGCGCGTTTCTCCCCAGCCGCTGCGGAATATCACGTATCCGGATTGGGGATAGGAATAGCAGCGAATTCCCGGCCGCTCGCCCGCTTCCCCTCCCGAGATCGAATAATCCAGCCAGGGATGACCGCCCCGGTAGGGATCCAGGATGACGCTTTCGGGGCAGTCTCCAAACATGGGAAGTTTTCCGTTGGGCTGCAGGATGAGGGCGGCGAATTTAGACATTCCCTCCATCCTCCGGAAGGCTTCCGGGCGCAGGTCCCGGCCGGCGGAGATCAGCAAGGCGCGTGTCTCCCGTAAGACGTTATAAACGTAAAGGTGATAAAAAGGCGAGGGCTCGAGATATACCCCCTCGCTGCTTACCAGATTCAAGATTTGGGCGTCGAGCCGCTCGAAGCCGGTGGTAAACCAGCTGTCGCTTTCCCGGAGCTCGGGGAGAACCAGCGCTATCGTCATCAGCGCCCGGTTTTGAAACATGCCGTGATTGCTTATCTCCCGGTACCTGATCTTAGAGGCGAGCATGTACCCCTGGGTCCTGATCCAAATGAGGTAATCTATTATTCGTTGTTCGTCGAGAAGCCCCTCCCGTGCGAAAAGGCGCCAGCAGTAGAGCCAGTGTTCGGTGCGCAGGGAGGTCCCCATGTCGTTCCAGGTCATGTCCGAGGCCGGTTGTCCGTAGAAATTATCGTGGGCGTAATCCTCCAGCAGGAAGATGAAGCGGTCCAGGTAATCCTGGTTTTTATCTTGTTCCCAGGAGTAAAGGAGAGCCATCGGCCAACGGAAGGCGTGGTATTGAAACCGCCAGTTGATATCGTCAAAGGGATTCTCCTTCCAATCGGGGTCGGAGGGAAGCTCGGCGGGGGGATGGGGCTCAAGGGTGATCCGGCCGTTCATTATTTCCGCGGCCAGGAGGGCCGGCTCATCGTACGAGATGTGCGCGGCGGTGGGGGGATCGGTGGCGAGAAAATAGCTTAACAGCAAGTTCACGGCAACGGCACTGTCGCCCCGGGCATAGGCCGCCAGGACCTCTTCCAAGCCCTCGTGGTGGAGGTCCAGGTATAAAAACAAGTCGGTCTGCCCCGGTAGGGCGGGATCCGGAATTTCCTCCTCCGGTTCGAACGGAGAACGGCGGGAGCAGGCGGGGAGTAACACCAGCATTACTAATAGAATCCAGTATATTCCCCGCATTCTGTTCCTCCGCGGGATTCAGCCTTTATCCAAACCCAGGATAAATTTCCGGGTGAGTCGAAATTTGCGGAAGAGGTGTTTTTCCGCCAGCGGGGGAAAGGCTATCCCGGTCAATACCGCCAGCAGGGTGACGGGAAGGAAGAATTCCCTTTCTATCTTCACGATCTGGTAAAAGAAAATTCTCACGAAACTGGCGAACATGGTATGTAAAAGATATATGCTCATGGAATAGAATCCCACCAGAGATAACGTTCTTTTCAAGGGCTCCCAGCCGCCGTTGATCAGGGAGGAGAGAAAGAGATAGGCGAAGGCGCCCGAAAAGGCCAGGGCGGCGCGTATATAAGGTCCGGTGAACGGAATCGCCCCCAACTTTTTACGGGTGAGATAAAGCAGGACGAATATGGCGGAGGTGAGGATCAATCCCGCCGCGCCGGGTTTCTTCCCTATCTCATCGAGATCCGTTTTCAATCCTATCATGTATCCGGCGGTAAACAGGGGCAGGTGCTGGAAAACCGCCCGAATCGAGAACCATACCGGCCAGCGTGGATAGAGGAGCGGGAGCGATATCAATAGTACGACCCAAGGCCTCCGGCAGAGGTGGGTGAGCAGGGGGAAGAGGACGAATATAATGAACAGGGCGTGTATGAACCATAAAAGCGGATGAAAGCTCTCACCGGGATTGATGATTATTTTCCAGGCCCGCTCCGGGGATAACGGGTGTTGAAGTTCGAACGCCAGGCCGGCAAAATATTTAACCAGGAAAATCAGCGCCGCGATGGATAGGAAAGGGAAAGCGAGCCTCTTGGTTTTATTGAAAACTATTTTCCCGTAACCGGCCAGGTTTAGGTCGGTACGGCTGAACAGGTAGCCGGAAAGGAGGAAAAAGAGCGGCATGTGAAACCGGTAGATTATCTCCCGTAGCGTTTTCCAGTACTCCGGCGCGGTGGGGGGGGCGTAATGCCCTATGACCACCAGGATGATCCCGATCCCCTTGGCGATAAGGATGGTTTCAATTAGTCTTTTCCGCTGGGACGTCATTCTTCTTTCCGCCTTTCCGTTATCAACCATACTATTTTTCGCCTTTATATATCCACCTTAATCGTATTTTACTCTTGTGCTCAAGCATCTACCCGCGAGTGCCGGCGGCCGGACTTGTCCGGTTTGAAGGGACCGGTTCCTCTGGTGAAAAACTGCTGGGCCGGCGCGGCCTTCCACGGGGGGGCTTGGCTGCTTGTCATCCCGGGATCTTTCTGGTACGCTGGGCGGCGGGGAATTTGTCGCCGGGCGGGATTTTCCGCGGGATAAGAGGATTCCGGGGAAGGTGCCGCCCCGGGGACGCCTTCCGCCGTGGTCGCGGCGAAGAGTGAGGACCGTCCGGCGCGGGAATGCTGAGATGAAAGAAAAATATTCAGGAGGAGATAATCCGCGGCCGGCATCCGCCGATCTGAAGATAGTAATCGTATTGACCCTGGTGGCGCTGGCCCTGCGTATATATTTCCTCCGGTTCGTCAGCGTAATCCAGACCGACGGGGCCTATTACGGCTACCTGGCGGGGATGATCCGGCAGGGTGATCTGAAATCCCTCCTCAACCCGGCCTGGCCCCCGCTGTATCCGGCCCTCACCGCCCTGGCCGCCCGGATTACCGGGGATCTGGAGCTCGCCGGATGCCTGGTATCGGCCCTCTGCGGTGGAATGCTGGTGCCGGTGGTTTATGCCCTGGGATTTAACACGGTGGGAAAACCGGCCTGTACCTGGGGGGCCTGTGTGGTCCTTTTCCATCCCCGCCTGATAGTTTATTCAGAGCTTTTTTTAACCGAGAGTCTCTTCGTTCTTGTCTTCGCCCTTACGTTGCTGATGATCGCCGTGGCCGTAAAGAAGAACCGCGGCTTTGGATTTTTTCTATGCGGCCTGTTGCTGGCCTTGCTCTACCTGACTCGTCCCGAGGGAATGGTCCTGGGCCTGGCGCTGTTTTTCTGCCTGGCCGTTATCTTTGCCCGCAGGGAGGGGAGGCGTTGGGCGTCGCTATCCAGGCTGCTGCTGATTGCGCTGGGAGCTGCCATCCTGCTGGTTCCCTATTTCTCGGCGATGAAGCATCATACCGGCATGATATCACCGGGGGAGAAGGCCAAGTACAATTTCTACATCACTTACAAGAGAGAATTCCGGAGCCTGGGTATAGAAATTCCGCCGGCCTGGATGAACAGGATCCCTCCCCTTCCGCCCTCCGCCGGGCCGCATCCCTCTTCTCCGCGGGGTGGAGAATCCGCCGCTTCGCCCGGCGAAAAGGCCTCCACCCCCTACCATACGGTTGATTTTCTGCGCCGGAAATGGAAAAGCGTCGTCATCCACATGGTCAAGACTTTCATTATCAATCTGGTTGATAAGCTGCCTTCGGCTTTTTATTATCCCCTGTTCCTTCTTGCCCTGACCGGTCTTTTCATTCCCCGCCGCCGTTCGCCCGACGAAGTCATATGGGCGGCGTTGATCCTGGCCGCGGCCTTGGCCTACTCCGTCTATTTTCCCCTGAGGCGTTTTTATCTCGCTTTTATCCCTCTCTTGAGCCTGTGGGCGGGTTGCGGCGCGGTATATCTCTGGGAAAAGGCCTTCCGCACCGGGGTGGAAGGAGGGAGGAGGGCTTTTTCCAACGGGCCGTTCCGCCGGGGAGCTACCGCCGGCCTCCTGATTCTATGGGGGATGGTTTCAATCCCGTACTCGGCGAATAGTGTAAAATCGAGGGAATATCCTCTCGAGTACAAAGAGGCCGGCTTGTGGCTACGCTCATTGCCCGCGCCTTCCCTGGTGGTCGGTGCCCGCAAGCCGGAGATATCCTTCTACGCCGGAGGCGGTTTCGTTCCCCTGCCCCACCTGGATCCGGACCGCCTGGGCCGCTGGATGGCGGAAACGGGGGTGACCCATATCTTCCTGGATGAGAGGATAGTGCCCCTATCGCATCCGGAATACCTGCCGGTCCTGAGAGGGGAAGTTCTGCCTTTCGGACTGGAGGTGATCCGGCGGCGGGAAGAGGGGGGAGCAAGGTACCTGATCCTGGCGCCGGATCGGGATTAAACCGGGTTTCCGGCGCGGATCGCCAAATTGCGGTTGACATATTTATGAAAGGTAAATAGACTGCTTCCATTAATTCGCGGCAAGATAATTTTTCTGCAAGGGGGGCAATATCGTGGATCTCTTCAGTCCCTACGCTCTGTCCCGGTCGAGAGCGTTCAAAGTCTGTTGCGTGGTGCTGGTTTTTTCGCTGGTATTGAGCAGCGGTGTATTCGCCCAGAATTACGATAAGGTAAAATTGATACTGAAAAACGGTGTTACCACCGAGGGTAAATATTTGTACATGGATAACAAGAGCATCAAGATTGTGGAGAACGGTTTTGAGAAAAGCTATAGGCTGGAAGAGGTAAACACCGCCATGGCCAAGGAAAGCAAGGCCGGTAAGTACGCGCTGGCCTTCGGCGCGGGATGCGCCACCCTCTGCCTGATCACCATAGTGGCCAACAGCAGTGATGATACCAGTGAGTATGAGACCAGCGATTTGATTCCCGGCGCCATCATCTGGACGGGGATTTTTGCCGGTATCGGCGCTCTCTGGGGAAACAGCGCGGAACACTGGGACACGCTCTATGTGGCTCCGGCCGGCTCTTCCCTGTCTCCATCCCTGGATCTGCATCTAAGTCAGAGTGCTAATGGAACTTACAGACTGGGATTGGAATACAGATTTTAAACGATGTCGCGCGAAAATTTTTAATGCTCTCCGGAGGCATGCGCAGAAGACGCGTTCGCTGGTGGGGCTTACCCGCTGCCGCCCTGTTTCTTTACGGGCTGGTCGATTCGCTGGCGCCCACCGATGGAGGATGCTGCGTTTCCCCGGACGTTACCGTGCAATCCGGGACCAATCGAGGTAAGGTCGGGGATAAGGGCGGTTCCCCGGCCCAGATCGTCTTGGGCGGAGTGGTCCGGGCCTATCAACGGTATATTTCATCCCAGGATATCCCTGCCTGCAAGTTTGATCCGAGCTGTTCCCATTTTTGCGTGGAGGCCATGCGGTCGGCCGGGTTGTGGAAGGGCGCCCTGCTGGCCGTGGACAGGGTCCAGCGCTGTCACGCCCTGGCGCGGAATGCGGGCCGCCGGGAATCCCCCTCCGGGTTGATCCACGATCCGGTGGATAAATATTTGTATCGATCCGGACCGGGCACTAGGGAGGGTGCCGGATTTTTCCCGGAAATAGATACAGCGCACCCGGGGGTCAGGGATGAATTAGATTTGGGCGGTGCCCGCTCTCTCCCGTCCCCGGATAGCCTTTCCCGATCACCCCGGTTCTCCGATCATCCTGTCCGGTTTCTCGGGTTCGCCGATCACCTTTATAAAGAAATGGATTATTTGCGGGCCGCCGGGGAATATCAGCGTTATCTCTATTTCGGGGGGAGGAGCCGGGAGGCAGTTCTCTTTAAGCTGGGGGAATGTTACAAGCGGGGGGGTGATCACCGGAACGCCCTGCGTTCGTTCGGCGCCATTGTCTGCGAATATCCGGAGGGACCGTATTGCGGTCCCGCGTTGTTTGAGATCGGGCACATACATTTTATCAGGGATGACTGCCTGTCATCGGCCTCCTCCCTTCTGGCCGGAAGGGGAAATCTCCTCTCCGCCGCGGACAGATACCGGACGGGCGTGCTGCTGTCCCTGGATTATCTGTGCCTGGGACGGTACGATGCGGCGGCCGAAGTCCTGCGTTCCCTGGATTCCCGGTCCCCGGGGGAGAAAGAAAAGCGGCTGATCGGGGAATTCTCGCGTTTTGCCCAGGAAGGCAAGGAGCTACCCTCCAAAAGTCCGCTGCTATCCGCCCTGCTTTCAGCGGTTGTTCCGGGCGCGGGGAAGGTGTATTGCGGGAAATACGCAGACGGGATAAATGTCCTGGCCCTGACGGGATTTACCGCCTGGGCGCTGGTCAATACGATAAATCGGAATGAGGAGCACTGGACCTGCGGGGAAGTGCTGCTCGGTGCCGGCACGGGAATGTTTTATTTAGGAAATATTTATGGATCGTACGTTGCCGCCGATATTTACCGGGATGAAAAGGAAGAGGAATTGCAGGGGGAGATCCGGATGGTGTTTCACCGCGATTTTTCTTTCTAGCTATCTGTTGATTGGCTCCGCGGCCCGTTGCGCGGATAATGTGTTCCGGGATAATCATGCTTGCCAGCTGAAGTTGGCCGATCATCTTCTCTGCGCCGGCGATTACCAGGCGGCCATCACCGAATACAAGCGGTTCCTATTCGATGACCCGGAATGCGGTCGGCCGGATTACGTGTACGCTGGATTGGGGACCGCTTACCGGTTCCTGGGGGAGGATTCCCTGGCCCTGGTGATGTTCGATCGGTCGGCCCGGGAAACGCCCGCCGACAGCCTGAGAACGGAAAGGTTCATAGCCGTGGCGGTTCTGATGATCGAGCGGAACAGGTATATGAACGCTGTCTCCTATCTGGACCACGCAGATATTGCTCCGGATGGCAGGGGAAAGGCCCTGTATGTTCAGGGAACGGCCTATCTTTGCGCCCACCGCGTCGATAAATGCCGGGAGATCCTCTCGCAGCTGGAGGCCCTTTCCTCCCGCGCCGCTAGTGAGTGGGAAAGGGAGTTGCGGGAATCCTTGCTGGCCTACCGGAAACTGGCGTTCAAATCGATGGGGACGGCATCCTGGCTTTCCGGCATCGTGCCGGGGACAGGACAGATGTCCGCCGGGCGGGTAAAAGACGGGATAAACGCCTTTATCCTCAACTCGGTCTTCGCCTCTCTGACCATAAATGACATCCGGGAGGAGCGCTATGGACGGGCGACGATTTTCACCTATTTCTTTCTCCGTTTTTACCTCGGTAATATCATTAACACCCGGGGAGCGGTGACATCCCACAATAGCCGGGTGCAAAATGACTTCAGGGCGCGGGCCGCCGCTTCCCTGGAACGAAAAGTCCCTCCCCTGAAGCCCTGGCCTTTCAGTCCCCGGGGCGAACCCCTCCCCTGAAGACCTGATCCGCCGGTCTCAGGAGAGATAAAATCACACCCTGGCCGGCGACGGCGGGTGGTACCCAGGCGGTTTTGCACGGAGGGAGCTCCCCAGTTTTCCTTGGCGCGCGGTCATAATCTGTGTTATGGTACGGCATGTCCTCGTGCCCCGTTTTTTTATGTCTGGATATCTGTCGTAACCGGAATTAAAAATAAGATCTGGTGGCGCCTTGAATACCGTGATGGTGATGACGGGAAGGTTATTGATTGGGGCATGAAGTGAAATACAGTGCGTGTAGATAGTTGTTCTTGGAAAGGGGCTCTTGTATAGTGATGGAGCACAAGCCTTACGTGCCGGCCGAAACCCAGCTAAAGGATTTTAATCTAAAAACGGTTTTTCTGGGCGTGTTTTTGGGGGCGGTATTCGGGAGCGCCAACGCCTATCTGGGATTGCGGGTGGGATTGACCATCAGCACCGCCATCCCCCTGGCGGTGGTTTCGGTGGCCATCCTCAGGCTGCTCACCCCCCTATTGGGAAAACCGAGCATCCTGGAGTGCAATATCTCCCAGACGGCCGGATCGGCCAGCTCGTCCCTGGCCTCGGGGATCATTTTTACCATTCCCGCCCTCTTCCTGTGGGGATACGACGCGCCCCTGATCCAGATAACCTTGCTGGCCGTATGCGGGGGAATCCTGGGTGTTCTTTTCATGATCCCCCTGAGAAATTTTCTCATCGTCAAGGAGCATAAAAACCTTCCCTATCCGGAAGGCACGGCCAGCGCCGAAGTGCTTATCGTGGCCACCGGAGGGGGAGGGGCTTCGGCCGCAAACGTGTTCAAGGGATTGGGGATAGGCGCCCTTTACAAGGGATTGATTTCTTTTCTTTATCTGTGGCCCTCGGAAGTCGAGGTCAAGATTCCCCTGCTCAAGAAGGCGGTGGTCGGGGTTTCCACCACTCCCGCCCTGATGGGAGTAGGCTATATCCTGGGACGTCGCATCGGAGCGATCATGGTGGGGGGAGGATTGATTTCCTGGGTGCTGGTCATTCCTTTCATAGCCTGGAAATTCGGCCATATGGAGATATGGCCCAATACCCTGACCTACCTCCAGTCCAAGGGGCTGGATCCCGCCATCACCACTATCGGGGAGCTTTCCCCCGGACAGATCTGGGATGGATATATCCGGATTATCGGGGCCGGGGCGGTGGCGGCCGCCGGATTGATCACGGTGGCCAAATCCATTCCCACCATGGTTAATTCCTTCAAGATTGGCGTCAAGGAGCTGCGTTCCAGCGCCGCCTCCCTGGATGCCGGCCGGCTCCGGACCGAGCGGGATCTTTCCATAAAATACGTGATCCTGGGCGTCTCCCTGGTGATCCTACTGGTGACCTTTATCCCCGGAATCATCGGCAACGACACCGACATGCTGATGAGGTTTTTCAGCGCCCTGGCCATCGCCTTTTTCGCGTTTTGCTTCGTCACAGTATCCTCGCGCATCGTGGGCATGATAGGGGTTTCCTCCAATCCTACCTCGGGGATGGCCATAGTGACGTTGCTGGGGACGGGACTGATATTCAAGCTGCTGGGATGGACCGATCTGACCGGGAAGATAACCGCGTTGACCATCGGCACCATCGTCTGTATATCGGCCTCCATCGCCGGCGATATATCCCAGGATCTGAAGACCGGTTTTATTATCGGGGCCACGCCCCGGAAACAACAGATCAGCGAGCTGCTGGGCGCCGTCGGATCGGCCTTTTTCGTCTGCCTGGCCGTCTATTATCTGGGGAAAGCGTATGGATTCGGATCGGAGGAATTGCCGGCCCCCCAGGCCACCCTGATGAAAACCGTTTTGGATGGAGTGCTGGACGGGAACCTTCGCTGGGATCTGGTGGGGATCGGAGCAGCCTTTTCGGTGGTTATCATGCTTTTCAAGATTCCCCCCCTGCCTTTCGCCGTGGGAGTATATCTCCCCCTCTCTTCCATGACCCCGGTATTTATCGGTGGAGTATTAAGGCACCTGGTGGATAAAAAGGCCAACCAGGGCAAGGAGAAGGCCGATAAGGGCGGTGACCACGGTATCCTGCTCGGTTCCGGTTTGATAGCGGGAGAGGGTCTGCTGGGGGTGGTGATCGCCGTGATCGCGGTGATAATTTCCAAGACCCCCAAATATCTGGAAGTTGAATATTCCCCGGCCTGGATAGGCCAGATGATCTCGGCGATTATCTTCTGCGTCCTGGGCTGGTACCTGTACCGCATCGCGGTCAGGTCCAGGCGATCCCTGGGCTAGGGGAGAATAAAAATTCGAGCCGCGCTCCGTAACGCTGAAAAGTTACTTATCTGCTCTGTACGGCCCATCGTTCCTACGGCCCTGCTTCGGACTGCTGAAAACTTTTTTTCCGCTCAGTATGGTCCATCGTTTCCACGGCCGCGCTCCCGGCTGCTGATCTCATTTCTAAGCGCCCTGCCGGATGGGCCACGGCTTTTGCGGGATCGATTTTACTTCTCCGTGTTCTGCCGGATAGCCCGCAGCTCGTGCAAGATCGAATTCAGGATAGCGGCCGATGAACCGGCCGGAACGGTCTCTTCCTCGGTGGCCGTAGGCGCCATCCCTCCCCGGAAGAGCCGCAGTTTATCGACCACCATGGCGTAGACTTCCCCCACCTGGTCCAGTCCCACCAGGCTCTCCTCCGCCCCGGTCGTTCCGCTCATTCCGGCGGTCTGTATATTCATGGTGCCCAGGTTGAAAAGGTATCGGTCCAGTACTCCCCTCTTGACCGTCACATTGGTCACCGTTCTGTAGGGCACATGTTTGACCGATTTGGTGACGATTCCGACCCGTACGATGACCTCGTCGTCCTGTATCTCGTAACTGAGGCTGCGGTAATAAAATCCGCACAGGATCATGGCCGTTATCCAGAACAAAATGGCTATGATCGCGGCGATGGCAAAGATGTAATAAGCCACCTCCGGGCCTTCATCGATGCCTATGAGCTGGCCGAAGAGAAAGCCGAAGAGAGCGATGAGTAAAGCGACCAAGGTGATGATAAACCTGATTTTCTTGAGATAGCCCTGGCTGGGCTTAAGATTCACGGTTTGCATGGGACCAGACCTCCTATTCTGTCATGTAGTACCGGCGACTGATTATATTACATCGGCGGCGCGAATAATATAAAATAGATCACTAGTGTCCGGTTAAGCGGTTAAAAAAGTAGCCCAAATCTCCGTTTTCGTTTATAGTGAAGTTGTTAAAAGACACTGTAAACA
>JAFGPI010000059.1 GCA_016926065.1 Candidatus Krumholzibacteriota bacterium
AGCCGCTCGGCCAGGTCCGCGTCGGCCGTGACTATCATGCCGCCGTCGCCGTATCCTCCCAGGTTCTTGGAGGGAAAGAAGGAAAAACATCCCTCCAGGCCTTCGGATCCGGCCTTTTTCCCCCTGGAGGTGGCTCCGATCGACTGGCAGGCGTCCTCGATGACCGGTATATCCCGGGCCCGGGCCAAATCCGAGAGGGAATCGATATCGGCCGTCTGCCCGAAAAGGTGAACGGCCAGGATCGCCCTGGTCCTGTCGCCGAGGGCCTCCCGGACCATGCCGGGATCGATATTGTACGTCTTAGGATCGATATCCACCATCACCGGCCGCGCCCCCAGCCGGGATATCGAGCTGACGGTGGAGAAAAAGGTGTAGGGGGTGGTGATCACTTCATCGCCGGGTCCGATCCCCAGAGCCATCAGCGCCAGGAGGATGGCGTCCGATCCGGAGGCCACCCCCACGGCGAAAGGGGAACCGCAATAGGCGGCGATCGTTTCCTCCAGCTCGGCCACCTTGGGTCCCAGGATGAAGTGCTGCGAGGCCAGGACCTCCTCCAGGGCCCGGCCGATTTCTTCCTTTATGCTTTGGTATTGCGGAACCAGGTCCAGCAGTTTGACTTTCATCGTTTCCCGTTTCCCCTTCTCGCGCCGGATAGCTGGTCGTAGAGCTGGATGAGTTCGCCGCTGGTGCTATCCCAGTGATACCGGTCGAGAAATGCCTTCCGTCCCGCCCGGCCCACTTCCCGGCGGAAATCTTCGTCCCCGTAGAGTTTTATCACGCTATCGGCCAGTTCCGTGGGCGAATCGTACCGGAAAACCAATCCTCCGCCGGAATCCTCTATCACCCGGCGCAGGGGGGGGCAGTCGCTGACGATAACCGGCTTTTCCACCATCATGTATTGAAATATCTTGTGCGGGATGGTGGTGTCGGTATGGGGATTGCGGGCGTGGGGAACCAGGCAGATGTCGCTGGCGTCGATATAGCTCCAGATCTTCTCGAACGGCTGCCAGCCGGTCATCTCCACCAGGTCCGCGCAGTTCAGGCCGGCGGCCAGCCGCGCCAGGTAATCCTGGTAGGGCTTGTTGCGGTTTCCCACCAGCACCAGCCTTATCTCGGGCACCTTTTCCCGGACCAGGGGGAGCGAGCGGATGACCGTATCCAATCCCCGGTGGGGGGCGAATCCCCCGATATAGGAGACGACGAAGCGGCCCCGGTACCTTTCCTTGATCACCGGATCGAGGGGGATATTGATCCGTTCCCGGTGGGCGGTGTTGGGTACCACGAATATCCTCTGCGCCGGCAGCCCCAGCTTTCGCAGGCGCTCCTTCGATTCCTCTATGACGGCGATGATACCGTCCACCCGGCGCAGGATTTCCCTCTCGTAGCGGGCCCAGCGCTTGAAATTGTAGATGGTTTTTTTCTTGAACCGGCTGGTATACCAGACCTGCAGCCCCCCCGGATAATTCTCGTGCAGATCGGCGATGATGGGGATACCCAGCTCCCCGGCCACCGCCACTCCCTCTCCCACCAGGGGCAGGTCGTGGATGTGCAGAACCTCTATATTTCTCTCCCGCGCGAAATCACGGATGGCCTTTCTCCACATCCGGTCCCGGAAGGTGAAGGAGAAGGTATAGCGGTGCCATCTCTCCCGCAGGGGCCCCATGCTCACTCCCCGCAGGCACTCGATTCCGTGCACCTTCTCGGTGGCGGGCTCTCCCGGCCCCCTCTCCAGCAGCAGATGCACCTCGTGCCCCTGTCCGATCAGGGTTTGCGCTTCCTTCTCCACCCGTATATCGGGAGGAGGGATCTTTCCTTTCAATACCATGCCGATACGCATAGCCGCCATCCCGGTTGCTGACCATCGGATCTTTCGCTTGGCCCCCGTGCGGGGGTTCGCCGAATGATACTGTTTGGGGGCCTCCGGTTCAATAGAATTCATGAACGGTCGCGGCGCGGCGTCAGCGCCTCGAATCTAAATGCGGTGGGAGAGGAACAGCGCCTACTTTTTCGGGAAATTTTTCCTTTTCGGGGAACCGGCGGGAAAAAATTTTGTCTAAAGGGCGGCAGAGGGAGAAAGAGTCACCTTGAACAAAGGAGAGGATATGATGGTTGGATTAAATAGAACGCTCCCTTTAATGGTCCTGGGCCTGATCCTCCTGCTGTCCGGTAACGGATCAGTCCGGGCTGAGGGAGGTAGCAGCGCTACCGCCGTGTCGCCCCACCTGGAAGAGCCTATCGTGGCCGGACGGAACCTGGTATATTGCGCGACCTTCCAGCTGGCCTGGAATCAGATGAAGGAGGATATCATCCGGGACGATATCGTCCTGGAGAAGCCCCTGGACTGCGTCCGCCACCTGAACCGGGGCTTGTCCACCATCCGGGATATCGATGAGAACGATTACCTGGCCCGGGCGGGCCTGGGCCGCGATAAAATCGCCAGCCGGATCAACCAGGAACTGCAGGTCCGATTCGGGCGGTCCGCCCCCCGGGTCGAGGACAGGTTCGACCGGGACGATGTCATTCTGGCCTACGCCTTCTTGCGGAAGGAATTACGGTTCGAAAATAGATTCCAGGTCTATGCCCGGGCTTTGAGATTTGGAGGGGGTACGGATTTCATTCCGGTGGAGGCTTTCGGTATCGGTCCGGAAAACGATTCCACCTCTCGACCGGCGCGCGCTCAGGTGGAAGTGATCGACTACCGGGACCGGACCGATTTTATTATCCGCCTGCGCTCGGATGAGCCGCGGGAGGAGATCATCCTGGCCCGGATTAATCCATCGCAAACCATCCTTTCCACCCTGGAGAGGATCGAGGAGAGGATCAAGGCCGGCAGCCCGCGGATCATGGGGGATGATGATATCCTGCTCATACCGAAACTGGAATTGTCGATCGATTATACATTCACTCCCCTGCTGGGATTGTTCCTGCTCAATGCGGGATTCGAGGATTATTTCGTCCAGGAGGCCCGGCAGGACGTCCGGTTCAGGCTGGACGAAAGCGGGGCCTCGGTTGAATCCCAGGGCGTATTCGCCCTGAAAAAGGGAGGTGCCAGTGGTAAATCGCTTATCGTCGACGGACCGTTTATGCTATATATAAAGAGGAAAGACGGCGGCTATCCCTATTTCGCCATGTGGGTGGAAAACGCCGATAATATGGTACGGTCCCGCTGACCGGAGGAAGAAAAACCGCAGCCCTTTCCCCGGGCTTCCGGGATTGGAAACGGGAGCCCGGGGGCCAGGTAGGCTCTCCGGGAGTCGAATATAAGAAACTTATTGATGGAAGAATCGATAACCGCAGGGAATGATATAGAGCGCCGGAGCAAGCTGCACGCCCGGGGATTCCTGGAGGGAGACCGGCAGGCGTTCAACCGGCTGATCCTGCTGCACCAGCGGATGGTCTTCAGCCTCTGTTCCCGGCTGATGGGAGATTACGATGACGCGAACGATTGCGCGCAGGAGGTTTTCATCAAGGTCCACCGGTACTTGAAAGGATTCCGTTTCGAGTCGAGCTTCCGCACCTGGCTCTACCGGATCGCGGTCAACACCTGCAAGAACCGGTTGAATTCCCTGGAGTACCGCATGAGAAAGAAGAAATTGAGAATAGATCCTCCGCCCTCGGCCGAGGAAAATCCATTTGCCCGGGAGCTTCGCGACCGGGGGGATTCCCCCCTGAACGGGCTGCGCCGGAAGGAGATCGGCCGCATCATCCAGGAGGCCCTGAATAATCTGGCTCCGCCGCAGCGGATGGTGGTGGTGTTGAGGGATATCGAGGGCCGTTCCTACGAGGAGATAGTGGCCTTGACCGGATTGAAGCCGGGAACCGTAAAATCGAAGTTGTCCCGGGCCCGCCTGGCTCTCCGGGAAGCCTTACAAGGAAAGATCGACCATGAACTGTCATGAAGTGGAAAAATTGTTGTCCGCCTATCTCGACCGGGCGCTGCCGGAACGGCAAAGGGTGAGGGTGGCGGAGCATCTGGCCGCCTGCGGCGCCTGCCGGAAGGTATACGAATCGCTGACCGTTCTCCTCCGGCACATGAAGGATTTGGAGCAGATCGATCCTCCCGCCGATTTCCTGGAGGCCGTCAATGCCCGTCTGGAAAGGGAGGGCGCGCTGAAAAGGACCATGCGCCGCCTCTTTCTTCCCCTGCGGATCAAGTTGCCCCTGGAAATGGCCGCGGTGGCGGTTCTGTTCGTCATGATGTTTTATCTCGCCGGGACCCGGGACGGCCGGCCCCTGCGGGAGATCGTTACCGGCATGGATAAGAGGGAGATTCCCGAATCCAGGATGGCGCCGCCGGCCGGAGCCGGAGCGGATAAAGCGGAAACCCGGGACGCCGCCGTCGCGCCGGACGCGCTGGAGCATAAGCGCGGCGGGAGCGCTCCGGCCGGAGAACCTTCGCCGGGGAAGGAAAAAACGGCGGGGGGGCGGCCGGCGGAGGTGGCGCCGGAGCTGGACCGCGTGGATAAGAAAGCGGACCGGGGGGAGAAGAAGGGAAAAATGGAAGTATTGGTGGCGGAGGACAGGGCGGTCTCTCCTCCGGCCGGGGAGCCCACGGGAATTATCCATGAGGAGAAGGTATCCTCCCCCCGGGTGGAAGGGGAGAAGCCGGAAAGCGTAAGTGGAAGCAGCGGGGAAATTTCGCCGAACGAAGAGGAGAGAAAACGCCTATTGAAAGAAAGCCGGGGAGAGGTATGGGAGGAGGCGGACCTTCCCCTGGGAGAAGGAAGCGAACCGGCTAGGGAAATAGAATTGGAGATGGAGATTAAGAGTCCGATCTTCCCGGATAAGAGGGGAAAAAGCAGCAATGAGACCTTCAGGGCCCTGCGGGGGGGAGAAAAAACCGCGCTTGCCGAGGAGGAACCGGCCGGCGGGCGGGTGGAGAAAATAATCGAAATGCTGCAAGGAAGAATAATAGAGAAGAGATACCTTCCCGCTACCGGGCAGCTTTCCGAGGTCGTGTTCGCGATTCCGGCGGCCAGATTTGACGAACTGCGGCGGGAACTGGAACGGATAGCCGGATTTCCCCGGCCCTTCCCCGTGATCGACGGGAATAGCGGAGAGGAACTGAAGGTGAGGCTGAAGCTGAATTACCCCCCGCCCGATCTTCCCCCGCGGTGATCCTCCTTCGCGCCATGGCCCGGATTATTTCATCCACCGGATCTTCCCGGGCGGTGATCATCCCCTGTGCCAGGGTGCGATATTTTCCTCTCCCGATCTCCCCGCCGGCGATTCTTCCCCGGGATACGGTTCCGGATATTTCGCCAGCGGTGTGCCCCCCGCGCCCCGGGCTCGGACAATCGCTCCTTATCCCGGCCGGCGGCCGGAAATTACTTTACTCGCGTTGCTCCAAACGGCTATAGTACTGTCCTGAATCAATATCCTTTCAAACAGCGGCGGCGGATTATTTTGCCCCCAGCAAAGGAGTGGTTATGAAGCTATTTTCCCTAAATTCAATGGTCGGCTGGAAAGGAAGCAAGATCCTCTTCTCCTGTTTCGCGGTCCTGGCGCTGCTCTGGGCTTGGAGCGGAACCGGTATGGCGAAGAATAATAACCCCCTGTTGCGGTTTCCGGACGTACACGGGAATACCATCGTCTTTGTCTGCGGCGGGGACATCTGGTCGGTTTCCACCGGCGGAGGGATCGCCACCCGCCTCACCCTGCACGATGGCGACGAGGCCTTTCCGAAATTTTCCCCGGCCGGAACGAAAATCGCCTTCACCGGAGAATATGACGGTAATGCCGATGTGTACGTGATGGATGTCCACGGGGGCTCTATCGAAAGAGTGACCTGGCATCCCGCTTACGACGAGGTGGTGGGCTGGCATCCGGTGAAGAATAAGATCATCTTCAGCTCCGCCCGCTCCAGCTACAGCCGTTACCGTCACCTCTTCCTGGTATCACCTGATGGAACCGGCATGGAGGAATTGATCATGCACGAAGCGGAGCGGGGTTCTTTTTCCCCCGAGGGGTCGAAAATCGCCTACAACCGGGTGGCGCGGGAGAACCGCACCTGGAAGAGGTACAAGGGAGGCACGGCCCAGGACATCTATCTTTTCGATTTCGACAAGATGCAGGATAGCAAGCTGACGAAGTTCGAAGGAACCGACCGCATCCCCATGTGGATAGGGAACAAGATCTATTTCAGCTCCGACCGGGACCGGGTGTTGAATATCTATTCCTACGATACCGCCTCGGGGAACATCGAGCCGCTCACCCGGCATACCGAGTACGATGTCCGCCGTCCCAGCGAGGGAGGCGGCAGCATAGTGTACGAACTGGGAGGATCGATCTGGCTGCTGGACGTTAGCACCGGCAAGACCGCCGAGGTGCCTATCGAGGTGAGAAGCGACGCCCCCGAGCTTCGTCCCTTCCTCAAGAGCGTCAACGATATGATAACCGATTTCAACTGTTCCCCGGCGGGCGAGCGGGCGCTGATCACGGCCCGGGGCGAGATCTTCTCCGTTCCCGCCGAGAAGGGTCCCACCCGCAATCTCAGCCGGGACTGCGGCGCCCACGACAAGAACGGGGCCTGGTCGCCGGACGGAAAGAAGATCGCCTATCTTTCCGACCGCTCGGGCGAATACGAGATATACCTGGTGAGTCCAGGCGAGGGACAGGAAAGCGTCCGGCTGACCAAGCACCGGGACGGTTACCGCCACACCCTGCGCTGGTCCCCCGACAGTAAAAAGATCGCCTTCGCCGATCAGACCCTGGCCTGCTATATCCTGGACGTCGATTCCAAGGAAATAACCTTGGTGGACCGGGCCCAATTCGAGAACGTCGACGTGTCCCTGGATCTCAAGCCGATATATGATTTTTCCTGGTCCCCGGACAGCCGCTACCTGGCCTATTCGAAGATGAACCCGGACCAGATCTACCAGGTTTATATCTACTCTCTGGATAAGGGCAAGACGCATTGCGCCAGCAACGGCCTGTTCAACGATTTCGGCCCCGTTTTTTCCCGAGACCAAGAGCATCTCTTCTTCATCTCCAACCGGCGGTTTGATCCGGTGTTCTGCGATTTTGAATGGGAGATGGTTTACAAGAAGGCAGCCGGCATCTACTGCCTGGCGTTGACCCGGGAAGGTGACGCCCTGCTGCCCTTCCAGAGCGATGAGGTAAAGGCGGAAGCGGCGGAGGAGGATAAGAAAAAGAAAGGGGAAGACGAACCGCGGATAGACATCGATTTTGGCGGTTTGGCCCAGAGGATCGAGCATCTGCCCTTGCCCCGTGGAAATTACCGCAGCCTGGCCGTTAACGACCAGGGAATCTTCTATCTCAACAAGGACGAGGGGGATTTCAACCGTTTCGAATTCCGCGCCATCGGGCCCTGCGACCTGTACCATTTCTCCTTCGGTGAGCGGAAGGAGAATACGGTCATCAAGAACGTCGACGCCTACCGGCTGTCGGCGGATGGATCCCATATCGTCTACCGGCGGGGGAACGATATCGGCATCATTCCCGCCGGAGCCAAGGATTCCCCGGGCGATAACCTGGATCTTTCCGGATTGAGGATGCGTCTCGATCCCCTGGCCGAATGGAAACAGATATTCAACGAGGCCTGGAGATTGGAGAGGGATTTCTACTACGAACCGAACATGCACGGCCTGGATTGGAAGGCCATGAGGGAAAAATACGGCCGGCTGCTGGAAAGGGCCACCTGCCGCCAGGATATCAGGTTTGTCATAGGGGAGCTGATCGGAGAGCTCAACACCTCCCATACCTACGTGTGGGGAGGCGACATCCAGCGCCGGGCCGACCGGGTCAATATCGGCATGCTGGGGGTGGATTGGGAGATCGACAAATCAGGTCGCTGGTATACCTTCAAGAAGATTTACCGGGTTCCCGACTGGACGCAGGAGGTCCTGCCGCCCCTGTGCCGGCCGGGAATGGAGGTGAAGGAGGGAGATTACCTCCTGGAAGTAAACGGACGGGAGGCCACCACCGACCGGAATTTCTACAGTTATTTCGAGGGCCTGGCCGGACAGCAGGTGAAGCTCCTGATCAACGATAGGCCGGACAAGAAAGACGCCCGGGAGATCACCGTGGCACCGCTGAGGGGGGAGCAAACCCTGCGCTATCTGGACTGGGTGGAACGCAACCGGCTGTTGGCCGATAAGGCCTCGGGAGGGAAGATCGGCTATATCCATCTACCCGACAC
>JAFGPI010000060.1 GCA_016926065.1 Candidatus Krumholzibacteriota bacterium
TCGGCGAACAGGCTCCACTCGTTCATGAAGGCCAGGATGGTGGCGCGGTAGGAATTCTCCACGATCTTCGTGGTCTCCGATTCTATGGGGCGGTCCATCACCGTCAGCGGATAATCCTTGGTGTTCAGCACCTCGCGGAGGAATTTTTCCACCCGTTTGCGGGCCTTCTGGGTGCAGCCCGAACAGACCCGCCAGAAATCCCGGATACTGGAGACGTACTCCTTGCCGGGCATTACCCTTTCAAAGCTGTGGGCGAGCAGCGGGGTCGCCCGCAGGCCCCGCGCCGCGAAGGCCTTCTTGAGGATCGGCAGGGCGACGAATTCGGTGGTCCCCGGAGCAACCGTCGTCTCTATCAGGGTCAGGCAGTGGGGGGGGATTTTCTCGCCGATCGTCCTCATGGTGGCTTCCAGGGCGGCCATATCGGCCTCGCCGGTACGCATATCCCCGCAGTCGTGCTTGGCGTAATCGCACTGTACGTCCACCACCACGCAATCGGCCAGCTTCAAACAGTCGCTGTTGTATGTCGCCGTTAGTGTTTTCTCTTCCCGCACGCAGCGGGTGATGAGTTCATCGACTTCCGGGTCTTCCGATTTGACCGGTGATTCCCCCCGGTTGAGCAGGGGTATCTTCCAATAGCTGCGGGTACTGGGGCGCTGGCACCCGATAACGAACTTGCTGTGCCGACCCCGCTTGTCCCTGGTATCGGCTATGATGGCGGCCATCACCGCGCCCACGAATCCTACTCCCATGACCACAACTATTTCCTTGCCCTGATCCCGCGCCTGAGCGACCCGGCGCGAGATTTTCCTGTACTCCGCGGCGAACTGTTTTGTAGAGGGAAGCTCGAACTTTTCTCCGGCTGGGCTTATCGAATACTGGACGGTTTTCCCAGCGGCGGCGGAGTTATCGTTTCTCTTTATCATGCGCCCAGTATAGGAACCCCCGCTTCTCCTGTCAATGGGAAAGGGCCCGGGGAAACCGGCGGGGCCCGGGACTGTCCTGGGCGAGGTGCTTATTGACGGATGGCGTTTAATATGTAAACCTGACCAGCGATAGTTATGAGGGCGGCCGGGGGAACGGGTGAATCTCCATGCAAGGCTTGATGGTCACAAGCCTTTACCGGCGGCGATATTCCCCCGGATTTTCCGCGCCGGGAAAGGATCGATTTTTCTGAAAGGGCGGCCATGAAAAGGGGCTGGAGGATTCTGATCCTGTCTTTGTTGACGGCCGCCTTGCTGTTGGTGGGCCTGTACTACCTCCACTACCTGCCCGACGACGCCTATATCACCCTGCGTTACGCCCGGAACGTGCTGCGGGGCGAGGGCTTCGTCTATAACAGCGGAGAGAGGGTGGAAGGATACACCAACTTTCTCTGGCTGATCCTGCTTATCGCCTCCGGGAAACTGGGCCTTCCCTTGCCGCTCTCGGCCCGCGTCCTCAGCCTGGCCTTTTCCCTGGCCACTCTGGTCCTGGCCGGATACGCCGTCCGGGAATACGGAAGGGACAGGGTAGACGGGGGTTGGGCCCCCTCCCTGGTACTATTTTCCGCCCCCCTGCTGTTGGCGGCTTCCTCTCCCTTCCTGGTCTGGAGCCTGGCCGGTACCGAAATGCCGTTATACACCTTTTTGCTTTGCGGGGGATTCTTACTCCTCCTGCGCCGGCGGAGGCCGGAAGGCGTTTTTTTGGTACTGGGGCTTCTGGGCTTGGTCCGGCCCGAGGGTTTGATCTTCTACGCCCTGGCCGGTATTATCGTGTTGCTGGAAAGCAGGGACCGGACCAACCTCTATAAATGGGCCGGGATCCTGGTCCTCCTCTTCGCCCCCTACCTGATCTGGAAATGGAGATACTTCGGCCCCCTGGTGCCGAACACTTTTTATGCCAAGACCGGACCCGCCGGCCTGATGCTGAAAAACGGCTCCGCCTACCTGCTGCGCTACGCCTCCCGCTATGGTTATTTTTTACTGATCGGTTTATGGTTGCACCGTAAAAATCCGTTCCACCGGAACCGGGTGATCCTGCCCCTGGTCTTCATCCTCACCCACTGGATATCGGTGGTGGCGCTGGGAGGGGACTGGATGCCTCATTTCAGGTTTTTTCTTCCCACCCTTCCCCTGCTGGCGATATTCACGGCGGCGGGATTGAGCGGAATGATACCGGTCCGGACTGATTCCATCACCGCCCCCGGCGGCGGCCCCCACGGCCCCGCGGACATTTCCCCGGGAAAGAAGGATCCCGGATGGAGAGCGGCCGTGCCGGTAATCACCCTCACCCTGGTTTGCCTGGCCATGGTGCCGGCCGGTTCCGGCTATAAGGACTTCCGGCACGAACGCCTCACCGTCAAGGCCTACGCTCACCTGGGAGAAAGGCTGAAGGATATCCTGCCCCCGGACACCCGCCTGGGGTGCGGCTCCACCGGGGCCATCGGATACTATTCCGATCTGTTCATGGTGGACATCCTGGGTCTAACCGAACCGGAGATAGCCCGTAAGGGGAAGATCGTTTCCCGCCAGCCCGGCCACCTGAAAACGCTGGGCAAGCACGTGCTCTCCCGGAAACCGGATCTGCTGCTGCTGGGTAATATCCAGATCCATACGGGACAAAGAGCGGAGGACCTGAGCCGGATCAAGATCCAGGAACAGGATATAATCATGGGACAGGAGTTCACCCGGGACTACGAATTTATCAATCTTCCCTTAGCCGGCAATTTTTACCTTTCCTGCTACCGGCGCAGGGGCTTTTTCCTCCCCCTTTGATCGGTTCCCTTAGAGTAAATGACCGGTCGGAGTCACTTCTCCCGGTCTACTACTATAGCGGGAGATTTCTTCGCGTACGCATAGTTTGCCAGAACCGGAAGGCTGAGGGTAAAAAACGTTACCTGATGATAGGCTACCGGGATAAACATCGAATTTATCAGCACGGCCACCAGCTGCACGAACAGCACCCTTCCCATCTGGGCCGCTTCCGCGTCATCCCTTCTCCCCATCAATCCGAAGATCAGTTTGAAGTCGAAAGCTATGATATACAGGTAGAGGGCGACAGCAATTACTCCCAGTTCCGAAAAGACCTGAAGCAGCGCGTTGTGCACGATATTGGCGAAAGGTACGTAATAAGACGCCCGGTAAATGTAATTTCCCATTCCCACTCCGGTAAGGGGATTTTTCGCGCCCAGTATCAGGGCCACCTTCATGGTCTCGATCCTGGTCATAATCGCGTAGTCCTGCAGCCCCCCGCTTTCGGAACTGAACAGCGAGCTGATTCTTTCCCAGTAAATAGCCGGCGCCGCGATCGCTCCGATGATAATCAGGGCGGTTCCGATCGCCAGCACCCGTTTATTCTTTCGTTCCACCAGCAGCAGGGTGATAAAGAGGAAAAGGAGGGAGATGAATCCCCCCCGCGAGAAACTGATGATGGTAACGAAGACCATTCCCCCGATGACCGCGAAGAGCAGCGGACGCAGCAGCCGGGGGCGGGGATACCTGGCCATTAGGAACAAAACCAGGGGGATATAAAAAATCTGGTGGAAGGCGAACATGTTGGCGTCGAAAACGTAACCTTCGTACCTTAAGACTCCCAGATCCCAGAAAAAGGCCAGGTCCGCGTAGAGTTCCGGGGGAGGAATCCAGAGAGGAAGGAAATCGCAGGCCAGCATGGCCAGGGTGACCACTATAAAAAGGTTTAACAACTCCTTCCGGTCCCGGATAAATTGCATCATCAGCAAAACTCCAAACAGGAATTTAATCAGCCTGATCATTCCGTCCAGGGCACTAACTAAGTCCCGAGCGAAGGCCATCGACTGGAAGGCCAGGAGCAGGAACGCTCCCACCAGGTAGATGAAAATACGGTTGTGCAGCACCAGGCGCCGGCCCCGCACCACCGATACCAGCAGGGAGACAAAAAGAAAGACCAGCAGGATCCGGTACAGCCGGAAGGGAGCAAAAACGTCCACGTTGGAAAATAAGATGAAAATCAGGAGATAACAGATCCAGCGCGGATTATCGAACAGGATCAGCGCGGCCGGCAGGATCAGCAAGACCCGCAGCGCCAACCCGATCAAACCGGAAGGAAGAAAGATCAAGGCCGCCGCGGCCGCCGCCAGCGAGGACAGGAGCAGCAGGGCAAGCCTTTTGATATCGACCGGGTCTCCGTAAAGAGCCAGCTTCATGCGCCCTCTTTTCTCGTTCCCTTCCCGGGCCGGCCGGCCGGGGAGATGCCCAGGGAGAACCTGCCCTCTCTTACCTCTTCCCGCACCAGCAGTACGAAACAGCTCCAGAATAACAGGCTGAAAGTGGAGATAAGCACGATCTGCTTACGGCGGGGCCAGATCCTTATTTCGGGAATAACCGGAGGATCCAGCACCCTGATCACCGTTACCCTATTCTGGGCCGAGATGGCGGCGTCCTCCAGCTTAATCCGGATAAAGGCCAGGGCGAATTCCTGCATCATGCGGTGGGCGTTCATACGCAGGTAGCGGGCGGAAAGCCCGGGCAGCTGCCGCAGGGAAGGAAAGAGGTCCGCGTCCCGGTTTTCCTCCAGGAACGCTTCCAGTTGCTTCTCTATGGCCTCCAGTTCGAATTCCAGTTTTTCCAGTTCCAGGCTTCCTTCCCGGGTGGACAATTCTTGCAGGCGCTTTTCGATCTCCAGGGCGCTCCTCCGGGAGGTCAAGCGGGCCATCACCGCGAACAGGGCGCGGGTCTGGATCTCCACCGAGTAGAGATGATGTTCCCGCATGAAATCCGCGAGCAGGGAATCAAGCCGCTCGATATCCGCCTCCCGGCGCCGTGATTCCTCCTCCAGGAATCTTTTCCGCGAGACCGCGTTCTCCCGGGCCAACTCCACCAGCAGGCTGTCCACCAACTCCAGGTACCCGTTTACCATATCGCGCGCCCTGACCGGGTCCCGGTCCTCCACCGAGATATCGACCACTCCCTCGTCCCGGACGAAGGTACTGATCCTTTTTTGCAGCTCCCGCCTCACCTCCTCCTCGGTGTCCACCCCGTATCTCTCCCGCAGGTTGAACCGGGCCGACATCAGGCGGCTCATCTGGCGGCTGCGGATTATATGGTCGATTATAAAATTCCTCTGAATCCGGATGAGGGTGGCATAGGTCTCGCCCAACGAGCCGATAGACTTGAAAACATTCCTTTCTCCGGTCAATTCCTCTTCCACCCCGCTGGGCATAAAGACCGCGGCCGCCTTATACCGGGGCGGAATGATCAGCGATACCGCCGCCGAGAGCACGAAACCGACGGCGGTGAAAATGATCACCGTTTTTTTGTATTTCAGCAGTATGGACAAGAATAGAATCATGGTCACTGTATCAATATAGCTTTGACCGGTTTTCTGCGATCCAGGCTACCCCGGTAATATAGGCTTAACCGGTTTCCCTCGATAGAGATAAACCGGGACCCGGGGGGAATGTACCACCCTCCTTCCCGGGCAACAAGCCCATTCTACGGCTGCTCTTCCTTTTCTTCCAGCCAGCGGAGAAGTTCCAGCAACTTTTTATCGCGGGGGGCGATTTCCAGGCCCTTTTTGATCCAGGCTATCGCTTCCCCCAACTTGCGCTCATCGTAGGCGGTCCGGGAGAGGAGTTGACAGGCATTGAGCTTGTCCCGGGTTCCCATGAATTCCAGGGCGAAAAGATATTTCTGCCGGGCCTCCTCCTTCCTGCCCAGCTGCTCCAGCAAGGAACCATATTCGATGGCCAGCCGGGGGTAACGGGGATTCTTGGCGAAAGCCGCCGCGTACAATTCTCCGGCCCTTTCCGCTTTTCTCCGGCGCAGCAGAATGCGCCCGTAATTGATCATAGTTTTTTCGTCGTCCGGATCGAGTTGGTAGGCCCGGGCAAAAGCTTCTTCCCCTTTAACCTCGTCATTCCGGAGCAGGTAGTGATTGCCCAGGAAGGTATAGGTGGCGCTGAGGTTGACCCCGATGATCTCCCGGCCGGCCAGCAGGAAAAAAACCGCCACCGCCAGGGAGAGGGCGGGGACCACCGGTTTCCATTTCCCTTCCCGCAGCCGCCTGAAGAGCCAGACCAGGAACAGGGCCGCCAGCAGGATCAGCACGGGGACGGAAGGCAACCGGTACCTGGTATTGAGAAAGAATAAGACGATCGATCCGAGGGCCGCTCCGGTGTAAATCAGCATCACGGCCCGCCGCCTGCGCAGCAGCCATAAAATGAAAATGCCGGTAAAGGCCAGGGGCGAGATCAAGGCATAGGGGATGAACATTAATTTTAGAACCGGAAACCTCTCCTGGAAGAATTTCAAATCGAGTATGTCGCAGACGTCCACCCCGTTCCAGAAAAGCACAAACTTCGCCCCCAGCAACCGCAGCCATCCCCGGGGATCGGACCCGATCCAGTTCCGGGATTGATCCAGCCAGAAGGAGGAAGCTTCCGCCGCGGACAGCGGCCTGCCCACCCTTCTTTCCGCTTCCTTGCGGGAATCCTCTATCAGGCCTTTCATATCGGATCGCATTCCCGGGGGAGGATTGAATACCCCGCTGGCCCCGGGACAGTTACCCATGTAGAAATTGATGCCGGCATGGGAGGAGGCGGGTGCCCAGCGGCCCGATTGGGAGAAATTGTACAACAGCGGAAGCAAGAGGATGGATATAATCGCCGCCAGGCATAATAGGGCCCGGCCTATTCCCGGGCCGCGTTTGCGGAAACGAAAGAACAGCCAAACCGGCAGGGCGGGAATCAACAGGAAAAAGAGGTTGGGCCTTCCCAGGGCTCCCATTCCCAGCAGAGCACCCAGCAGCAGCGGGAGAATCCAGGGCGGGATAGCCGCCGGCCCCAGGCGGTAACGGCCCTCTCCCTCGATTTCCCGGTCGATGATCAGGACCAGGTTGAGGGAGGCGATCATTATCAA